>JANLYZ010000208.1:0-5272 GCA_031365905.1 Chloracidobacterium sp. | reverse complement strand
AAGCGCCTATTAAACTCACAGATGACGATCCGCGGTTGGATAATATTGATGGCTTTCCACAGCCAATAATCGTTGCCGTCAACGTCAATGCTCAGGATTCCTATGTCGCCCTCTATCCCGGCATTGGCGATGATGTCATTTATATTGTCTCGCGTGATAAATGCAGAAGCCGCGCGTAGCTGGTACCGGCGGTAAACAATGCTCTGTTTTATTTGAGCGACACATTTTTCATCGCCTTCAATCACGAGTCCGCTCCACTTGTCGCCGACAAGCAGGAATCGCGTATTCGATTCGCCATAATCTCCAACGCCAAACTCTACGAAGACGCGGCGGTCAATCGGGACTTTAGAGAGTAGGTACTGAATGATCCCGTCTTCACCAAACTGCGAGAACACTTTGAACTCGGCTTGTGTCAGACCATTCAACGCGGCGTCGGGTTGGAGGCTCCCTCGGGCCATCAACTGACCAAGTAAAACAGCGTTCCTGTCCAACTGGGAAGCAATCCCCTCAAGCCTGCATTTCATTGGCGCATAGAGTGAAGTAAGTAGGCGCCGAGTCAAATTAAGAGACATGCGTTGGTTCCTTAACTAGTGCCCGATACAGCGCCGGGAAGATCCACTACCAAGGTTTACTGATCGGCAAGCGCGGTGATTACACAGCCTGTAACGGAAGCTGTTGTCTCGCGTCGCTGACGAAATCGTTATAACGGCTGTGGCTGAAATCGTGGTAGATGAAGATCTGGTTGTGCCAGGTCTCCCGGATCCGCTCGGTGAGGAAATGATAAGGCGCCGCTAACTTCTTCGTCTCATGCGCGCGGTTAAACTCGTTGATGGCCAAACGCTCGCCGGTGTAGTCGTTATACAACTCGGTGGCGCTGCCGACGATGTCGTCGAAATAACAGAAGATACGCGGCAGGAAATATTTCTCCGGCGCGTCAAACATTTTGAGCGCCGCCGCGGTTGCCGAATAGAGATCAAGATCGTGCAGCACGGCTGCAATCGGCGCCGGCTCATACTCCGCACAAAACTTTTCCGCCGTCTCCCGGACGTCGCCAATCACGAGCTGCGCCTTTTCAAGTTTGGTCTTGAGCAGTTCCACGTCCATCGCGTAGAAGCCTTCTTTCCAGTGGTAAGGCAGGTCGCGATAATCTTGCGGCTGCGGCAAGCCTCGTCCGGTATCAAAGCCGTAGATATCAATCTCAATCTCGAGCGCGCGAGAAATTTCGCGCGCGTGATATTCAAGGCTCAGCAGGCCACGCCCACCAGCCACGCCAAACTCGAGAACGCTGATGCGCCTGTGACCCAGCTTCTTCGCGAGTAGCGCGCCATTGAAAAGGCAGTAGCCGTAGTGTGGGCGCTCAACGAGGCCATGCCGCAGCCGGGAGCTGTAGTCGCCCAGCTTGAACTCCTGCATGAACCTCAGCGCAATCGTCCGGTTCGGATAAGGATCGAAGATGAGACTTTTCAGAAACCGAATCATTACTTAATCAAAGCGAGACGCATAGATCAGCCCGTGGTACGCGTTTGTCTCTCGCACGAGACAGCGAAAGCCCGCCCGCCGTAATTTTTCTTTGCAACGGACTAACGCGTCCGGGCAACGCCGCAGGTGATATTCAAGAATCACTTGCTTGATGGCCTGCAACGTAGCTGAACTCGCGCCCTCCAACGTGTCTGCCTCGGCGCCC
The DNA here is from genome assembly GCA_031365905.1 of Chloracidobacterium sp. Classification (GTDB taxonomy): domain Bacteria; phylum Acidobacteriota; class Blastocatellia; order Pyrinomonadales; family Pyrinomonadaceae; genus PSRF01. The sequence goes on along the minus strand of JANLYZ010000208.1, from coordinate 3,588 downwards.
TCCGTATCCATTTTCAATAGCGCCACCGGCCCACCACCGGCGCGCCTCACTACTTCATTCAAGTCAATCAGGGGCACGCGCAAAGGAACAGCGCCACTCTCCGGCGCGAGCTCGCTGTAGCCGGTGATCGTTAAACTATTGATGTTGGTCCACAAGCGCATCTCGCCCGCTTCACGTCCTACGGCTTCCTGATAAAAGGTGACTCTGTCAGTCAATCCGTTTGCTGCAACGTTTTGGCGGAGCATTTTGTTGGTGGCCGGGTTTGGCTCGTAAGCGTGAACGTGGAGACGAGGCGAACGGCGCGCCCAGTCGATCGTGACGGCACCAATGTTGGCGCCGAGATCGATCATTACTCCTTCTACCGGGCGAGTCAGATGCCGGCGGTATTGGCGTTCGCTGAAAACTTCGTGCATCAGCGCGATGGGACTGTCGTGCAAGCCATGGTCGAGCGTTAGCCCGGAACGAAAGCGCAGCGCCGGCGCCGTTTGGCGAGCGCGGTAGCACGACCAAACCTCCGGCCAGTTAGACAGCAGGCGCATCATGCGAGCCAGCGTCCGCGCTGCGTAGTACTTGTAGGTTAGCCACTCGGCGGCAGTCATTTCTTTGTGCCACGCAGCTCTGAAAATATTGGCGGCACGCAGCGCCGCAAGACAGACTTGAGCGAAGTTGAGAGCGAGCGGCCGTTTAACCCGTGAATCAACTCGCCGGGTCGCGGCTGGACCAGCGTCCCGTGCTCCGCGGAACTTTCCGTCTCCGGGCGGCCGTTCGTGTAGTAATAAAGCGCGAGCGATTTTCGCGTCATGCCGCGCGGACACCGAAGCGGTTCAGGGTGACCGTGATAGGAAGAGTCGGTGGTATTGAAAATGACGCAGCGATTGAAGATTGGGAGAATCTTGCGAACGCAGCGCGTGACGCCGCGGTTCCAGAGCTCAAGGTGGCCGCCGTATTCTTCTTGCCAATTCTCATTCAGATAGAGCAGCAGGTTTAAGCGGCGGTCGAGGTTGAATTTCGGGTGGCGATTGAAATCGGCGTGAACTTTGAGATAGCCGCCACGCTCGATCTGATGCAGCCCGCCGCCGATGAAAAATGGATCGGAAATAAGTCCTTCGATGCCGGTCAGCTTTTCGAGGAAGTTGATAAAGGTGGCGGAGTTAAATTGATAAAGCAGCCAGCGAGCGTTGTCCTCGATCTGCGTCTCATCTTCCGCGGCAAGTTTTCGCTGGCGCGGGTTATTGAAGTCAAACCAATTGATGTCGGCCGCGCCGGGAAAATTATCTGCGACTCGGCGCAATGCATCTGCGGGCAGAAAGTCGTCAATCACCACGTGCGGAAACGGCTCCGCGCTTTGATAATTGAGCGCCAGCCGCTCAGCATCAGCTCTGAGCTTTACTGGATCCAGCACGAACATGTTGGGAGGGTTTATGACGTTCAACTACCAATCGCGGAGTCCCACTGGCTACGAGCTTGAATTCAAGGCGCGTTGCCCTAGCGTTGACTCACGCAAAGAAATTTGCGCTCGACGCCACCGCTCAATGACGAGCCCGGGAGCTTTGAACAGAAACCAGAGCGATGCTTTCAGCCGCGGCCAAACGCTCTGAGGTTTGGAAACAAGCGCACGAAGAAAGCCGATGACGCCGTAGCGCAAGTAAAACTCTGGCAGCACGCGAAGCGGGGCGTGCAGCAGGTAGAGACTAAAAAGGTTCTTGATCTTGTGAAATTCGAGCTTGCTATCAAAAGGAGCAACACCTGGCTCAAAATGAAAGACCTTAGCCGCGGGGACGACAGTTATCTTGAAACCCGACTTTGCAACGCGCAGGCAAAGTTCGTTGTCCTCTGCATACATGAAAAAGTCTTCACGAAATCCCCGCAGACGGTGCAGCAATTCAAGTCTGCCAAGAATCGCCGCGCCGGGAACGCAAGTGACGTCAAACGATCTCGCGAATTGGCCGGTGTCAGGTTCGCCCGCGCCGAAAACCGTCTTGCGGTAAGTTCCAGCCAACAGAAGCTCGCCTCCGGCGCTTCTGATCTTTCGGTCCTCCTGGTTATACATGATGGGCGCGGCCAGTCCGGTGGCGGGTCTAATTTCCAGATGTGCGACGAGCGTTGAGATGCAGTTCTGATCAACGATGACGTCATCTTCCGTTAAGTAAACATAGACGCCGCTCGCTGCCAGAATTCCTTTATTCATGCCGCCGGCGAATCCCAGGTTCTGCTTGTTTGCAACCAGCCTCGCCGCCGGGTATTGCGTGACAACTTTCGCAATCTCGTCGCTGAGGCTGCTCTTGTTGTCAACAACAATGATTTCCAGCGGTTGGTACGATTGGCAAACGAGTGAGTCAAGCGCCGGCTTTAACAATTCCGGCCGCGCGTAGCTAAGTAGCACTACGGAAACGAGAGGGCGATCCGCAATCCTCATTTCAGAGACTCCGGTTCCGCGGTCGCATTTTCAACCGAAAGCGGTTTAGACCATTGCCGCCGGGCACGCCCAAAGAAAGCAACCGGAAAGGATGAATCGTCGCAATTCGCAGCGCCAAAGAGTCGATCTGAAATGATGCGCAATCGAGGCCGCACGTAAATTCCCAGCGGCGCACGCAGCGCCAGCGGAAACATCACGGCGGCGTAAACGAGTACACAGGCTGCGGCGGTAACAGCCACAAGTGGCAGCGTGTGCGGCGTCCAGATTTTCGCGAGTACATACGAAACCAACCCCAAGGCGAAGAAACGCGTGAACCAGGGCAGCAACGGTTTGACCAGCGCCCACAATGAGAGTTTGTTTTCGCGCGCCAGCGCTGAAAGATTCAAAGGCAGGCTGACCAGGCAAACGCCGGTCATGATTCCGAGCGGGCCGCCAATGAGGCCATAGAAGTTGACTAACAAAGCGACGGCGCCAATGCTGACCAGCCCATCGAGCAGAGCGGTGATGCACAAGCGCTTTTCAAAACCGAAAGCGAACAGTGCATAGCCTACCGTCAGGTTCCAGTGACGCAGCAACATGCTCAGGAGCAACAACCCGGTGAGCAACGAACCGCCATAATGATCGGCGCCAACCCAGCGGCCGACGAGGCCCTGATTGACCGCGAGCACCACACAAACCATCGCGCCGCTCACCATCAACATCGCCTGACTGAGTGCAATGCAGACTTCGGTCAAACGTGCGCGCGATTCCGCGACTCTCATCTGGCTGAGCGCCGGGCCGGCCAACTGCATCAGCATTTGCGGCTGGTTGGAAAGCACGCCAATCAGTTTGCCGGTAATCACATAAGGAACGACTGCGGCTGGACCAAACAGTTTGCCGATGATCAGAACGTCAGTCCCGTAAACCAACACCTGCGCGATCTGGCTAAGACTGACCCATGAACCCTGAGTGAGCCGCTTGCGCGCCGTGGCCCACGGCATCTCCGGCAAACGTTGCGGGAGCACAGTTGGGAAGTGGCTGCGCAGCCGATGCCAGGCGGTCAATGCTACAACGAGCTGTTGAATGGTCCAGCCAACCGCCAGCGCGTAGAGGCCCCAGCCGGACAACACCAATGTGAACGTGGCCACGGCGCCGGCTGCATAGGAGGCGAGACCGATCCGGCCCTGAAACGC
>JANLYZ010000202.1:0-14603 GCA_031365905.1 Chloracidobacterium sp. | reverse complement strand
CGGTCGCGAAACGGCGCTTACCAAAAATGTGCGCCAGCGAATTAACGGTGAAGGTGCCGTGATACAGAACCACCGTGCTTATGAAAAACGCCCACACCAGCATCTGGAATCCGGAAGTTCCCAAACTCGGCGCATATCTCGCGAGCAGTGAACCAAGACCAAATGCCGAAGCTGCCAGGACGATCGGCGGCAGCGAGTAGTAACGATCGAGAAAGCGCAGCTCCGGATACTTGCTCAGGTTGGCGATCAACTTCCAGTGCGTTTCCTGGCTGTCCTCAGACAGAAACCAACCAAAGTGTGCGCGCCAAAACTTGCGCGTCAGCGGCGAATGGAAATCTTCGTTCGTGTCGGCGACGAGATGATGAAGCCGGTGATGCGCTGACCACCAAAGGGGTCCTTTCTGATATGACGCAGTGCCGGTGAATGCGATCAGAAACTGGAAGACTCTGCTGGTGCGGTAAGTGCGATGCGCGAGCAGGCGATGAAAGCCGGCCGTAATCGCAAACATGCGAACGACGTAAAGCGCTAGACAAGTGACTACTGCCACCCAACTCACGCCTGCCAACAGCACTAGCAGACACGCCAGATGCATCAAGAGAAATTGCGCGCAGATAGAATAATCGAGCTTATCGTGATCGAAGGTGCGGGTCGTATTGATTGATTCTGACACTCGGGAAACCTGCTCTCTAAAAAATTGCTACTTCAACTATAGAACGCCTGCCACTTAATGCAACTCCAGCCGCTTACCACTAGTGACCCCACTCAATTTCTCTGTGCCACCTTTGTGTCCTCTGTGCCTTTGTGGTGTGTGTTGTCGGACGTCATCCACCACTGAGACACAGAGGACACGGAGTTTGCACAGAGAACTTCCTCACTTGAGAAGCTCACGACTCGAGCCGCGCTTCCATCGTGATCTCCGCTTTGAGAAGTTTCGAAACTGGACAGCCTGTCTTCGCGTTGTTTGCGGCTGTTTCAAACGCTGCCTTGTCGGCGCCAGGCACTTTGGCGGTTACATCAAGGTGGACTTTAGTAATCGCAAAGCCGCTGTCAGTTTTCTCCAAATTAACCGACGCGGTCGTACGAATACTGTCCGCCGTCAGTCCCGCCTGCCCGAGTTGTCCCGACAATGCCATCGAGAAACAGCCCGCGTGCGCGGCGGCGATCAGTTCTTCCGGATTCGTGCCGATGCCATCTTCAAATCGAGTGCTGAATGAATATTGCGCGCTTGCGAGCACGCCGCTGTCCGTCGAGATAGTTCCCTTGCCATCTTTGATGCCGCCATTCCAGACGGCCGAAGCATTACGTTTCATTGGATCTCCTAAATTGCAAATGAATTGATGAATGGATGATAGCTTACTTGCAGGCCGGGCTTCGAATCCCTGTGTAATCTCTCTGTAATCTTTGTGCTAACTGCGCCTGGGTAAACTGCTTGAGTTCCAAAACACTCTACATCCTTTACCCAAACAGTCTAACTTCGGGTTGGTCTTCCGTGAGCTTGATCAGACCCTCGAAGCTCAGGCCGATCTTTTCGAGCAGCTTGATTGAGGCCTCATTGTCTAACGACGTAATCGCCACTATTCGCGCTAACCCCAGCACCTCGCGTCCGTATTTCATGATCGCCGCCGCCGCCTCAAAGGCATAACCCTTGAACCAGTAGTCCGGCAGAAAAGCAAAACCAATATCGACGTCGGGTAACGTTTCGCGCTTGAGCAGCCCGCACATGCCGATCGGAATTCCGGATTCTTTCAACTCGACCAGATAGAGCCCGAAACCAAACTGTCCATAACTCGCCTGCGGCCCAGTTTGAATATAACGAAGCGCGTCCTCGATGTTTCTAACTCCCTTGTCGCCGATGTAGCGCAGAAACGAAGGTTGGTTGAGGAGTTCAAGAATAAACTCCGCATCGTCAGATGTGATTCGACGTAGACGTAGCCGCTCGGTTTCAAGAATAATCAAGAGGCCTTTCCTTTACTTAAAGGCTAATTTCAAAACCGGGAGCGGTAGCGACCGGCCAAATCGACCGCCCGCAGTAGAGCAACATTGCTAATTTGGCCGGTCGCTACCGCTCCCGGTTCTGATAAGTTTTACTTCTGCGGGCGACAATACTTGTCAACGCTAACGATCTCTCTCACGGTCACAGTTGAACCAGGTTTGATGACATATTCGGAAGCTCCATATTTGTCCGCGCCCGGTTTCCAGTTGTAAGTGTAGCCTAAACGCGTCCACGGGTAACCGACCGCAGGTTTGCCCGCCTCCGAAACTACCCAGGCGCTTAGGGCTTTGTTGGCGAACCAGTCTACGTATGCAGCATCCACGCCTTGCGGAAACGCCTGGCCACAGTTAGGCGGGGCAGGCGCCGTGCAAGGCAGCGTCGTCGTCGGATCGGGGTTGGTTGCCGGTCGAATAATCTGCCCCTCCGCGACATTCATGATTACAAAGTTACCGAGCTTGGTGTTTGGAATCAGGCCCAACAGTTGGACCAGGCCCTGCTGCACGTCTCCGGTAAAGGTGCGACAAATCTGCTGCACCTCGGGTACTTGAGTAACCCACACGTAAATCGGCACCGTCGTCGTACCTGGCGTATAGCCGAAAGTCGTCAGCGTAACCACAGTGGTGTTTTTGGTCACCGGATCAAACTTCAACGGCTTCAGAGGGCGCACGTTTGATGACTTATAAACTGCGGCGTCGTAAATGGCAGCATTGTAGGCCGCCAGAAGTGCCGCATCATTTCTCGGCTGAGACTGAATCGAGCTGGCAAAAGAGGCCAGCGACAGCAGCACCATGAGAACGAGAATTTCCATGGCGTTGCGTTTCAGGTTTCGCCGGGTGCGCAGGTTGATAAAAAGGTCTTTGAGGGACATGGATAGGCTCTCCTTTTGCTTCAGGGTGAGATAGAGCGGCGAGTAGATGGCCGCTAGCTTTTTGTCGCCGCAATTAACTTTCGGTAAAGTTTCGCTGCGGAATATATCACGATTGCCGGGGCCCATACCCAGATAGCTTCGCTCGTCAGCACTTCCCAGCCTCGGGCACTAAAGAACCCCATTCCGATCGGTGACACTTCAATGGGTCGAAACGGAAAGAAGTAACGCTCCGCGCTAAACGGCGCGAACAGCGCCACACCGAGGCCGCCATTCGTCAAGGCATCAAGCAACGGATGCGACAGAGTGACGAGTGTGAAGAATAGAATCAGCTGGAATCTGCCAGCACCCGCCGGTCGCTTGCCGAACGCGAACATCCCAACGACGAAGCCAACCAGCAACGCAAACGCGATCGAGTGAGTCAGGCCACGATGCCCCAACATACTGTCGTAAGGCACACCAAAGGCAAATCCAATCGCGTCAACATCCGGCAACATTGCCGAGGTCGCAGTCAAGACCCAAAAGCGCATGGGCATTGGCTCCGAAGCGTAAGCCTTGCCAACAGCCGAAGCAAAAATGGCGTGTGAAAAGATCGTGGGCATGCATTCTAAATCATCACTTCAGGAATACTTCGCCGCGAGCTTTTTTACGGTTGTTGAGTTTCGCAGAGTCACCGGCATGCCAAGGATCTTTTCCAGTCGCGCGCCCGTAAACTCAGAATCGCTAAATTTCCTCCGGAGTAACCAATAAACTTCGCGTCCATGCAAATGGAAGTCATCGGTTTCCAAGTGGAGAGAGAGCAACGTCTGCCTGGCTGCGTCGCTGGGGTTCGCGGCCGTGAAGCCGACGTAAAGCGAATGGCCCTCGGCGCAAAGCTCTAAGTCGGAGAATGGTTTGTAGCTTGCGATGTCGTTGAGTTCCGCTGTCGAGCGAATAAAAGTCGCGACCGCGTAACCGAGCGTCTGCTCCAACGAAGTTTCTATTTTCTTCTCGAGAGCCGATGCGCTCCGTGAAGGTGAATCGAAGATGACATTGCCACTCGCGATGAACGTCTCCACTTTGGTAAACCCGAGCGCCTCAAACAACTTGCGCAGATAGTCCATCTTCACGGTGTGGCCACCAACGTTTATGGCCCGTAGGAATGCGACGTATTTTGGCATCGTATTAGTTGATTAACCGCCAAGTCGCCAAGATCGCCAAATGAAAGAAGCAAAATGGAATGAGAACTCGCTGCCCATAAGCTTGGCGGTTTAATCCGGGTCTGATCATTCGGTTGGGGCTGAAACGTAAGAGTCGTAGGCGGCCCGAGCCAGTTCAGCGATAAGCTTCTCCTGCGACTCCGCGGATAACTTTGATCGCGTGATGAGTACTGCGATGGCCAAGTGTCCTTTTCCGTTTGGCAACGTGATGATGCCAACGTCATTAGTCGTGTTGTCGCCCGTGCCCGTCTTATCGGCGACCTCGGTGCCCGCAGGCAGGTTCGCCCGCAAGCGTCGCTCTCCGCCCGTCTTTGCTCGTTGCATCAATCCGAGCAACAAGGATTGCTCAGCCGGCTGCAAGAGTTTGCCCTGCTGAAGTTTCACGAGCAGTTGCGCCAGCTCAGCGGCACTGCCGGTGTTCGGCTTTTCGGGATGGGATGCCACTTCACGTGATGAATACCTGATGTCTATATTTGCGAAACCGAAGCCGTGCATCAACTCCGTTACTGTCTTCGGACCAGCTACTAGTTGCAGTAGTTTATCGCTCGACGTGTTGTCGCTGCGAACAATCGAATACTCCAGCAGCTCGAAGACAGTTTTCTCAACCGGCTGCTGCCAAAGATTGGTATTGAACTGCGAACCCGGCGCCACGTCTTCAGGCGTTACGCGCACCCGCTTGTCGAGCGAAAGCCGCTTCTCTTCAATCGCATTCAACACAGTGATCGCGAGCGGCAACTTATAAACGCTGAAAAGCGGCAACTGATTCGCGCCGTTGGCCTCGGCTGTTCGCCCAGACTCAACGTGAACCACCGCGGCGCCAATATCACCGTCGGCGCCATTACAGAGTGTCTTCAGACGCTCAGCCAACTCCGCGTCTACGTTGTCTTGCTCGATTGCAGATGTCTTCGTTGGCTGCGACAAAGTGGCGCGCCCAGGTTCGCTGCGAGTGCACGCGGCTAACCCGATACCGATTAGCGCGACACCAAACAGGCTGAGGAAAGTTTGAAGTTGGCGACACATGATCTTCAAGTGCGATCGTTTGCGAGCGCTGCGCCTTCACGCAGCGCCTCTTTGGCTTCGGCAAAGGTTAGCACTTCAAGAGCAACAGCCTGTTCCTCCCAGCGAATGACTCGGCTTTCAATCGAATCCGTCGAGCCAATCGCGCGAATCAGGAAATACAGAATGTTGGCTTCTTTTTCAGCGCGCTTAAAATATCTCACTGACAAAGGTGCGATGATTTCGCCGACGACGCCTGCTTCTTCTGCGAGTTCTCGCACTGCCGCTATCTCCGGAGTTTCGCCCGGATCAATGTGGCCCTTTGGCAACACCCAATTGAGGCCGTCCGATGAAGACACTACGAGATACAAGATTTGTGATTCGAGTTTGCGAAAGACGACTGCTCCCGCGTGCGTCAGTGGTTTTGTCATTGCTTTGACAGAAGTCGTTGAGTGACGTCCAGAGAAGATTCCTGAAAGAATTCTACCGCGAAGCGGTCATGTAACAGAGCTCGGGGTTGCCGCGTTGCCAGGGCCAATCTCAGTTGAGCCAAAGCGATTCGCGTTACGAGCGCGAGCCTTTGAAGCTTCAGTCTCTCGGTCTCTTGGTGGAGCGTTGGTGACCAGCGACTGCAAAAGTTCGTGAGCCGCCTGCGCCACCTGATCGACGGCGCGATTGAAAGCGACTTCGTTGGCCTTAGAAGGCTTCGTAAAACCGCTGAGCTTGCGTACGAATTGAAGCGACGACGCATGAATCTCCTCGTCAGTCGCCGGTGGTTTGAAGTTGTGCAGAGTTTTTATGTTGCGACACATGCTATTGGTTTCAGACCTCCCATCGAATTCACGAAACAATATAACGCGGCTTCTCATCGGCGGCCAACGAAAAGCTATTACCAAATTTGAGCTTCGCCCGCTTGACCTATAGCCATCTTGGTTGGTATTTTATGCATCTATGCACTAGTTATGCGCTCTGACTGCATGGCGAGGGAAGAATGCAAAAGAACTTGAGGCAGAAGAAGCTCCTGAGCCTGATTAGGGCGAAGCCGTTCGCGACGCAGGCCGGGCTGCGCGAATCACTGGAACGCGCTGGAGTGCCGGCGACGCAGTCGAGCCTGTCGCGCGACATGGAGGAGTTGGGAATCGTAAAGCATCGCGGCCACTACACGATGCCGAAGACAAATGGCGCGGCCGCGCGTGGACTGCTTAGTCTCGATCTCTCTGGCGACAATTTGGTCATCGCGCGCACCGAGCCGGGACACGCGTCCGCAGTGGCGGTTGAGATCGATAGCGCGGCGCTCGAGGAAATCGTCGGCACGCTCGCCGGCGAAGACACGATCTTTGTCGCGGTTCGCGATCAGAAGGCGCAACGCGCGGCGATGAAAAAGATTTGGGAGTTGTTTGGATAATTGGACAGTTGCCAGTGGTCCGTGGCCAGTTGAGAGTTGATCGAGAGCGCTGACGACTGACTACTGACCACTGACTGCGAACAAGGGAGATCAGGTGTCAGAAAAGAAAATCAACAAGATAGTCTTGGCTTATTCCGGCGGACTCGATACCTCAGTCATGCTGCGCTGGTTGAAGGAGCGTTACGCCTGCGAAGTGATTTGTTATTGCGCGGACGTGGGCCAGGGCGAAGAGCTGAGCGGTCTTGAAGCGAAGGCGCTCGCAACCGGTGGCTCGAAACTCTACGTGGAGGATCTGCGCGAAGAGTTTGTTCGCGAATACGTTTGGACCGCCGTCAAAGCAAACGCAGTTTACGAAGGCGTCTATCTGCTCGGCACTTCCCTCGCCCGCCCGGTGATTGCGAAACGTCAAATTGAAATTGCACAGCGTGAAGGCGCTGACGCTGTCGCCCATGGCTCTACCGGCAAGGGCAACGATCAGGTGCGCTTCGAGTTGACCTATTACGCGCTACAGCCCGACATCAAAGTGATTGCGCCGTGGCGTGAATGGGAGTTCAACGGCCGCAGCGATCTAATCGCCTACGCGAAGACACACGACATCCCTATCACGGCGACAACCGCGAAGCCTTATTCCACAGATCGCAATCTGATGCATGTGTCCTACGAGGGCGGAATTTTGGAAGACCCGTGGGCTGAGCCGCCCGAGGATATTTTTCAACTGACGTGCTCGCCGGAGAATGCGAAAGCAGAAGCGGAATACGTCGAGATATCTTTCGCCCAGGGTGAACCGGTTGCGATTAACGGCGAGAAAGTTGGTCCCGTTGCCTTACTCGAAAGTCTAAACAAACTGGGCGGCGAACACGGCATCGGGCGCGTCGACCTGGTTGAGAATCGTTTCGTCGGCATGAAGTCGCGCGGAGTTTATGAAACGCCCGGCGTCACGATCCTTCAGGCGGCGCATCGCGCGCTGGAATCGATCACGCTCGATCGCGAGGTAATGCACTTGCGCGACTCGTTGAGTGTGAAGTTTGCCGAGAGTATCTATTACGGATTCTGGTTCGCACCCGAGTTTGAGCTGATGCGCAAGATGGTGAACGAGACGCAAGTGAATGTGACCGGGGATGTGCGTCTGAAACTGTTTCGCGGCAACACGATTGTTGTCGGACGCCGCTCGCCTAATTCACTTTACGACGAAAACATCGCGACGTTTGAGGCCGACACAGTTTACAACCAGCGCGATGCTGAAGGCTTCATCAAGCTCAACGCGCTGCGGCTGCGATTGCGGCGCGGACAGTAAGGGGGACGAAACGTGTTGGCAGCAACCCAAATCATCGACGCTGACAAAATTGGCTCGGCCACGTCGCCGCTGAATCTCGGCCGGTCAAACGCGATTGTGGCAACTTCAGAAACGCCGCGCGCCGGCGACGTTGTCGTGGTGCGCGCGCTCACCGACAGCGCCACCTACAACATGCTCGAACTACCTACGGGCCGGCTGGCCAAGATCAATCCGGGTGATATTTTGATAGGTGTACTGGGTCGACGACGGGCGTTGAAGGGTTTTGTTGGCGACGTTCCCGCCACAGTCAATGCCTGCGATCGATTGCACCTGCTGAACATGGGTGGCGTGATCGGCAAGTGCACCGGACATCACTCGAGTTTGAGCGATGCGATTGAGGTTGAGGTGATCGGCCTCGCGAGCGACGGACAAAGCCGCGTGCTGAATATCGCCGATGCCGCGTTGCCGCCGCGCGACACGCTGGGCACAACCGCTCCTCTAGTGATCATTGCCGGCACCTGCATGAACAGCGGCAAAACTTACGCCGCGACGGAGCTAATAAAACAAGCGACCCGCAACGGCTGGCGCGCGGCCGCCGCCAAACTCTCTGGCATTGCCTGTCTGCGCGATACGCTCAACATGGCCGATCACGGCGCTATCGCCATCGCGAGTTTTCTTGATTGTGGTTTGCCCTCAACCGTGGGCGCCACGAATCTGGCGTCAGTTGCAAAAACAATCATCGCTCGTCTGAACGAAAGTTCACCCGACCTGATTGTCATCGAACTTGGCGACGGACTGCTGGGCGGTTATTCAGTCGAAACGGTTTTTGCAGACCTGGAATTGCGCGCAGCGACTGCCGGCCTCGTCTTCTGCGCGTCAGATTACGTCGGCGCCTGGGGTGGAATTGAACTGCTGCGCCGCCGCGGCATCGCGATAGATGTGATCGCCGGTTCAGTTACTGATTCGCAGATGGGAGAAGACTTTATTGAGAAGGAATTCGGCGTGCCGGCAGCGAATGCGCGACGGAATGGTGAGAGGCTATTCGAACTAATACGGTCCAAAGTCCAACGTCCAATGTCGAAAGTCTGTGTCTAGCCGCTTGAACAACGTACGGGCTCGCTGGACTCTGTTGGTAGTAAGACGTTGGGCATTGGACTTTGGACTTTGGACTTTGGACTTTGGACTTTGGACTTTGGACAAACCGGTTAAGTTAGAGATGAAGCTCAAGGTTGCAATTTACGGTGGTTCAGGCTACGGCGGGTCGGAACTGCTGCGCATTCTGCTCTTCCACCCCGAGATCGAGCTTGTTTTTGTTACTGCAAATGAGCAGGCCGGCAAAGCGGTAAGCGAAGTTCATCGCAATCTCCACGGCTTAACGGATCTGAAGTTCAGGCTAGCTCCGGAAGACGCGGAGGAGTTAGCTGATTTGGATTGCGTTTTTCTCGCGCTTCCACATGGTCAGGCGATGGAGGTCGTGCCGCGTTTACCCGCCAGCGTGAAAGCGATTGACTTGTCAGGGGACTTCCGGCTGCGTGACCGGAAGATTTTTGAGCAACACTACGGCCGCGCGCACACAGCGATGCAGTCGCAGAGCGAATTTGTTTACGGGCTGACCGAGACAAACCGCGAGGCGATCAGGGGCGCTCGTCTGATAGCGAATCCCGGATGCTTTGCGACCGCTACCCTGCTCGGTCTCGCGCCGCTGGTTGCAAGTGGGATCATCAACGGACGAGTGATCGTGGATGCGAAGACGGGCTCATCCGGTTCTGGCGCGAAGGCTGCGGCGAATACGCATCATCCGCAGCGCATGAATTCCTTTTATGCTTATAAGCCTTTCACACATCAACACGTGCCGGAGATTGAACAGGAACTTGGAAACGTCGGCGGCTGGAATAACGAACTGGTTTTCATGACGCATTCGCTGCCTGTTTCGCGAGGCATCTTCTCGTCCATCTACGTTGAAACGAAAGAGAGTCTTACTCAGGAACAACTGCATTCGATCTTCGCAGATTTTTATCACGACTCGTTTTTTGTTCGCCTGGTGAAGGACTCGCCGGATATCAACTGGGTGAAGACCACAAACTTTTGCGACCTGGGTTTTGCCAGTCGCGGTCAACAGGTGGTGATCTTTTCGGCGCTCGACAATTTGGTGAAAGGCGCTGCAGGCCAGGCAGTGCAGAATATGAACTTGATGTTTGGTCTTGACGAGACCACCGGGTTGATGTTGGTGGGCACCAATCCGTGAGAGGGGATAGAACCACGAAGTTACAAAGACACAAAGCAATTAGCAGTTGGCTGGACGAGAGGCTTTGTGCCTTCGTGTCTTTGTGGTAGTGCGAGATTGATGCATGAATAGTGAAGTCGCGCCAGTTAAACCTGCGATCACGATCGCTGAGCTCGAAAAGGTCGACATTCGTGTCGGCACAATTATCGCGGTTGAAGACGTCAACGGCTCCGAGAAACTCCTGAGGCTGATCGTTAATTTTGGCGATCACGAGCGGAGCATTCTCGCTGGAATGAAGCAGGAGCGTGCCGATCCGAAGTCGCTCGAAGGCATGCAGACGTTATTCGTCGTTAACCTCGAACCGAGGAAAATGATGGGTGAGTTATCGGAAGGAATGCTGTTCGACATTGGCTATGCCGATGGAATACAGCCAGTGTTGGCAATCCCTGAAAGCAAAGTCCCGAATGGAACGAGAGCCGGCTGAAGTAGCGCAAACTGTTAGTCTGCGATTGTTTTCCTCGAGACAAACTTAAAAATGTGGCGAGTCCCGCAAACTAACAGGCACGCGTTACATAAAGCGGATGAAAGCAGAGGCAGCCATTAACCTGGAAGAAACAACTGCACTTGAAGAGCGCTATCAACTGGCGACTTACAAGAAGATGCCGATCGTCGCTGAACGGGGCGAGGGCGTTTGGATCTACGCGAGCGATGGCGAGAGGTATTTGGATCTCTACGGTGGCCACGCTGTTGCCGGCACCGGTCATTCGCACCCGCACGTCGTCGACGCAATCAAAGCCCAGGCCGGGAAGCTTTTGTTCTATTCGAATCTGGTCTACTCGGAAGCGCGCGCGCGCGCCGCAGAGAAACTGGTTTCTGTTGCCCCGGGTGAACTAACGAAAGCCTTCTTCTGTAATTCGGGAACGGAAGCGAACGAGAACGCGATGCGCATGGCCCGCATGGCGACCGCGCGCGAGAACATCATCACCTTCTCAGGCGGATTTCATGGGCGCACGGCTGACTCCATCAGCGCTACTTTCCTCGGTAAGTATCGCGAAATCGGCAAACCAAACGTGCCGGGACATCTTGAAGCCGAGTTTGACAGCATCGAATCAGTGCGCGCGCTTGCAGATGATGGCGTCGCGGCGGTCATGCTCGAACCGATTCAGTCGATGGCCGGCGTGCGGACCGCGCCGCCGAAGTTCTTCAGTGAACTGCGCGAACTTTGTGACGAGCGCGGTATTGTTTTGATTTATGACGAAGTGCAGACCGGCGTCGGCCGCACCGGTGATTGGTTCTTCGCCGGCAGCGAAGCGAGTGCAGGCGTCGTGCCAGATATCATAACGCTGGCCAAAGCGCTGGGCAGTGGTGTTCCAGTTGGCGCCTGTCTCGTCACGGAAAAGATCGGCGCGACGATCAAGGAGAATGATCTGGGGACAACGTTTGGCGGGGGCATGATCGCGATGGCTGCCGTCACCGCAACGCTTGAAGCAATTGAAAACGATTCGATGCTTGCGAACGTGAAAGCTACTGAAGCGTACCTGCGCGAACGACTGGCGGAAGTTCCGCAAGTTGCAGCAGTACACGGTCGCGGCTTCCTGCTTGGTCTTGAATTTCGCGAGAAAGCGGCGCCGGTTCACAAGGCATTGCTCGATCGCAAGATCATCACGGGCACGTCGAGCGACTCGAAGGTGTTGCGGCTGTTGCCACCGCTCTGTTTGCAGCGCGAAGAAATTGATCTGTTCGTTGACACGCTTAAGGAGTTGGCTGCTCATATGTAGTGACGGACCTCAGGTGTTCGCCCGAGTTCGCGCCTTTGGCGCTCATTGCAGGCAGGACGACCACCCCATCGGATAAAACACATCCGATGGGGATCCCGGGATGCCTGCGCTCCCAGAAGGGCATGATTTGGATTACAGTTGGTTTGATCTGGTCGGCAATGTTGGCGTGCTGCTGATGGTAGCGGCTTACCTGCTTTTGCAGCTTGAGAGAATTTCGAGCGCGGCGGTTAGTTATCTGCTCCTTAATGCGTTGGGCGCAGTGATGGTGATTGTCTCGTTGAAGTTTCGTTTCAACCTGTCGGCGTTCTTGATGGAGGCGTTCTGGCTGCTGATCAGTTTATATGGACTGACGAAGCCGCTTTTTGCGAAGCGCACCCGTTAGACCTGGCGCAGGAGGGACGCCGCTGCGTGTGCGTCCTGGGCGGACACATAGATCCGCCCCTGCCACATTACCTGGAATGAGAAATTTCTTAACTACATCTGATTGGTCGCGCGTTGAGTTGGATCAACTGATCGACTCGGCCTTGCGCTTTAAGCGTGAGGGGGATCAATCGAAGCCACTCGCCGGCAAATCTGTCGCGCTCGTGTTCTTCAATCCCAGTTTGCGCACGCGCGCCTCAATGCAGGTTGGCATCTACGAACTCGGCGGCAATCCGGTTGTGCTCGAACCGGGCGGCACGAGTTGGACACTGGAACATCGCGACGGCGTGGTGATGGATGGCGACAAGACCGAACACGTCGCGGAGTTTGTGCGCGTACTCGCGCGTTATGCGGCGGCGATCGGCGTGCGCGCTTTTGCCGCGCTGAAAAACTGGGAAGAAGAGCGAAGCGATCCGGTGCTTGCGGCCTTCGCTAAATACTCCGAAGTGCCCATCATCAATCTCGAATCGGCAATGCATCATCCCTGCCAGGCGTTGGCTGACATGATGACTATTCGCGAAAAGCTCGGAGCCGCACGCAAGCGCGTGGTACTCACCTGGGCGTGGCATCCGAAGCCTCTGCCGATGGCCGTACCGAATAGTTTCGCGCTGGCGGCCGCGCAGATGGGACATGACCTCGTGCTTGCGCATCCGCGTGGATACGAACTTGACGACGAACTGATGGCTGGCATTCAGGAGCAGGCGGCAGGAGCAGGCGGCAGGATTGAAGTCACTGACAATGTCGCAGCGGCGTTTGCGGACGCGGAAGTTGTGTATGCGAAGAGTTGGGGCTCGAAACAGTTTTACGGTCAGTTGGAACGGGAGATAGAAGCGCGTGCTCAATATCGAGCGCAGTGGATAGTTGACGAGCAAAAGATGGCGCGTACGAACGACGCGATCTTCATGCATTGCCTGCCGGTCCGGCGCAACGTGATTGTTACTGACGGCGTTATCGATTCCGCGGCTTCAGTTGTAATCGATGAAGCGGAGAACCGGCTGCACGTGCAAAAAGCAATCATGGCTAGTTTGATCGGGAAGAAACTAGCCGCGGATTAATGCTGATAGGCGCGGATCTGAAAATGAAAAGCGGATTTGGCAGTTTTCATTTTCCTGTTAGTTCCGATCCGCGTTAATCCGTGGCTGAATTTGTCCGAAGAGTAAGCTGAGAGATGACTAACACACACCAAGTAGGCGATCAGTTGCGTCTCGATCTCTTGCGCGAGGCGCTGCCGTACATTCAGCGCTTCCAGGGACAGACCTTTGTCGTCAAGCTCTCGGGCAAAGCTACGGAGAATCATGAGAATCTAAGTTCGCTGGCCGAGGAGTTGGCGCTGCTGCATCAGGTGGGCATACGCATCTGCGTTATCCACGGCGGCGGAAAACAGTTGAGCGAACTCGCGTCACGCATGGGTGTGGAGCAAACGATCATCGAAGGCCGGCGCGTCACTGACGACGCTACGCTGGAGATGGCCAAGATGGTTTTCGCCGGTAAGATCAATACCGACATTCTCTCGGCGTTGCGCAATCGCGGCATTGAAGCTGTCGGACTCTCCGGAGTTGATGGGAATATCGTGCACGCTGAGCGACGGCCGCCGAAAGAGATAGTGGATCGCGCGACTGGCGAACGATCACAGGTTGACTTCGGCCATGTGGGCGACGTGGTCAAAATCAACTCGCGCCTGTTAACGGTGTTGCTCGATCAGGGTTATCTGCCGGTCATCTCTTCACTCGGCGCAGACGCGGAAGGCACCGTCTTCAACATTAACGCCGACACGATAGCCGCGGAAATCGCGGCGCAGTTAAAAGCGGAGAAGCTAATTCTGCTTTCCGATGTTGACGGCCTTTACCTGCGCGCTGGCGAGCCTGAAACCAAGCTGTCGCGACTCACGGCGGACGAAGCCGAAGCGATGATTAACGAAGGCTCAGCGACGGGCGGAATGATTCCCAAGCTGCAAAGTATTATTCAACTACTCCGGCGCGGCGTTCACAGCGCGCACATTCTGAGCGGCACCACGCGCAATGCGCTGCTCAGCGAAGTCTTCACCGACAGCGGCACCGGCACGATGATCGTGGCGTAGTTCGTACGATTTTCGTGACCTTTGATCTGACAGTTCCTATCGACGTAGACTAAGCATTCCTGTTTGCAGCCTTTCATCATTGGGCCTGAGGAACAAGGGTGGACAACACAGCAATCGCACGCAGGTTTTATCGTCTCGCCGCGCTAATGGACATTCGCGGTGACGATCCGTTTCGCCTGCGTTCGTATCGCAACGCCGCCGAAGCAATTGAAACCTGGCCTAAGCCGATGCAGAAGATTGCCAGCGAAGAAGGAGTTGCAGGATTGCAGTCGATCCCCGGCGTCGGCAAAGCGATCGCGGGAAAGATTATTGAACTGCTCGATCGCGGCACTTTCGACGCGTGGGAGCGGCTCGTCGGGGAGACGCCGGAAAG
>JANLYZ010000147.1:0-16575 GCA_031365905.1 Chloracidobacterium sp. | reverse complement strand
CCGGCTGCGACCATCGCGCGTTCAACTTTCACCGCGACATCCTGAGCCTCGTCCGCATCTGCTTCAACCACAACTTCGTCGTGAATGATATTGACGATCTGCGCATTGGTGCCGCGGAGATCGTCCCGCAACAAGCGCAGGGCGCGCTTGAGTATGTCGGCACTCGTTCCCTGAATCGGCGTGTTCTTGCCGTTGCGCTTGGTCATGGAAATCTGTTGCCGATCTTGATCGGCATAACGGAAACGCACCAGCCGTCCCGATCCGGTGCGCGCCTGCCGCTCACGCACGGCGCGGTTCGCAGCTTCATTCAGATAGTTATCAAGTTGTTTGTAAGTGGAGAAGTATTTCTTCAAAACGCCTTCGGCCTCGGGCACGCCAACGCCTGTCATGATCGAGAAGCGCTGCGCGCCGATGCCGTAAACCACGCCAAAGTTCAGACGCTTGGCAAAATCTCGCTGCTCCCGACTCACTTGATCCACGGCGACATTGAAGACTTCCGCGGCTGTCACGCGATGCAGATCGGCGCCAGACCTAAACGCGTTGATGAACGCGCTATCGCCGGAAAACTCGGCGAGGATACGCAGCTCAATCTGCGAATAGTCGGCGATGATTAACTTGCGGCCTTCGGGATATCCGGAAAAGCAACGGCGATACTCGACTGCATGCGGCACCTGCTGAATATTGGGATTCGTACATGAAAACCTGCCGGTCGGCGCGCCGATCTGACGGAAGTCAGCGTGCAGGCGGTGCGTGGTGGGATTGACGAGATCGATCATGTTCTGCCCATAACTGGTCAGCGCCTTTTGCACGGTGCGGTATTCCAGCAACGTCCCAATGATTGGATACTCGAGCGCCAGCGGTTGCAGTTTCCAGTTGCGCGTTGAATCGGGAACGGAAATCCCGATGCGCTCCAACGCCTTCGTCAATTGCTGATGCGAGTCAAGATTGATGTCGTCACGCTGGGGTCCGCCGAAGAGCGTTCCCTGCGACGACTCTTCCGCGAGCACGACCTGCAATTCCTCGGCGAGTTGGATCCGCTTCTTTTCAACTATCGAGAGCTGTTCTAGCCAGCGGTCCTGATGCATGTAGAAGCCAGTCAACTCCATGTCGACGACTGGCATCACGCAGTCGAATTCCAGGCGCGCGACGTCGATCAGCGAATCCGCTTTCAAACGCTCGATCAGTTTCTCGCGCAGCGGGAGCAACACGGCGGCATCGCGCGCGGCGTATTCCAGTTGCGACTCGGTCAACTCGAGATCCCAGTTGCTTAGCCGTTCAGTTTTATCGACCGTCTCGCTCAGATACCGCGAGGCTACGGCTTCGAGGCCGTGTCGCTCTTCAATATCGCCGGCGCCGATCAACTGACTCGCGAGCAGCGTGTCGAAGATTCCACCGAGGTCTGTTCCCAGAGTGTGCTTGATAAACTTCGCGTCAAACTTCGCGTTGTGGAGGATCTTGATCGGACGAGGAGCCGCGAGCAGATCGCGCAACGGCGCTAGGATTTCAGACTTTTTTGGATCGCCGTTTCGAAATGCGTCAACGTCAATGACATAAACAACAGACGGCGTCGCAAGCTGGATCAGACGCAGCCGGCCGTAGTAAGGATCAAGCTCGGTTGTCTCCGTATCGAGTCCAACGACCTGGTGAGTAGATAACCGCTCGATTGCTTTGCGCAGTTCTTCTTCAGTTCTTATTACCTGATAATTCGTGTTCATTAACTACCGTCTGGTTGTGTTCAAGCCGCCCCGCGACCTGGGAGCATTAAGCATCCGGCGGACATTGTTCCCAAGCTTTCTGAGGTCTTGAATCTTAACAAGACTGGTCGCTTATTAGGTAACGCGCATATCTTTGCGAGGCGAGAATTGAAGGCTCAAGGGAGGATGACATGCATGTAGTTGTTGTGGTCGAGAGTGGCCCTTACAAGTCCCTCGGCAACGAGCGTCGGGTCGTCGAAATAGACGACGGCATTCGGATTGGTCTGCTGAATGAGCTTTATCAAATCCCGCGTCAGGTCGCGCGAGTAGTTTGGAGCGTAGATGTTGGTCGGCTCTGGAACGCCGTTATTCGTTACCGGCCAGATGTCTACTTCGCGCCCATCCTGATGGTCGCCGCCGTGAGGCGCGAATGGCCCACCACCCTGCCGGCTCAGATCTCCGATAACGAGTTTGAGGCCGAGGTGACGCGCCGCCCACGCCGCGCCGACCCCGGTGATCAACTTGATGAGTTCAGGTCTCCCGTAGGCGCGGGCTCTGTCGTGATTGAAAAGCATGTAGCCGTTGCCTTCGGACGCGAGTTGCGCGCTGATGCCCGGGTCGTCTCCGGAATTTGGCGGGCCAATGGGTTTGCGGGCAAGCGGAGTTTGAATAGTGCGCTGCAGACTTGAGGCCTTATTAAACAAGCCCGTAAAGGTTTTCTTGTTTTCGGAATCTGTGGACGCAAAATTGTGCTCGAAGAAATCCGCAGCTTGCAGATACTTATTTTCGAGCAACTCGGGATCGTCTTTCAACACCTGCTCCCAAATGCTCAAGGCCTTCAGGTATTCTGACTTCGCCTTGTCGCGGACCGTCGTGGGAATTTGCAGTATCCTTTCGTCATTGTCCGCCACCTCCGGGAACCTCTCTCTATTCGCCGCCTGTGCTTGCTTGACATACAGATTCGCCAAGTCGCTGTGGACGTTGGCGACATTCAGCTTGAAGTATTTGCCTTTCTCAGCAACGACACTGCCAAGAATTTCGGCTAGCTGTTCGTGGCGCAGGACTGCCGCCGCGTAGTTTCCTTCGGCATCGAGTGTGTGTGCCAAACTATCAAGCGTGCCGACAGAATCGAGGCCGAGCTTGCCGTGGATCATAATCTCGGTTTGCAATGCCGACTCGAAGAAGGCTGCGGCTTGATCGTGACGCTCAAGCCTTCGATTCAAGTCCCCGAGGTTGTAGAACACCCACGCCCGATTCTCGTGTCCCTCTTCGTCGTTCGCTGTCAGCTTATAAAAATCGTTCAGCTCCTTCTCCGCCTGCTCCATCTCGTAGCTCTGGATCAACGTCAGCGCGGTGCGGCTCTTTTGCAACTTATAGCGAGCGGCCTCAACGCCCTGGCGCGCTGCATTGGCCCGCCAGGCCATCACGAAGGCAACGACTACCGCGGCGATGGCGATGAGGCTAATTACTCCGAGCGACCTCACGAGGACGCGCAGACGTTGTGCGGCGTGGCGCTGTATCTCAGCGGAGAGCTGCGCCTGTTCGAGCTCGCGGCGCTCACGCGCGATCTGTTCTTCCCGCTGACGGTTGCGCTCAGCCCGAGCGGCATCGCGTGCCGCCAGGCTCTGGTCGAGATAGCGGAGCGATTCTGCAAACTCCGGATGGTAGCGCCGGCCCCACGCCTCGGTTGGCTTTGATTTTTCGCGCCAGTCGAGCGCGATTTGCAGCGCCGGATCCTGTAGCAAACCTTCACTGCCTTCGTGGTGTAGCACGGCCGCGTCGGCGAGACGCCGATAGATGCGCGCCGACTGCGCTTCTTCGTTGACCCAGACCTTTAACCGATCCCAGTTGCGGATCAAACTCTCGTGCGAAATGTCGATGACGGTTTCAGGTTCCAGCACAACTCCGGCTGGAGGCATTAGAAACGAGCGGCCACCACCGCGAAAAATATCCACCACAGCCACGACTTCGGCCGCACTCGCCCCTGCGATCTCGCAAACGTCCCGCAAACACGTAGGCCGACGAATCTCGCGATTGTCTACGCCTCGCTCGGTTAGCATTTTGAACAGGCTCTCAACAATCTTGCGGCTGCGTTCGTCCGGCAATTCGTTGAACGCTTCATCGGCATGCCGAGAAAGCGCGTCAGACATAGTGCCGATAGCTTCGTAGTGCTCCAATCCGATTGGCTCGCCATTGAGACGGCGGCTCGACCAATAGTCCCAGGTGCGCATTAACGCGTGTTGCAGGATCGGAAGCTGATCGGGGTTGTCGCCCACGTCGTTCATCAGACGATTGACGAGCGCCTCAGAAATCTTGCGACGCTTAACGCCGACCGGACCGGTGATCGCGAAGCGGCGTTCGTCGCGCGTCATGCGCGGAATTAGATACTGGCCGTCGTTGATCGCTTCCGGTAGTCCCTGGAATTGAGCGCAGTCGCCGAGAAAATCGGAACGCATAGTAGGCACGACGTAGATCGACAACTCACGTTGCTGCGCCGCTTCGAGCAAAAGCTTGACGAAGGCTGAGGCGTCGTCGCCGGTGCTGGAATTCGCGCGGGCGGCGCGGAAACGAAACAACTCTTCGAATTGATCGACGACGACCAACAGCTTCTCGTGTTCCTGAAGCCGCGCTTGTCGCGCGACCTCAACCAGACCAAGCGCACCACGTCGCAGCGTGGCTTCGATAATGGCTTCGGCCTCTGCCGGTGGCAGCCCGCCGCCGGCTTCAATGAGTATGCCCTTTTCGGCCAGCGCGCTCGCGAGGTTGCCGATTGGATCGCTGCCTGGTCGCATGATCGCTATGCGCCAGCCGGAGCCTGCTCCCGCCATCATGCCGCCGCGCAGTGCGGGCAATAGTCCGGCGCGAACGAGCGACGACTTGCCGCTGCCAGAGGTGCCAACCACCGCCAGAAAATGTGAGCGCTGCAACCGTTCGATGAGCGCGTCTGACTGTCCTTCGCGACCAAAGAAGAGGCCATACTCGTCAGTCTCGAAAGGACGCAAGCCGGGGAACGGGTTGCTAAGTTTGTTTGCGTCCATCATTTTGGCCCTCCCGACGCGGACTGCACCGCACTTACGAATTCGCGCAGGTCGTTGGGATCGAATGAGCTGAAGTTGCGGATAACGTAGGGAACGAGGTGCGTCAGAAAGTCTTCCTTTTGTTCGGAAGGTGGCGCGCCCACGTAGACGGCATTGGCGAGCCAATCCTCTTCACGACCGTAGCCGTAAGCCTTCTGCAGGTCTTCGAGGTTCTTGCGCACCCAGGGTTCGTCGCCGCTGCCGAAATAGACCAGCGCCGCGTCACACTCCTTGAGATTCTTGCGATGATATTCCATCAGGGTGTCGGTCCCACCTTCGTCCAGCCAGGTGATCACTTCCATGTTTTGCTTGAAGAGGTATTCCTTGATCGGTCGGATTAAACTTCGATCGCGGCTTTCGCAGATTAGATAAACCTGCTTTAGTTTCGAGGGCGTGGCGCCGCGCGCGAGCGTGGTCGCGGGCGGATTAAGTTTTTCGACGACGCGTGTTTTTAAATCTTCGACGCTGGTCTGCAAAAGCTCGGCGCCGGCCGTAATGCGTTTCTGAAGTTCAGTAACAAACGAAGTCTGTCGTTCATCACTGATTGGCAGCGCTTCGGTCATTAGTCCAGTCGGCATCCAGAGCAAACGCAGAAACGAGGCATTCGCGGCGCCATGTTCTGCGGCCAACTGTTCCTGAATCCGCACCACCGAGCGCGCATCATCTTCGGGCGTAGAACCGTAGCGCGTGCCCACCAGATGAACCGAGAGAGCGCAACGCGCAAGCGCGGCGCGGATCGTGTTCTCAGTTTGCTTGACCTCATCGAGTGGCAGCTTCTGTTCGGGCAACACGCCGAAGCCGCGTTGCTGCAATTCATCGCGCACCAGCGCGCGCTCGTTCGCCAGATCGGAAGTGGTTTCTGCCAGGTAAACAATCTTCGCCGCCGAACTCCCGTTTGCTTTTTCAGGAGACGCGGATGAAAGCGGCGCGGCTGCGGGGGCAACCGCAGGCATCACCAGCGGCCCGGTTTGTTTTTGTCCCGAGTGCTTGAGCTCGATGAGAGTCTTCGTGATATCGCCAACCAACCGGTTGAGCATTCGCCAGTAAGCTTTGTCAGTTGGCTCGGGACTAAACTCAGTCAACAACCCGCTCTCGGCATCCTGCGCATAAAATTCGTACCCGATCAGGTTTTGGATCTGGGCCGGCTCCAACTTTTTCAAATGCTTGGGAAGCGGAGTCTTTACCACCTTGAACACGCGCGAGCGAAAACCGGGCGCGGCCGTGCTGGGTGGCGGCTCGCAGGCGTGGAATGCGTCCATCTCCCGGTTGCACCAATCAGACTGCACATAGCGCGGCGTGATAACGGGAACAAGCAACAGCGCGCTCGTAATGCCGGCGCTAATGGCCCCGGTCAGTTCATCATTGCCTTGCAGATTGTGGCCGTCGCGCCAGATTGTTGGCTCGTAGCCGAGCGCCTGGCCCACTAAGACCAAGAGTCGCTCATGGAGCAGGTCTACCCAACCCTTCTGCTGACCAAAAGGATTGAGGTCGTCAAGATGTCCATAACTGATGAAGATGTCATGAGTGAAAGGCATTGAAGCTTGAACCTCCGGATCTAACTCGACCAGCAACCCGTTGACGCAGACTCGAGACTAGTTTGGAGAGAACGCCGCCGGCGTAGTCTGCCAGGCTTGAGCAGCACGACTACTTTAACAAGCGAGGACACTGGTACAACGCGGTGTATACATTGCAGGCTGCGGTCGTGTCAATAAATCGTGTAATGGCAGAAGCCCGCGCGTGAGCAAGGGCTAACGGTGAGCGTCGTAGCCTTTGCTTACGCGCGGGCTTCTGCTGGTCGCGTTCTCACCAGCAGCAGCAACAATAAAGCGGCGGTTGCGCCGAGAATGGCACTCACCAGAAAAGCCGTGCGCGGGCCGCGCCAGTCCCACAAACCGCCCATCAGGAGCGAGGCCGGCAGCACCGTGATCCCGAAGGCGAGATTATACAAGCCATAAGCCGTGCCGCGCTGATCCGGCCTCACCAAATCCGCAACCAGAGCCTTCTCCGCGCCTTCCGCCAAACCAAAATATATTCCATAGATTAGAAAAAGTATCCAGACGGTGATCGCATCACTAACAAAAGCGAAGCCTGCATAGACCGCGGCGTAAAGTATCCATCCCGAAACTATTAACCGGCGACGGCCAAGCCGATCCGAAAGATCACCGCCGAAAATTGAACTCACCACTTTGCTCACGTGCAGCATCGCCCAAAGCAACGGAATCGCGGCAATCGAAACGCCTTTGGACTGCGCGCGCAACAGCAGAAACGCGTCAGAAGAATTGGATAACGTAAAGAGCGCCACGAGCACTAGGAAACGTTTGAAATTGCTATCAAAGCCCCGCAAGGAAAGCGGCGCCGACTGATCCAACGGGTCCGGTGTTGACGTTGGCCGGTAAGACTCGCGCACGAAGAACGATACGACGAGCACCGATGCAAAGGCCGGAATCGAGGCCAACAGAAAGATCTTGTTGAAGTCGGCGGCGGTTGGCGCGTTGCGATCCGCTGCCAGCCAGAGTACGAGCAGATAGCCAAGCAGCGGTCCAATAACCGCGCCGGTATGATCCATCGCTCGATGAAATCCAAAAGCGAGCCCACGCTCTTCGACGCGCACGGTGTCGGCGATCATCGCGTCTCGCGGCGCACTGCGGATGCCCTTGCCAACTCGATCGGCGAGCCGCAGTCCCAGCACTTGTGACCAACTGCCGGCAAAGGCGAGCAGCGGTCGGGTAAAACTCGAGAGCACATACCCGAAAACTACGAAGACTTTTCGTTTGCCGCGACGATCGCTGAAGTGGCCGGCCAGGAGCTTGAGCAAACTTGAGATCGACTCCGCCGTTCCTTCGATCAGGCCGATGATTCCCGGTGAGGCGCCGAGCGTCAGTGATAAAAAGACAGGCAGTAGCGGGTAGATGATTTCGCTGGAGGCGTCGTTAAGCAGACTGACAAGACTGATCGCGAAGACGTTGCGCGGGAGGCGACGGTAGCGGCGCCATAATCCTGACGGTGGCAGGTGGTCTGTTAGGAGAAGCTCCGCCTCGAGCGGATCGGCAGCGTCGTCAGTATCGCTTTTCGCCATTATCGTTCCGGCTCAAGGCGCAACACTTCGCTTGCTGGATGCGGCCGGGCGATTCGACTTTGGCTTCGCTGTGAGCCGGCTGCTCCACGTCCAGAAACCAATAGCGCCCAACAACGCGACCAGAATCACCCCAACGATCGTTAACCTGATGGCCCAGCGAACCGCCAGCTTCGCAATCAGGATAAAAATGGCGAGCAGGACGACGCCGGCAATGATGAAGATGGTGGTGAAAGTCATAGATCAGTTAGTGAGCAGTGAGCGGTAAGCAGTAGATTTGTGATAACGCCAGCGTCTCATTTTATCTTCCTTGTTTTCTGCTTTCTGCTTTCTGCTCACTGCTCACTGCTTACTGCTCACTTCCTTCGGTAGCTCGCTCGCACCACTGTCTTGATATTTCCGCGTACGTGGAAGTCGCCTTCAATTTCGGCGCTCAAGGGATCGCAGGCTTGAACAAAGTCTTCGAGGATCACGTTGATGACGTGCTCATGAAAGATTTTCACTTCTCTAAACGAATTGATGTAGAGCTTCAAGCTTTTTAGTTCCACACAACGCTCGTTAGGAACGTACTCAAGACGAATCGTGGCAAAGTCCGGAAAGTCGGAAAAGGGGCAGATGGCGGTGAACTCGGTGATCTCAAAATCGATCTTTATTTCGCGCCCGGGAAACTCATAAGCGAAGGTGTCGAGCGGAAACAGATTCATCTCCGCGCGCGGCGTGGAGCGAATGTCGAGACCCTGTTGATTGGCCGGCGCAAGCTCGTTTTCAGTAATTGCCATAGTCTGACTCCTCAAAATAGGAAACTGATCTTAACTGAGAACGATCCAGTGGGCAATTTTGCGTCGGCTCCTCATTATGTTAGTAGGGGCACGGCATGCCGTGCCCCTACCACCCACTTGAGAATATTTTGAATTTCTTCGTCCTAACTTATGGGTATGCAGTACCTGGTTGTCGTCCAATTGTAAACACCTTAACGAGCACGAGTCCCGCGACGAAGCCGCCAACGTGTGCCGCGTAAGCCACGCCACCCTGTTGTGATCCGCCGCCCAGGATTCCCAAGCCGCTGATCAACTGGAACGCGAACCAAATCCCAATCGCGACATAGGCGGGCACAGCGGTGAGGAACCGAAACAGGATTACGGTTACGCGACGCTTGGGATAAAGCAGAAGGTAGCCGCCGAGTACACCCGATATGGCTCCCGACGCTCCAAGGCTCGGTATCAGCAAACTGCTGGGATCAGTCGCAAACATCGCCGTAGTAAACACGTGAGCGAGCGACGCGAGCACGCCACAAACTAAATAGAAGATCAGATACCTGATGTGGCCCATACGATCCTCGACGTTGTCGCCGAAGATCCAAAGGAAGAGCATGTTGCCGGCGATGTGCGCGATGCCGCCGTGCATAAACATCGAGAAGAGCAAGGTGAGATAAACGGAAAACGGTGTCGGCTGTAGGCCGGGAAGCAGCAACTCCTGGCCGGTTACTGTTTCTACTGTACGATCGGGAGTCTTAACATCGCGGCCACTAATGATCTCCTGAGGCACAGTTGAAAAGGCGTAGGTGAACTTGTCGTTGGTGCCGAGTTGTTGCAGGAAGACAAAGACGAGGATGTTGACCGCGATCAGCAGGTAGTTAACAAATGGTGTGGTCGTGCGATCGCTGTTGTCGTCGTAAAGTGGAAAAACCATTGTGTCGTATCCCCGTAAATCGAAGCAGAAGCCCGAGCGTAAGCAAGGGCTTTGGAGTCAGTCCGGAGGAGTCCTTGCTTACGCGCGGGCTTCTGCCTTGTTTCAATCTCCTTCGCGCGCCGCGGCCGCAAAAGCTACATCGCCTTCCTTCAGGTCGAATTGCGCCTCCGCCGGGGTGCCAAATACGCGCGCGCGTTTGTCGTCAAACTCGCCTTCCCAACGCGCGACGACTACGGTAGCGAGACAGTTTCCCAAAACATTCACGGAAGTGCGTCCCATATCCATCAACTCATCCACGCCGAAGATTACGGCCACGCCGATTGCGCCAAGTCCGTTGGGAATAAAACTGTTGAGAGTGGCCAGCAAAATCACTAACGCCGCGCGCGGCACTCCTGCGACACCTTTCGAAGTAATCATCAGCGTCAGCATCATCACGATCTGCCGGCTGAAGCTCATGTGTTGCCCGGTGGTAGCTTCCGCGGCTTGCGCGACGAAAACGGAAGCCATCGCGAGGTAAAGCGTGGTGCCATCGA
Source organism: Chloracidobacterium sp. (assembly GCA_031365905.1). Taxonomy (GTDB): domain Bacteria; phylum Acidobacteriota; class Blastocatellia; order Pyrinomonadales; family Pyrinomonadaceae; genus PSRF01. The sequence continues at coordinate 6,509 of JANLYZ010000147.1, read as the reverse complement.
GATTGAAACTGTAGCCGGTTGGCATTACGAAACCGACGATGCGTTTCGGCACGCCAAGTCGCACCATGTTTTCCATCGCCTTGGGCAACGCAGATTCGCTCGAGGTGGTAGCGAACGCGATCGTGAACGGCTCGCGTATGGCCTTGATGAATTGCCTGATCGGCACGCGGGCTATAAGCATCACGGGAACCAGAACACAGACGAGCAGCACGACCAGCGCCAGGTAGAGCGAGCCGATTAGCTTGCCCAGATTGAGCAGGACGCCGAGACCGTTGGTCGCAATCGTGTGCGCCATCGCGGCGCCAACTCCGATTGGCGCAAGCTTCATCACGTATTCCGTAAACCTGAACATCACCTGCGACAACGCTTCGCAACCGCGAATGATAGGCCCGCCTTTCGTTCCCAGCGCCGCAACCGCAACTGCAAACAATGATGAGAAGGCGACAATCTGCAAGACGTCGCCGCGCACCATCGCATCCATGATGCTTGAAGGGAAGATGTGCGTGAGCATGTCGCGAAAACCTTGCGCGTGAGTTTGCTGCAGAGATGAAATATCGCGCGCCGCGGTCAAGGCGACTCCATAACCCGGCTTCGTAAGATTCACAATGCCGAGACCGATGAAGAGCGCGATGGTGGTGATGATTTCGAAGTAGAGCAGAGACTTCAATCCCATGCGTCCGACTTTTTTCAAGTCACCACCACCGGCAATGCCGACAACAAGGGTGGCGAAAATTAGCGGCGCGATGATCGACTTAATGAGGTTGAGGAAAATGTCTCGCAGGAAATAGATGTTGTTGCCCCAGGCAGGCTTGATGTAACCAAGTAGGCCGCCGAGCACCAAGCCGATTAGGATTTGGGTCGTCAGCGAGGGCAGGTACCGGCGCTTCCGGCCAGTTTCGAGTTTTGAGTTTTGCGTTTTCATATCAAATCAGAACCGGGAGCGGCCGGGGCCCCCGCGCGGGCAGCCCGCGTGGGGTGGTGGTAGCGACCGGCCCAAAGAAACACCGATGAAATCAAGGAGTTCTAATCGCAAACTCTCGCAACCAGTCTCTCCGGCCGGTCGCTACCGCTCCCCGTTCTGATTCGCGCTACCTTCCCCATCGCAATTTATCGCGCAGTACATCGAAATAGTTGCGGTTCGTTGGCTGCACGAGGTTGAAGGTCGTCTTGCTCTTGTGAATCACCACCCGATCCTCAACCTTCAAAGGCAGACCAACCTGGCCATCAAGCGTTAGCGTCACGTCTTCCTGATCAGTTTTCAAACGCAACTCGATCGCTGAATCATCCGGCACGACGATGGGCCGGTTTGAAAGCGTGAACGGGCAAATCGGAGTGATGACGACTGCGTCCATTGAGGGAAAAATAATCGGACCGCCGGCCGAAAGATTGTAAGCAGTGGATCCGGTTGGCGTAGAAACTATCAGGCCGTCGGCGCGGAACGCGTTCACAAACTGCTGATCGAGATAGGCCTCGATTTGGATTATGCGCGCCAGCGCCGACTTGTTGATGACCAAATCATTGAGCACGCGGTTGTGCGCCACGCTGGCGTCGGCGCGCATCAAATCGACGGCCAGCATCATGCGCTTGTCCAAACGATAGTTGCCCGCGAGAATCGATTCGAGCGCCGCATAGAGTTCTTCAATGCGAAACTCCGCCAAATAACCGAGGCCGCCATAGTTAACGCCGAGCACGGGCACTTCGGAATCGCCCATCACGCGGGCGGTTGCGATCATGGTGCCGTCGCCTCCGAGCACCAGCATCAAATCCGCGTTAACCGCGAGCTGCTCCGGATCCACCTCTTCCACCGCGCAACCGGTCTGCTGCTGAATCCGCTGGCGCTCGATTTCCGGCCCACCAAGCAAAGTAATCTCGCGCTTGGCAAGCCAGATGGTCAGCTCGCACATCGTCTTTAGTGCGTCCGGCTGATTTGGCTTTAGAACTACGCCAATACGCTGTATGGACGAGATCGTCATCGCGCTCTTGCAGTCCGCCGACAGTTTCTTGTGATTGGAGAAAACGCGGTCATGTTAACTGCAAGCGTCACTGAGGAGCAATTGCAAACCAGCGGCTAACGCTTTTTCATACAGCGCGAGGAATTCAACATTCCCATCCGCGCCGTGAATCGGAGACTCAATCACTTTTTTCACTTCCATTCCCAACCCCTGCGCAGCGCTGTTGACTTCGGCAATTACGCGCCCGTGCTTCTCCGGGTCGCGCACAATCCCACCCTTGCCCACTTCCCCACGCCCAACCTCAAACTGCGGCTTGATGAGCGTGATCAGTTTTCCTGTTTCCTTCATTAGCGGAACAATCGCCGGCATGATCTTAGTAGCGGAAATAAAAGAGACATCCATCACTACGAGATCAAACTTCGCGTCGAAATTGTCCGGTTCAAGATAGCGCGCGTTAACGCCTTCCCTGACTTCAACCCGCGCGTCAGTGCGCAGCCGGTAGTCTATTTGATTGTGCCCGACATCAAGGGCGATGACGTGCCGGGCTCCATGTTGCAAGAGGCAATCGGTGAAGCCACCGGTTGAAGCGCCAATGTCGAGGCAGTCCAAGCCGTCTACCTTGACTTGAAAATCACGCAGTGCTGTTTCGAGTTTGAGGCCGCCGCGACCGACGTAGCGGGAAGTGGGATCGTCTCCGCCTTTGATACGGACCTGGGCGTTTGGAGTGACGAGGTCTGAAGGTTTATTTACGCGTTGTTCATCGACCAGCACAACGCCGGCCATCACGAGCGCCTGCGCTTTCGTGCGTGATTCGGCCAAACCACGATCGACGAGCAGTTTGTCGACGCGCGTGGGCTTCCCAAAACCTTCGGCACGATTGCGCTTCATCGTCCACTACTTTACCGCAAAACGTGAACATGAAGCTGGTGCAGGTGTTGAGAGTTTCAGGCGTGTCTGCGCGCGGCTTGCGAGATAGCGCGTGGCGAATCCCCTAGATTGAGTTCACTAGCGCAAGGTCCGCATAACCAAACCATAATATTCTGCGCGTCGGCCCAGAAGAACGAACCCACCCTGCCGGCCACTTCCATGGCCTGGTCGACGGGCAGTCGCTGAAGTGCCTGCACGTAAAAGGCGCCGTTGTAAAACTCGCCCTCAGCGCCTTCGTCTCGATGTATACACTCACGCTCACGAAACACTTGTTTCATAAAAATGCCTGCTTTCTCGCGCCGCAACCGCGAAAAACTTTGTTGACTAACGTCGGGTTTCGTTTGTGTGAGAGAGCTAACGGGGGCAAGCGATCTGCCAGACGATCAAAGACTCCGCATCGCAAAAACTCTTCGTCGCTTGCGGCAGATAATGCCACTCGCCGGAGAAACAGTCAACCACCTTGAATTGAGATCGCGGGGACAGGCCATTCTGAGATTTTAGGAGAGGAACTTTTAGGAGAGGCACATCGGGCAAATGCTCACGGTCGTGCCGGACCTTCAAAGATATCTCTGATTCTCAATAGCTCGTCAGAATCCTTGCGCTTAGGGCCGCGAGAGTCTTTTTTCTCCTCACGCACCGAGCTGCTTTTGCGAGTGCGTTCAGGCCGCAACTCCTTTTGCTCCAGCTTCGACTCTTTAACTGCCTGCTTGTGGGATTGAGCAGGAGAAGCCGCGGGCGTCGCTTGCTTTTCGCGGGTCGCAGCGTCCGGCAGTTTGCCAGTGCCGATGCCGCCAATAATCTGAGGAGCGGACGGAGCAGAATCATGCCCAACAGCAATAACCCCTGAGCCAGGCACAGCTCTGCTGACAATCGCTGTCGCCTGTTCCTGACGTTTATAAATGAGGGTTGCAGCGAGAGCCCCCAACATGAGCGAACCAACTATCGCCGCTCCCAGAAGCATCCGCTTCCGTGAACGCGCTCCAGAGTTAATTTCCTGTAACGGCACTACCGGCTGCGCGGAAAGCAGTGTTGCTTCCTCGTCAAAATGCGGCTCGCTAAGCGGCAGGTCGCGTGCGAATTCCTGCTCCTCTGTAATGCTTGAGTCCATAGTTCTCGCTTTCGAGTCAATTTAGTTAACTAAGATTTCTACCCGCGGGACTCTTAGCAAGTGTGAGGCCACATCGGGAGAGCCGGGACCGGATTACTTGGAAGGAATGGACTCCCCGGTCTTAAAACACCGCGAAGCAACACCGGAAAACTTGGTTTCGATTCATTTCGTATGATTCGGTGAACAGATTCTTACCGCTCTTAGCAGCCGTCCGTTTTATTTCCTGACGATATCGTGCATTAAAACAACGCGCCCGTCTGCGTGAGCAATACGGGCGCGCAATTCTTGAGGCTTGATAAAGATTAGCGACTTACGGTCTTTGGCTTAGCGCGACGATCGTCCAGGACGTCGATACTTTCTTTCACGCGCATGTAAATGCCGTCCGCATCCAGTCCATACTTGGCCAGCAACAACTTCGCGTCACCATGCGTAACCAACCGATCCGGAATGCCCATCCTGACAACGCGCACTCTGTCCTGCAGACCGTTCTCCTCCAGTAATTCCAAAACGGCTGAACCAAAGCCGCCGGCCAGGTAGGCCTCTTCAACGGTAACGATGAGCCGCTTGGTTTGCGCAAGCGCCAACAGCAGTTGCGCGTCCAGCGGTTTCACAAATCGCGCGTTGACTACCGTAGTTTCTATTTTGTCTTTAGCCAGATTCTCAGCCGCTTGCAACGCCGGATGGACCATGGAGCCATAGGCCACGATCGCGATCTCGCCGCCGTCGCGAAGTATTTCGCCTTTGCCAATTTCGAGAAGCTGCGGCGCGCGCGCTATGTCAGCGCCAACGCCATTGCCACGCGGATAACGCATCGCTGCCGGTCCGACATGCTCGATCATTGTGTAAAGCATGTCGCGCATCTCGCCCTCGTCTTTCGGGGCCATCACCGCGATGTTCGGAACCGCACGCAGGTAAGCAATATCCAAAAGTCCGTGATGCGTGGGGCCATCACCACCGGCGACACCGCCGCGATCGAGACAAAACTTCACGTTGAGATTCTGTATGCAGACGTCGTGGATCAACTGATCGAAGCCGCGTTGCAGGAACGTCGAATAAATAGCGCAAACTGGTTTCAATCCTTCAACCGACATGCCGGCCGCAAACGTAACGCAATGCTGCTCAGCTATTCCTACGTCAAACGATCGCTCGGGAAACTTCTCAAGCGGCGTGCAAATACCAGTGCCGTCAGGCATCGCCGCGGTTAGGGCAATTATCTTCTCGTCCTTTGCCATTAACTCCGCAAGCGTGTTTCCGAAAACAGTTGTGTAGGTTGGGGCACTCGCCTTCGGCTTGATCGCTTTGCCGGTTTCCAAGTCGAATGGACCCGTGGCGTGCCAACGATAATAGTCCTGCTCTGCCTGCGGATGGCCTTTGCCTTTGGTTGTCAGCGCATGAACCAGGACCGGCCCATCCTTGATTTGTTTTGCTTCACGCAATGCCGCAACCAACGCGCGTGGGTTATGACCGTCAACGTAGCCGATGTATTTGAAGCCGAGTTCATTGATGAGCGCGCCAGGAAGCACTGCGGCTGCAATCGCGTCCTTCATCGTCTTGGCCGCGTGATGCAATCTGCCGCCGACAGAAGGAATCGACAACAACGTCTCTTCAACTTCGTCTTTGAAGCGATGGTAACTGCCGGCGCTGCGGATGCGATTCAAGTAGCCGGTCAACGCGCCCACAGCCGGCGCAATCGACATTTCGTTATCGTTGAGCACTACGATTAAGCGGCTCTTGAGATGTCCGGCCTGGTTGATTGCTTCCATCGCCATACCGCCAGCCAGTGACGCGTCGCCAATCAACGCCACCACGTGATGGTCGTCGCCGTTTTTGTCGCGGGCGATCGCCATGCCGAGGGCGGCGGAAAGCGACGTGGACGCATGGCCGGCGCCGAAGGTGTCGTAGTCTGATTCGTCGCGCCGCAGGAAACCGCTGATGCCGCCATACTGTTTGATGGTCGGCAACAGATCACGGCGGCCCGTCAGAATCTTGTGCGCGTATGCCTGATGACCCACGTCCCAGACCAGACGATCGCGCGGCGTATCAAACGCATAGTGGAGCGCGACGGCCAACTCAATCGCTCCTAACGATGCGCCGGTGTGGCCGCCGATGCGCGACATCGTTTCTATAATGTACTGCCGAATTTCGTCGGCAACAGGCTGCAACTCTTCAGGCGAGAGTCGCCGCAGATCGGCTGGAGAGTTTATGTTCTCAAGAAGATGCATTTGCTCGGTATTGTAGCGTGCTCATTCAGATTTTTACTACTCACAAAACTTTTACGGTTGCGTCAGGGCCTGTGCGCAAGTCTAAACCCCAATCGTCTTTGCGTCGTAAAGTACTCTGCTCCAGTAAGAAAGTCAATGCCCCATTCTTTCCAAACTTCTCGCAGCTTGCTCGCGTCTAACCAATGTAACCTGAGGGAGCCCACCCTTCGGATCTAAATTTATCGGGCAGCAAAAATCCAAAAGGAGTTTGAAGCAAATGTTCTTACGCAAAAGTTTGTTAGGAGTCGCGGGAATTATCCT
>JANLYZ010000122.1:0-12108 GCA_031365905.1 Chloracidobacterium sp. | reverse complement strand
GGACGCGATCAAGCGCGATTATTTAACTTTGTTGAGGAAATCCGCAACCTCGATGCCCGCATCCCGAAGCGCGCCCTTTAACGTATACCGATCAACTTCGTCATGGAATGCAAAAACCATTACTCTTCCATCCTCATGTTTCATCTTTACGTGGCTGCCTTTTCGGTGAACCTCGACAAAGCCCAGGCGCGTCAAAGCGGCCAGGACTTCTCGGCCTGAGAGCACAGGCACCTTCATACCGTTAGCTCAATTAGCTCTTGATCGTGGGATAGTTCAGCAGGTTCAGGTTCTAAATACAAGTCTATCGCTTCCCGAATATTTTTCAGGGCCTCTTCTTTGGTTTTACCCTGTGACCAGCAACTCTTGAGGGCGGGGACGTGGGCTACGAAATAGCCATCTTCGCCAGGTTCAACCAGCACTTTGATGTTCATAAGCACTCCAGTTGGAACTTTGATTCATGTCGAGCATGAACCAGTTTCGCTAAGCAAAGTTCTTTATGAGCTTGTCCATCGTTGTTCTAATATCCATTGCTTCAGCTCTAGCAATGTAAGCGTTGACGTGCCGATTAGCATGGACAAGGTTCCTAAAGTTTCTTGTCTTAGCCATGATATTAAACGTCTGTGCGTCGATTCTTCCAGCCGCCAGCGCATCCTCAGTCAAGTCCTTAAATGACTTATTAACATTCAATATTGCAAAAAGAAGACCCTCAAAAATACCCCCGCACATCAAAGCGTATGATAGCCAAGCACCGCTTCTAAAATCTTTTTCTGCCTCTTCATAGAAACTTGCGAGTCGCTCCACCAAGCTAGAATTGGGTATGCCTTGGAATAATAGTCGGTAGTCACGAATTCCGTGGTAGTAGATTACTAATCTAACCTTATCGTGGATGTCTATCGCTGCTGGGTGGTTCCAGACCAGTCGGTTGCCGATAATTTCGTAATCAACGCCTTCGTGATGAGAGCCAAGTCCATTTATTAGTACATCGGAGTGATCGACCGCGTAAGCGGACAAGGAAGGAACATTATAGGTGATTGTTAGACTGTTAAGGATTCCAGTTGAGGTGTCGATATCGAAAATTGTTGAATCCATTTCTGCTCCCTGTGGCTACTTTAGATCTTCAGCCGTGAACGATCGACGCGAAAGCCGTTGAGGTTTCCGAGGGCGCCGAAAGCCAGCGTTTCGCTCGTGAAGTATTGCCGCGCCACGCGTTGCATATCCTCTGCGGTGACCGCCTCGAGTTTCTCAATACTCTCTTCCGGCGTAATCCTGCGGCCATGGATAATCTCCTGGCGCGCTAGTGCGCTGACGCGCGCACTCGAAGACTCCAGCCCCAGCAGTATCGATGACAGTGCCTGGTCCTTCGCCAGTTTCAATTCCTCTTCGGGAATGCTTTCGTCGACTACGCGGCGCATCTCCGCGAGCGAGAGATCGAGTACTTCGTCCAGATGGTCGGGCGAGGTGCCTGCATAGATAGTGAACACACCCACATCCGAAAATGTGCTACCACCGGCGCCGACTGAGTATGCAAGACCACGCTCTTCGCGCACCGTCTGCCATAGGCGGCTGGAAGTTCCGCCGCCGACTACTGACGCCAGCAGGCTGCCCGCATAGCGATCGTTATCCTTTGCGTCGGGCCAGGGCGCCGCGAGAATGAGATGCGCTTGCTCGAGTTCTTTTTTCTGTTCAATCAGGATTGGCGCCGCCGCTGTCGGCGAAGGCAATTCACTCCGGACCGGTGCATCCTTCGCAGCGGAATTGCCAAAGGACTCTTCGACTAACCGGAGCAGCCGATCGTGTTCGACGTTACCCGCTGCCGCAACCACCAGATTCGCCGGCGAAAACTCACGCGCGTGAAACCGTGAGATCGTTTGCCGATCGAAGGAAGAGACAGTCTCTTCCGTTCCTTCAATTGGCCGCCCCAGCGGATGGCCGGGGAAGTAAGCGGCGTTGAAGAGTTCGCCGAGGAGTTCGTCGGGCGTGTCTTCAACCATTTTCATTTCTTCGAGCACAACTTTTTGCTCGCGTTCCAGATCAACCTGATCGAAACGAGGATGGGCGAGCAGGTCGGCAATTAGATCAAATGCTCCGGGCAGGCTTTTGTCCGCAACCTTTATGGCGAAGCCGGTCATCTCATGGGTCGTAAACGCATCGAGATTGCCTCCGAGCCGATCTGATTCCACGGCAATATCGCGAGCGCTGCGGCGCTCGGTCCCTTTGAAAACAGCGTGCTCGATGAAGTGGCAAATGCCGTTGAGTTCTGGAATTTCGTGACGTGAACCGCGTCGCACCCAGATGCCGGCCGTTACTGACCGGAGACTGGGCATATGCTCAGTCAAAACCGTGATGCCGTTGGGGAGTCGAGTTAAGCGAACTTCGTCAATCATGGAAATACACTAGCACGCGCGAAACTGGCGGCAAAGCGGGGGCAAAGTTAGCACCCTCGGGGCCAGGCATTGCTTGACGTTCGGTGATTATTGGCGGAAAATGCCAGCTATCCAAAGGTTCTGGTAAGTCTCCTGGCCCGAACCAGTTCGCCTTTTGCGGTTATGGCGAAACTGCCCTTCGCAGTTTTGCAGGTGGCGAGAAATTCCGGGGAGACTTCTTCCTATTTTGCGCAAAATACATTCACAGTCGAGCGGCTTCAAACGTTTCCTGCGGGAAGCGTAAGGAGGTTTCGTGGCGATGAAGATGAAAAACTTCAGTAAGAGAACAATAGGGAGAAAAGCAGTGAGCCTGTTGCTCACGGTGTTTGCGGCGAGCTTGTACCTGCAGGTTCCGGCGGTAAACGCGAGCCGGGGAAACCTGGCGACGATTACCGGGGCCGTGATTGATAACAAGGGTAATCCGGTAGCGGGCGCGCTGATTTCCCTGTTGCGAGATGGTGCGAACAAAATCATCAAACAAACACGCAGCGATGCGGCCGGTCGCTTTAGTGCCCGTATCGCACCGGGCCGCTATGGCATTCGCGCGATTGCGGCAGGCTTTAACGAAGTCGTTTTCGCGTCAGTTGAAGTTCGCCCTTCGCAGGAGCTTGTTTACCGCTTCAACCTCGAGCCGATCGGTTCCGGCAAGACTTTGCCGGAGCGTCGCCGCGATCGTGACGATGTAAAATGGGTTTTGCGTTCAGCTCAAACACGTCGTTCCATCCTTCAGGCTCAGGAAGGCGAAGACGCCGACATGCAGGCGGTCCTCGGACGGGAAGGTGCCCCGGCAACAGAAACGCCTGAGGAAGGCGCCAGCCCGGATGCCGCCGGCACTGAGGTCTCTAATCCGCAAACTCAACGCAGAGTCCAGGGAGTAGTCGAGACATTTTTCGCGGGTAACTCAAGCGGCTCAAGCTACCCCGGTCTGAATTTTGCCATTGCTACCTCCCCGAACGATCGCATTGAACTGATCTTTGCCGGCCAAACAACCGCCGGGCAAAACGGTCCCCAGCGTTTTGAAGTGAGCAGCCATCTGCGCGCGGGCCAACGCCATCGCGTGGGAATGAGCATGGGCGCTGTCCGCCTCGGCGCGCCATCGTGGATCGCGACCACCGCTAGATCGCACAGCGCCGCAAGCGCGCCTTCAGGACAAATTTCCGTCAGAGCTATTGATGAATGGATCGTTCGCGATGGGATCGTAGTAGTGCTTGGTCTCGACTATTCTCGTTTCATTGGCGCGGGCGGCGCGCGCTCGCTCAATCCGCGGGTTGGAATTCAGTATGACGCGAACGCCAGGACTCGTTTGAAAGCAGCGTACGCGCCGGGCGGCGACGAAGGAAACCTTCAGAGCGTGGCAGCGTTTGAAGATGCTCAAGTTGCTTTCCGCGATTCCGCGAGACGACCAGTGGCTTACGTCGATGGTCGGGCTGTAATGGATCGCAGTCATCGTCTTGAGTTGGGCGTTGAAAGAGTTCTCGATAACAAATCAAATCTTGAAGGCGCCGCGTTCTTCGATACAACGCTCGATCGCGGCGTCGGCTTGCTCAGCACGCCGATGACTGCATTTTCCGGCGCTACCGGTGAAGCCTTCATCAACGTCGCTAACCAGCAAGGCTCAGCCAGAGGCATGCGTCTGGTTTACACGCGCCGGCTCAGCCGTATGTGGACCGCTTCCGGTGGCTACTCGTTTGGCCGCGGACAGCGGCTCGCGCCCGGCAAGATTGCCCAACCTTCGGAATTATTTGAGAGCGGCTTCTTTCAAACGGCGGCGTTTCAGCTCGACGCTGATCTTGATAGCGGCACAAACATTCGTACCGTGTTGCGCTTCTCGCCCAACGCTACTGTGTTCGCAATCGATCCCTTCGCCGGCCGTCTCGCTGTTTATGATCCGTCGTTAAGCATTCAGGTCACTCAGGAACTGCCGAGGTTTGGTCTCCCGGTCAGGGCCCAGGCTGTATTCGACGCGCGTAACTTACTTGATATTCAGCCGAACACGGACAACGGAGAAGTACTGACCCAACTCAGCACGGGACGTCGTTCGGTTCGCGGGGGGATCTCGCTCAGGTTCTAAAAAGGGGGAGACGGAGTTAACCGCAAAAAGCTTTGTGTCTCTCGCTGTCGCGCTTGTTTGCTTAGTAGTCCTTCCAGCTATTCTCCAAAAACTCGGAAAAGTCCAAAAAGTTGGATAGCACAATTAGCGAGAGTTTTCGTTACGATGTACCCCCCATGGTCCTGAAGATTAAAAAGGTCGTGCCCTTGCTGGGTTATCTCGTAACTATTCGCGCGCTGAGCTTTCGGGCCGCGACAGCAATTGAACGCGGCTGCCGGCTGATCGCCTTAGGAACACACATTGCGTTTTCGACCCAGATCGGGAACGTTGATATTTTGTCTCGCACAACTACCTAAGTGAAGAGATCGGTTTTTACAACTGGAACGTGGCTGGTGTTGGCCAGCGCCGCCCTGCTGGTTACGGCGGGCATGCTCAACTTTGGCCAGCGATGGAGACACGAGACGCCGGCTTGGGACGGAGTTCGCTGGAGCGATACGAAGCAAGGAATCCTCGCGGAAACCGTTGAACCTGGTTCCTCTGGAGCCCGTGCCCAAATCTTGCCCGGCGATCATCTGATCGGAATCAGCTTAGACAACCGGAACTACGAAGAGTTGGGACGCGCCCGGGACGTACCAATATATCTGGATCAGGCGCGCGTAGGCGGCGACATTCATTACCTCATCGAACGACCCTCCTACCCGCCAGAGAGCCGCATGTATTACGCCGATCTCGATCACCTTGATGCCACTCACAAATGGACGCCGCTGGTTGTTTACATCAATCTCATTGGACTGGTATGGCTCTTCGTTGGCTTCTTTGTACTTTTCAAACAAGGTGGGCGAGCGCCCTTTGCTTTACATTTCGCTTCGGTCTGTTTGGTTGCCTTCGTCCTTTTTTTCTATACCGCGGCCGGCACCTATCGCGATCTGGATCTGGCAGTTGCAATTCTAAAAAACGCAGCCCTTATTGTCTTTGCTCCATTGTTTTTGCACTTCTGTCTCCTTTACCCGCTGCGGCAGCAACTATTTGATCGGAAGCGTTGGCGCGCCACTTTGCTTTACCTGCCAGCCGTTTTGCTGCTGGCAGTTGGGAGTCTCATCTTCCTGCGTAACGTGATTACGCCGCTCGTTCCGCAACTACGAAACCTTCCGAATGTCTCTGAAGTGTTTGTTGGGCGGTTCTATTGGCTCAGCATCTTTCACCTCGTATTGGGTTCGCTAGCTAGCGTCTTCTTTCTGATCAGAACCTGGGTCAAAGCCAAGAGCGCCGTTGTGCGGCAGCAACTGAAGTGGGTGATTTGGGGATTGGTATTGGCGCTCGCTCCGTTCACACTGCTTTACGCGGTGGGGTTTTTGTTGGGCGCGCAAACTGATCCCTGGCTAACCAATGCGGCCGTGCTCCCGCTGATTCTGATTCCACTCGCGTTTGGCTATTCCGTGGTGCGCTACCGTTTGATGGACGTTGAACTGGTGGTGCGCCGCGTCTTCGTTTACGTGCTCACGACGCTGGCAATCGCTTTGATGGTCGGCGCCGTCGTCTACCTCGCCGGGCTCTATGCTCTGGGCGGAGATCAGGGAACCACGTCGGGCGAAATCACTCTGCGAGTCGTGATAGCGATTGTGGCTATGGCCGTCATCGTGATGATCGCCGCGCCAGTGAAGAACTTTTTGCAGGAACAAATCGACCGCCTGTTTTATGGCGAACGTTACGACATGCGGCACAGCCTGCTCGACTTTGGCCGCACACTTTCAGCCACCACCGCACTCGAGCCCTTGCTCGACTCGCTCGTCAGCCGCCTCCAGCAGGTGATGAACGTGGGTCGCATAGCGATCTTCATCGAGGACAAAAACACACTGGGAGGCTATCGCGTAGCGCGGGCCGCGGGCCTGACCTCAGAGATCGTTGTACCGCCGGACTTTCGCGAGATGATCCGCATTCGTTCCGCCGAGGCTGGCGTGGTGCGCACTGACGACTTTGATCTGGTACCGGAAAACACGGGCTTCGTTCGCCGCGCGCTTCATTATTATGTTCCCTGCGTGGTGCGCGGTCGCATGGTTGCCGTGATCGGACTTGGCCGGTCGGCCGATGGTGCGCTGCTCTCGTCGGAGGACGTTGAAATCCTGCTCACCGTCTCCGGCTATGTAGCAGTGGCGATCGAAAATAGCTTGCTGTATCAGGAGCAAGGTGATCGCGCCGCGGAGTTAAAACTTCTCAAGGAGTTTAACGAGTCGATCATCGAGTCGATCAACGTTGGACTGCTGGCGGTGGATCTCGAAGGTCGCGTCACTCGCCTGAATTCCGCGCTCGAGGAGATTCTGGATCTTAGCCGCGCGCAGGCGGTTGGCAAGCGAGTCGAGGATCTTTTCTCGGCAGACTTTACCGACACGCTACGCCAGGTGTTGGGCAACGATCGCTGGCGGCTCAAGGAAATCCGCAACATCTACAAGATTCACACCGCTACTTTCACCGGGCATCCGCTCGTGCTCAATATCGCAATTGCGCCGTTGCAGGATTCCGAGGTACAGACGGGCGCGCTGGTGGTGCTTGAGGATGTCACTTCGCGCGTGCGGCTTGAAGAACAGTTGCAGCAACGCGAAAAACTTTCCTCGATCGGCTTGCTGGCCGCCGGGGTTGCTCATGAAGTGAACACGCCGCTCACCGGCGTTTCCTCATACACGCAGATGCTGCTGGGCATGCTCTCGGAAACCGATCCCAAGCATGCGCTCTTGCTGAAAGTTCGCCGCCAGGCTGAACGTGCCACGAACATCGTCAACAATTTGCTCAACTTTTCGCGCACGGGAGACGCAACTGAGTTTAACGAACTGGACATCAGCCGGGTGCTTGACGATACGCTGCAACTACTCGAGCCGCAGTTGCGCGGCAATCAGATTCAAATCGCGCGCGGCTACGATCATGACTCGCCCCTCGTGATTGGTAACAGCGGCAAACTGCAGCAAGTGTTTACCAACCTGTTGCTGAACGCGCGCGACGCGATTCCGGCGGGAGGCTCGATCAGGATCTCGACGATTCCTGCCGATGACCACTCGTTGACGATTGAAATTTCCGATAGCGGCACCGGCATCGCTCCTGAGAATGTCGCCAAGATTTACGACCCGTTTTACACAACCAAAGGAGTGGGCCAGGGGACGGGCCTGGGGCTCGCCGTTTCCTACGGTATTGTTCAGGAGCATTCAGGTCACATCAGCGTTGAAAGCAGGCCGGGACACGGCACAACTTTTCGCATCACGTTGCCCCTCGCGCACGTGCGCGCACGATTGCAGACAGTCGCCGACTAATGCCGATATCAGATATCAGATTTCAGAAGTCAGCAGTTCGGAAGTAAACTCCGAAACGGCGAACTTCGAACTTGAAAACTCCTGACCTCTCATTCTGACATCTGACCTCTGACATCTTCTTCCGAAGCTCCTGCCTTTTTTTTTGCCTTGATCTCCCCTACACTGATTCACTCCAAAAAAACATGAGGGCTTGGCACCATTGGCTGTAAAGACGGAAAGACGCGTGGCAAAAAAAGGTTCAGTACTCATCGTCGACGATGAAGAAATAATGCGAGAAGTCCTGGAGACGCTACTCTCCTCCGAAGGCTATCGTGTTGACCTCGCCAAGACTGGCGAAGAGGGCCTCGAATCCTACGGCCGCCGCTCCTACGACGTTGTCCTGCTCGACGTGTCGATGCCAGGCATCGGCGGACTGCAGGCGCTGGAAGAGTTTTTGAAGATGGACTCCGACGCGGTCATCGTAATGATTACCGCTTACGCAACGTTTGATACTGCCATCGCGGCCTGGGAACATGGCGCCTTTGGTTGCATCCGAAAGCCTTTCCAAAACGAACAGATCACCATGACGATTGCCGCCGGGATCAAACGGCGACGCAAGGAAGAAGAGCGGCAAACGCTGCGACGCGCCATGAGTCGTGCGGTCGATCGCGGCGAGATAGTCGGGCGGTCTGACATCATGCAGGAAGTTTTTCGCCTGGTCGAACAAGTGGCGCCGGCTCGTTCCACTGTTTTGATTACGGGCGAAAGCGGCACCGGAAAAGAGTTGATCGCGAAAGCGATTCACGAAGCCAGCCCGCGCGTCGGCCGACCCTTCGTTACCGTCAACAGTTCGAACATTCCTTCCGAGCTCCTCGAATCGGAACTTTTTGGTCACACCCGCGGAGCTTTTACTGGCGCGGTGGCGGCGAAGAAGGGACTGTTTGAAGTTGCTGACGGGGGTTCGATCTTCCTTGACGAGATCGGCGACATCCCGCCCGAAACGCAGGTGCGTCTGCTGCGTGTTATTCAGGAGCGGGAGTTCACGCCGCTTGGCGACACGACGCCGCGCCGGGTTGATGTGCGCATCATCGCTGCTACGAATATTGAGTTGAAGGAAGCGGTCAAGCAGGGAACGTTTCGCGAAGACTTGTACTATCGCCTGGCAGTAGTGCCGATTGAACTGCCGCCGCTGCGCGATCGTCGCGAAGACATTCTGCCGCTGGCGCAACACTTCATCGAAAAGTATAACGAAGAGAATGGTCGGAAAGTGTCGGAGCAGATTGCGCCGGAGGTGCTGGCGTTGCTCGAAGCTTATTCGTGGCCGGGAAATGTTCGCGAACTCGAAAACGCGGTTGAGCGGGCGGTGGTGATTGCGCCGCGTGATGAAATCTCGCGCGAGTGTCTGCGTCCGGAGATCGCCGATCCGCAGTCCGTTGCCAGCGCTTCCGAAGAAGGCGCCAGCATGGGCGCGGTACAGGATTTGGGGCGTGGCATTAACTTTTACGATCAGGTGCGCCGCTTTGAGGTTGATTTGATTCGGCGCGCTCTTGAGCAAACGGGCGGCCACCAATCGCGCGCCGCGCGCTTGCTGGGAATGAACGCCACTACGCTCAATTCGAAAATCAAGACGTACAGAATTAGCCTGCGACCATAGGGAAAGAGACTGGCGTTGGCGCGGGTGCGGGCAAGATCATTAGCCGCGGATTAACGCCGATCGCGCGAATCTGAAAAAGGCCTTGTTGTTTTTTGGTGTTGGATCTGATCAGCGTTAATCCGCGCAAATCCGCGGCTAATGTTGATTTGACCTCACTTGGGTACGGTTCAATGACTGAAGCAGTTGAAACAAAGAGTCTCGCGAAGTCTTCACTTGAGTCTATTCATCAGCGATTGGGCGCAACGATGAACGAACGAGACGGCTGGTCTGTGCCTGAATCCTACGGCGATCCGCTGCTTGAATATGCCGCAGTGCGTGAGCGCGGGTGCGGAGTAATTGATCTTTCCAACCGAGGCCGCATTCTGGTGAGCGGAACCGAGGCCGTGCAGTTTCTCAACGGCCTAATCACGAACGACATGAAAACGCTCCAGGAGAACAGTTGGATGCCGGCGGCGTTTCCGAATGTTCAGGGCCGGTTGATTGCAAGTGTGCGTGTTCTGCGGTTGAAGGATGAAGGGACAGAAGGGACAGACAAGGATGTCTGTCCTACTTTTCTCCTCGATACGGAAGCGGCGACGCATGAGCGCGTACTCAAAACTATTGGACGCTTCACGCTTGCCGGCGACTTCCGCGTCACCGACGTTACGAGTGAAACGGCGATGCTGTCAGTGCAGGGGAAAAAAGCGGCTGAGGTTGTGAGCGCGGTTTTTGCTGACGCTGCGGAATTAGCGCCGAATCAAGCTACACAGATCGCCTACCCTAGTTCCGGGAAAGGCGGCGACCGGCTGGATGCAGCCTCGCCGAGTAGCATAACAAACGAGTTGACCCTGATGCGCGCGTCACACACGGGTGCAGACGGCTTCGACTTTGTTGTGAGCGCTCGTGAGGCCGTGAGTTTGTGGGACGCTTTGCAAAGTGCCGGCGCGCGGCCAGTCGGTTATGCGGCGCTGGAGACGCTGCGAATCGAAGCTGGCGTACCGCGTTACGGCATCGACATGGATGAAACGAACGTTGTCACCGAGGCGGGGCTGGACGATGCCGTTAGTTACACCAAGGGTTGTTATGTTGGTCAGGAGATCATCGCGCGCATCAAGTATCGCGGACATGTCGCTAAGAAATTAACCGGCGTAATGTTTGAGCAGGCAGTGAAAGTAGCAGCCGGCGCCCTGGTCAATTCAGCAGAAGGTAAGGAAGTTGGACGAGTAACTTCTGTAACTTATTCGCCGCACCTGGGCCGCACCATCGCGCTTGCGTATTTGAAGTTTGACTGTCTCGCGCCGGATACGAAGCTGAATATCATTTCCGGAGATAAGCTAGCGGCGCAAGTGACCGAGCTCCCGTTTGTGCGAAGGTCTACCACGAATGGACTATTGGCCGCGGATTAACGCGGATCGGGCGAATCTGAAAAAACAAGATCTGATTGTAAAGTTCTTATTCTTGATCTGATCCACGTTCACCCGCGTGAATCCGCGGCGAATTGGAGTTTTCTAGTTCTAAATGTCTGAAGATCCGATTACCGACGATAGCCCGCGCGACCTCGATCAGGAGCAGGCGCGCCTCGCCTACACAATCATCGAATCGCTCCTCGAACACACGCGCGTGGTCAGCGATCTGATCGCGCTCATGGCGCAGACGCTTGATGAGGACACCACCAAAGCTCTCACCCAAACTCCGGTTTGGACAGCCTACCTTGACAGCCGTCGTGCTATGGAACGCACTCGCGCCGACATAGAAAAGTTTGCCGAGATCATGAAGGACCTGTCCGAAGATTAACTCGGCGTTTGAAATTTGTGGGGCACGGCATGCCGTCGAGACTCCCGAAGCGACGCCGATGCGTGGGCGCGGCATGCCGTGCCCCTACGTCAGACACGACACGCAATCAAATTAATAATCCCCAGCAAGCTCTTTTCGATTTTCATGACCTTGAGTCCGGCTGCCTCTGCGGTGTCAGCGGTGCGGCGATTGAAGTGGTCGTCAAAGAGCGGAACCGTGATTAAGTTAAGCAGATCGAAAACTGGTCCCAGCAATCCGTTTGGCCGCACGTGCTCGAGCAGCAACACGGTACCGCCCGCCTTCACCACGCGGCGCAATTCATTGAATGCTTCGTCCGGTTGTGCCACCGAGCAGAACACCAGCGTGGCAAACGCCGCATCGAAACTATTGTTTTTGAACGGAAGCTGCTCGGCACAACTTTGAACCAGTCGCACTTTATCAGGCCGCTCCTTTTCCGCCGCGCGGCGCAACATGCCGCTGCTCGGTTCGCTCGCGACACCGACAGTGTTCGTCGGATAGAAAACAAAGTTCAGGCCAGTACCCGCTCCAAGTTCTAAGACGCGCGCGCCTTCCGGCAGATAACGAAGCGTGTTTGCGCGCAGTCGCGCCAGAAACCAACGTTCAAGCGGTCGGACTGCACAGTCGTAGCGTGGGGCTATCCGATCATACGTTGAGCGGCCACGCGCTGGCGGCGTTTCTTTGTTGGTCATGCGCTTGTTCTTATAACACTCTGGCAAGTTGAGCCGAAGTTATCTAGAATGCCCTCGACTTTAAGCCGCCGCCAATCCAGGAATAGGGTGCACCCTCCAAAGTGAACATTCAGCCCGGCACACTTCTCGGCAGATACGAGGTTCGCTCGCTCATCGGTGAGGGAGGCATGGGCCAGGTGTATCGCGCAGCCGACACGGCTCTCGCACGCGAGGTGGCGATCAA
>JANLYZ010000105.1:0-3574 GCA_031365905.1 Chloracidobacterium sp. | reverse complement strand
AACGCCAATGCGCCGCGGCTCCCGGCGGGTTTCAAAAACTTTTCCGAGTATCTTGGCTCGCGCGATTTTGTAAACTTCCGCAGCAGCCCGTTCGGCATGCGACCGCTCTACAATGTCTCTACCGCCGGCGATCTCATCAGATTTGTTTTCAATCCACTTGACCCTGCTAATCCAAATGCGGTCACACGCATCGTTGAATTTGGCGTGCCAATCTCAGTCATCAACCTGAACAGCTTTACATCGTCAACTTCGGTTGAGGTGGCGCTGGCCGCCCTGAATCGTTTCCGTCCTGACCCGACGCGCACGGATATCCAACAACTGATTTCCTCCGGCAACAGTTTCTATCACGGCGTGACCTTCGAACTTCGCAAGCGATTCAAACAAAAAAAGGATTTCGCTTTCTCGTTCCGCTCCGCGTACACCTATTCACACCTGACGGACGATGGCATTGTGAACACTTCCGACGCGCTCGTGGCAGGAGACTTTTTCGCCGAGCGTGCGCGCAGCCTGCTTGACCGCCGGCATCGTTTTGTTTTTTCCGGCACGTTTGATACGCCTCACTATCTCGGCAAACTACGCTTGTCACCCATTATGCGACTCGCTTCTGGAGCGCCTTTCAACATTTCCATCGGCGGCGCCGACCGCAATCTCGACGATGTCGGTAACGATCGTCCAATCTTCCGGGGCGACACGGCGCTGCTGCACTGGCGCGGCCCCGGTGACAAAATCGATCCGGCGATACTCATTCTCTTCAAGTTGCCCACTATCGGCCAAACCGGAAACTTGCCGCGCAACGCCGGCCAGGGACCGGGACAGTTTTTCCTCGATCTGAATATCACTCGCGAGTTTCGCGTAAGCGAACGCATGCGGCTGCGACCGGTGGTGGAGTTTGACAATGTCCTGAACAAAACAGTCTTCAGCTTCGGCAGCGAATTCATAAACTTCAACGCCTTCGCTCCGACGGCCACGCCGGCTCAGCGTCAGGCATTCCTCGATTCATTTCTCGTTACCACGCGCACGCTCCACCCGCGGCAGGTTCGGCTGGGCATTCGTTTCGATTTCTAGTCAGAACCATCTGCGTAAGCGGGTGGCAAATCTTCTTTAGAAAGACCACCCGCTTACGCAGGTGGTTCTGACCTGCACGGTCTTCTGTGGTAGATTTTCCCTCACTAATGCCCGACCTTTCATCACAATCTGAGCACGTCAGCGAAGTGGATAACGCGCTGCTTGATGCCGAACTCTTCCTTAAATACCAGTCTCCCGACCGCGCCTTAAAACGATTGCGCGAGGCGATCGATGGGAATCCCCGTTCGATTCCGCTGCGCGAACGGATGCGCGAAATCTGTATTTCGCAAAAACAGACCGAAGACGCCGCGCGGCATTGCCTGGCGCTGGCGAAGATTTATATCGAGCGCGACGATTTCGACGACGCTTACGATCGACTGCTGGAAGCCAAGCAGCTCGACGCGCGCATCAACATCGCCGGCGGGTTGGAAGCGATCCGGCGCGCGCGCCGTCCAGACCTGCGTCCTGAAGCAGCCGTCGCGGCACAACCGTCAGGCGGGCCGCTCGTCACCCTGGCCGGCGACCTGGCGGCCATCAACGTTTTTGACGCCGTCCAGGTAATTGAAAACGCCAGGCTCACCGGCACGCTGCTGCTCGGTAACGACACGCAATCCGGTCGCGTCCTTTTCAACGAGGGAAGAATTGTTGACGCCGAAGCGGCGGGCGCTACCGCCGAGTTGGGGTTCCGCCAAATCGTGGAAATAACAACCGGAGGCTTTGAGTTTCAAAAATCCGAGGGAGAATTTCCCGTCCGTATTCAGACGGCTAGCAACACCAACCTAATCCTCGACACGCTACGACAACTCGACGAAGCGAAGCAGTAGCCGTTTCCTTCCTAATTTTTTCCAGATGATGTAAATTACCTAAACGGCTTAACATGAAAACCAAGGTATCAAAAAGGAAAGCCCCCAAGGGAAAGCGCAAGACTAATGGCGTAAGCCTGCACGTAGTTCCTCGTATTGATGGATGGGCAGTTAGAAGTGAGGGTAGCAGCCGCGCAACATCAATTCACAGCAGCCAACGAGAGGCTATTGAAACTGCGCGGAAGCTTGCGAAAACATCCGGCACTCAATTGGTGGTTCACGGTCGCGATGGTCGAATTAGATCTCGAGATAGCTATGGGGCCGATCCCCTCCCGCCAAAACAGCCTCGAAAGGTTCTTTACCCAAGCTCAACGCCAAACACAAACCGGGAAGCAATTCGAAAAGCGGTAAGCGAAGCCGTACGTGAGGTCAGCGAGAAACAAAGCTTCGCAAAACTCAATTAGGATCTTTTGATCGCACCAGGAACGGTTCATCCACATGCCTAAGGTTGTGCGTCTTCCCGCCAACTACGCGAAAAACGTTTTCATCAACTGTCCTTTTGACGATCAATATCAGCCCCTCTTTAATGCAATAGTTTTTGCAGTAAATGATATGGGGTTTAGGCCAAAATCCGCGAAAGACGAGAGTAATGCTGGTCAGGTTAGATTCGATAAGATTTTGCATCTTATTGAAGAATGCAAGTATAGCATCCATGATATTTCTCGCGCCGAGGTAGATGTCGCGACCGGTCTTGCTCGCTTTAACATGCCCTTGGAGCTCGGACTTGATCTTGGGTGTAAGAAGTATGGAAAACTTCATCAGCAGGAAAAAGTGTTGGTCGTGTTGGATGTGGAACGATTTCGTTACCGAGATTTTATCTCCGATATAGCAGGCCAAGATATCGAAGGCCATGGCGGCGAACCACGAGAAGTAATTAACGTCGTAAGAAATTGGTTGAGATTAGAATTAGATCCTAACTCAGTGATTACCCCCAGCGGCGCAGTCATATATGAAAGATACGGGAGGTTTCAAGCGACGCTTCCCACTATTTGCGACAAATTGTCATGGGATATTGGCGACCTACCGTTTTCCGATTTTTCTTGGGCGGTGGCCGATTGGATCGCCGGCAACCCTTTGCCAAGACCCGTGCGTTCTCCCAGCCATCGTCGCACTTAACGATTAGTAACAAATTCTTACCGCATTCCTGTCAACGTTGACCCTTAGGCAGTTCGATCGTGAAGGTGCTGCCCTTGCCGAGTTGAGACGTAACCGAAACTTCGCCGCCGTGTGCGCGGGCCAGGTGCTTCACAATTGCCAGGCCGAGCCCGAGGCCGCCCAGTTCGCGTGAACGCGCGCGATCTACTCGATAAAATCTTTCAAACAGACGATCGAGATGTTGCGCCGGAATGCCTTCGCCGGTGTCCGCGACAATGATTCGGTCACGCGGCGACGCGCCGTCTGCCTTCGCGTCCACAGTAAAGTTCTTGCTGGCGCGCGGGCTTCTGCCCTGACCGCCTTCGTAGCTGACCTGCACCGAGCCGTGCTCCCGATTAAACTTGATCGCATTCTCAACCAGGTTCATCAGCATCTGTTCCAGACGGCGCGCATCTGCGTAAACGAATGCCTCAGCAGCGACGAGGTTAGTTAGAGCTATCGCCTGCTCTGAAGCTTTTGTCGCGAGTGACGCGATAACGTCGTTCACGATT
>JANLYZ010000059.1:0-15278 GCA_031365905.1 Chloracidobacterium sp. | reverse complement strand
GTCGGCATCGTGTACCACTGATACCAACCACTTTCGAGCTCGCGCTTGACGCGCAGCTTCTCGCCCGAAGCGTCCACTTCAATCGCGATGGTTGCATGCGGCAGCCCGAGCAATTCCGCCAGGATGACCCCCGTTTGTCCGTAACCATAATCGTCTGACTGTAAACCCGTGAATACAAGATCCGGTTTTTCTTCGCGGATCGCTTCAGCTAACAGGCTCGCGCCGGCATACGGAGAAAGTGATCCCAGATTGTCGCCGACGAGGTGAATTGCTCGATCAGCGCCGCGCGCTAGTGCATCTTTGATAACACTCTTCACGCGCGCCGGTCCCATGGAACAAACGATCACTTCGCCGCCGAGCTTTTCCTTAACCCGCAAAGCTTCTTCCAGCGCATAGCCGTCTGACTCGCTGACCTCAAACGACAAGTCGCCTTCTTCGATCCACGTTCCTTCTTTATTGATCCGCAGGATCGCGTCTTTGTTGGCGACCTGCTTCATCATCACTATGATTTTCATTAGTAGTCAGCAGTCAGTGGTCAGTGGTCAGTTGTTCGCTTGGCTCACGGATAACTGACAACGGGCAACTGACTATCCTTCGTATCTCTTAAACAACAGCGCTGCATTCGTTCCGCCAAACCCAAAACTGTTCGAAAGCGCAAATTCAACTTCTGCCTCCCGCGGCTGATTGGGCACGTAGTCAAGATCGCAATCCGGGTCCGGATTCACGTAGTTGATCGTTGGCGGCAAAACCTTGCGGTGCAAACTGAGCACGGAAAACACGCCCTCAATTCCGCCAGCCGCGCCGAGCAGATGACCAGTCATCGACTTCGTCGAGCTGACGGCAAGCTTGTAAGCATGGTCGCCAAAGGTTTGCCTGATAGCCAGCGTTTCAAACTTGTCGTTGTAAGGCGTCGAGGTTCCATGCGCGTTGATGTAACCAACCTGTTCCGACTGAATGCCCGCGTCGCGAATTGTTTTTTGCATCACGCGAATCGCGCCGGAGCCGGTTTCGTCAGGCATCGTCAGGTGAAACGCATCAGCCGTCATCCCATAGCCCACGATCTCGGCATAGATTTTCGCGCCGCGGCGTTTAGCCATTTCCATTTCTTCGAGGATCATGATTCCGGCGCCTTCGCCGATAACAAACCCATCGCGATCGCGTTCAAACGGCCGCGACGCATGCGTGGGATCATCGTTACGAGTCGACAGCGCACGCATGGAGGCAAAACCGGCAACGCTCATCGGGGTGATGGCTGACTCGGCGCCGCCACAGATCATCACATCGGCATCGCCGCGCTGAATGATCTTGAAGCTGTCGCCGATAGCGTGCGCTCCGGCTGCACAGGCGGTGGCCGTTGCTGAATTAGGACCCTTGGCCCCATAACGAATCGAAACCTGACCGGCGGCTAGATTCACAATTGCTGAAACTATGAAGAACGGTGAAACGCGGTCCGGACCTTCATTCAAGAGTTTCGAGTGTTCCCGCTCGATTGCCCAGAAATCGCCAATGCCGCTGCTGATGTAAGTACCGGCATTCTCGGCCAACTCCACAGGAAACTTCCCTTCCTCGGTAAGCTGGAAGCCAGCGTCGGCCATCGCTTCCGTAGCGGCGGCGATGGCGTAATGTATAAAGGCGCCCATCTTGCGCGCCTCTTTCTTTGCGATGAATTTGAGTGGATCGAAGTCTTTAACTTCGGCGGCAAATTTGACCGAAAACTTTTCCGTGTCAAATTTCTGAATGGGACCGACGCCGTTGCGACCGCTCATGAGCGCAGCCCACGTCGTTTCTACTGAATTCCCAACCGGTGTTATCAGGCCCAACCCTGTGACAACTACACGTCGTGCCAAATCAAACTCCTTGTAATGCGACCGACGACCAGCGACGGAGGACCGATGTCGAAACCGTTGCCGCGTCATGGCCGATCTACGTTTGATCGGGCCCACGGTCGCCGGTCGTCCGTCTTCGGTCGGCCTTACTTTTTGTGCTGATCGATGTAGTTGTAGGCGTCGCGGACGCTTTGGATTTTCTCGGCGTCTTCGTCGGGAATTTCGATGCCGAATTCCTCTTCAAAACGCATGACGAGTTCGACGGTATCCAAAGAGTCTGCGCCCAGGTCGTCGATGAACCGCGCATTGGGCGTAACCTCATTTTCATCCACACCTAATTCGTCGACGATAATTTGTTTGACCTTACTCTCGATTTCTGGATCGGGCATCTCGTTTTGCTCCTCTGTGATAAAAAATCGCTAACGTCTTCGTAACGCAAACTGTTCATTTGCGTCTCTTAACTTAATTCTGCACGCAAACTAACAGTTTGCGTTACTTCGAACCCACTAGGAAACGCCGAGGTTCGCAGCGGCACTCTTCAAACTGGCTGCGTCCTCAACGTTGAAACACTTTACCTCGCGGCTTATCTGTCGCATCAAGCCGGTTAGAACTTTGCCGGGGCCAACTTCTACGAAGGTATCAACACCTTCCCTAATCAACAACTCTATCGACTCCAGCCAGCGTACCGGCGACGAAACCTGTCTAACAAGTGCGTCTCTGGCTTGGCCGCCGAGGCGAATGACGGCGGCATCAACATTCGTCACCAGCGGCACCGCGAGATCACGAAAGTTCAGCCCATCGAGATCGGATGCCAGGCGTTCCTGAGCCGGCATCATTAGCGCCGAGTGAAAAGGCGCGCTCACGTTGAGCTTCAATACTCGCTTCGCTCCACCATTTCTGAGTAGCTCGCTGGCTCGATCCACCGCTTCGGTGTTTCCAGCGATAACCACCTGACCGGGCGAGTTGATATTTGCCGGCGCGCAAACCTGACCTTGCGCAGCTTCCGCGCACGCGCTTTCGATATCGCTTAACTCCGCGCCAATTACTGCCGCCATCGCCCCGGTGCCAACAGGCACTGCCTCCTGCATATAACGCCCGCGCAGTCTGACGGTTTGCACTGCATCACCGGCCGTCAACGAGCGCGCTGCAAACAGTGCCGAATATTCGCCCAGACTGTGCCCCGCCACAAAATCGGGCTGGGGAAACCCTTCCGTCTCCATCACGCGAAGCGCCGCAGAGGAAACAGAAAAAAGCGCCGGCTGAGTATTCTCCGTCAGTTGCAACTCTTCCGCAGAGCCTGCAAAGCACAACCGCGAGATCGATAAATGAAGGACGTCGTCAAGTTCTTCAAAGAGCCGTGCCGCGACGGGGAAATTTTCTGCCAGATTCTTCCCCATCCCCGGATGCTGTGATCCCTGTCCGGGAAAGATGTACGCGAGCGCCATGGGGATAAATAGTAAATGGTAAATAGCAAATAGTTAAAACGGATGTCACCTGTCAAAGTCTTTGAAATGGCTCAGTCGTGAACGACCACGACTATTTACCGTTTACTATTCACCATTCACCGCACTTCCCTACCAACGCACCAGCACGCCGCCCCAGGTCACGCCGCCGCCGAACGACGCCATTAATACCAGGTCGCCAGTGCTAATTCGTCCCGCCTCCACACATTCATCGAGCGCAATAGGAATCGACGCGGACGAGGTGTTGCCGTGCATCGCAATGTTTGAATAAACGCGCTCGCTCTCGACATTGAGCTTACTCGCCACGCCGTCTGTAATTCTCTGGTTCGCCTGATGTGGAATGAAAAGCTTTACATCAGTCGCACTTAAGCCAGCTTCTTCGAGCACTTCGCGCGAAATCTCGGTCATCGAGCGGACGGCAACTTTGAAGAGCTCATTACCCTTCATCTTGAAAAAGTGGTCGCCGGCCGCAAGCGTCGCTGCTGTCGCTGGTCGTCGCGTGCCACCACCGGGCGAATAGAGCTGTTCCTCGTACCTGCCATCGGATCGAATGCGCGCCGCCAGAATTCCACGGCCTTCCTCGACGGGCCCAAGCACAGCCGCGCCCGCTCCGTCGCCAAACAAGACGCAGGTATTGCGATCAGTGTAATCAACGTACTGCGTAAGCACCTCCGCGCCGATTACCAGCGCATATTTCGACTGACCAGTCCGCACCATCGCGTCAGCGAGCGTCAAGCCATAAAGGAAGCCGGAGCAGGCGGCGACGATATCCATGGCCGCAGCTTTGTTGGCGCCCAATTGCGCCTGGATAATGCAGCCGGTTGACGGCAGAATTTGATCCGGACTGACAGTGGCGCAAAGAATCAGATCAACATCCGCGGCCTGCAACCCTGCACGATCGATTGCTTGTTGCGCGGCGCGAACGGCAAACTGCGAAGTGTACTCACCCGGCCCCGCCTTGCGTCGTTGTTTGATCCCGGTGCGACTGGTAATCCAGTCGTCAGAAGTTTCGACCATCTTTTCCAGTTGAGCGTTCGTTAGAATGCCTTCCGGATAAGAGTGCCCAGTACCCAAAATCCCCGCGCGGATATTTCCCATCAATTCCTCGTTTGCTTATTTGTGGCCGGTAATACTATCCACTAGCCACTGGAAAACCAAGCAGCCCAACCACGCTGCAGTTCAGAGTTCGAGCTTTAGCTTGCTGGCTTAGCGAAGAACAACCTAAAGGTTGAACTCTGAACTGCTTGAGTCAATCGTCAGGCGCTCCGCAAACTACCAGTTGGCGCCACGGGATGCAGCGCGTTTGTTTCTGCAATTCCCTTTTCGATGCGCTCACCGGCACGGTTTTCAGAAAATTCCTTGACGCTCCGTATCGCGTTGCGAATGGCTCGCGCGTTTGAGCTCCCATGACCTATTACCACTATTTTCCTTACGCCAAGCAGCGGAGCGCCCCCGTGTTCGGAGTAATCGAGGCGCTTTTTGATGTTGCGAAACGCTGGCTTCGCAAGCATTGCGCCCGCTTTAGTAACCGCCGAAGCAGTAAGCTCACGCTTGATCATCGACAACATCGCATCAGTCAGACCTTCCGACAGCTTGAGCATTACATTCCCGGTGAAACCGTCGGTCACAATCACATCGACTGCGCCGGAAAACACGTCGCGCCCCTCGACGTTTCCCATAAAGTTCAGGCTCGTCATTTCACGCAGCAGTGGAAACGCTTCCTTCGTTAGGTCGTTGCCCTTAGCCTCTTCCTCACCAATGCTCATGAGTCCGACCACAGGGGCGACAGTGCCAAGGACGGCGCGCGAATAGGCGTCGCCCATGATAGCAAACTGAACGAGGTGTTCGGGTTTGCACTCAGAGTTTGCGCCGACGTCCAACAACAGCGTCGGTTTGTTCGACTTGGTAGGGATAAGCGCGGCAAGTGCTGGACGATCAACGCCCGGCAACATTCCAATGACCATTTTGGCGGTGGCCATTGCTGCGCCTGTGTTACCCGCCGAAACGAAGCCGTCGGCTTTTCCGTCCGTCACAAGGCGCGTGCCGATTCTCAAGGAGCTCTTCTTCTTGCGTCGCACCGAAGTCATGACGGGCTCGCCCATGCCAATGACTTCGGCTGCCTCAACCAGTTCGATTCCACGATCGCCGTCGCCACGCCAGCCGCATCGCTTCAACTCCGGAACCAGTATCTCGGGCTGGCCGACCAGGATTATTTTAAGCCCCAGGTCGCGCGCGGCGGCCAGCGCTCCATCAATCTCTGCGTGCGGCGCGTGGTCGCTCCCCATCGCGTCGAGAACGACTTTTCCCGTCAAACGGGCTTCATCCTGCGACTGAGTTCGCACAAACGATAATTCTAATCACGGTTTAGGTTTGTTCTACGCGCACAACTTGCCGGTCTTTGTAGTAGCCACACTTCGGGCAGACACGGTGTTGCATGCGAGGCTCCTGGCAATTCGGACAGAGGGTCGTCTGCGGCGCGCGCAGAGCATCATGTGCGCGGCGTTTTCCGCGGCGAGCTTTTGAATGTCGTCTCTTTGGATTTGGCATAATTACTCCAGTTGCAAGTCGGTTAATAGTAAATGGTGAATAGTAAATAGAAGGGCCATGCGGTGTAACCGCCGCTCGCACCGTCTACTTACCTTTCACCATTTACTATTCACTGTTCACCAGTTTCTTCAGTCCCGCCCAGCGGGGATCAATTTCTCGGGTTTCGCACCCGCACTCGGTCG
Source organism: Chloracidobacterium sp. (assembly GCA_031365905.1). GTDB lineage: Bacteria > Acidobacteriota > Blastocatellia > Pyrinomonadales > Pyrinomonadaceae > PSRF01. Next base: position 9,260 of record JANLYZ010000059.1, on the reverse strand, counting down.
TATTTCTGTTCGCGCCACAAACGGCGCACACGCCTTTGCAGCCTTCACTGCACAGAACATGATCGGGCACGGCCAGCAGTAGCTCTCCCTTTACCAACTCGTCGATATCAAGCGCCTCACCGTCAAACACCGAGAGATCCAAGTCTTCCTCGGTAAGCTCAACGGCCTGCTGCGCCCGATAGTCTTCAGCAGTTACGTACTCGAGCTTGAAATGCGAATCTACCGGCAGTTCAACTAATCTCAGACATCGATCGCATTCAACCTGAACTCGCGCAGTGACATCGCCATTTACGTGAAAGCGATTGGCCTTTTGTCGAACTTTTCCGGAAACCGCCGGTGCCTGCACCAGCGTCACCCGCTCGTCTTCGAGAACGAGCGCGGCCGGCTCATAAGCATGGGCAAAAATGCCCTTTCCGCCCTCCAGAGTTGCAAGCTCAATCCGCATCGACCAACACCCTATTACGAATAGCCGATTTTGGCAGCAATTACGCAAAAGGCCATTATAACTACGAGCGGCAGAGTGTCAACGAGAGGGGGCAATTTCATCGTAGGGGCACGGCATGCCGTGCCCCCTGCTGCGGAAGGTTCTTAGCGGCCGTCGTCGTAGACCAAACTGCATGCGCTCAGCGCGTCCTGACGCAGCGCTTCAGCGAGACGCCGGTCTCCGCCGCTTATCAGTCTCCGTGCATTTCCTGCCGACAAACGAAACAGCGGTGCCGACGTCGACCGCTCCGAATTATGTTGCCTTCCCTTTGCCACGGAAGACCTGCGAACCACCGCGCCGGCACCGGCCTTTTGGAAATAGTCTTTGGCGAGCTTCTGGTGTCCGGCGCGTTCAGAGATCAATCCGAGCATGTAAAAAGCTTCGCCGTACTCTTCGTCCAACTCCAACGCTTTCCGCAAATGACGCGTGGCCAGGCCATCGCGCGAAAGCTGGTAATAAAGACAGCCAAGCGCGTAATGCGCTTCTGGTGAAGCCTTGCTCGCCAGCGCCAACTTAAACTCCTGAAGCGCGTTCCGCCACTTCTCTTCCGCCACAAACAACCGACCCAACCCATAATGTGCCGCAAACGTGGAACCGCCGAGCCGCGTGGCGCTGCTCAGCAACTCTTTAGCGCGCTCAACGTCACCTTCGTCAGCACAGGTCAACCCCAGCAGCAACGAAATGCGCCGGTCACGTGGCGACAACTCATAGGCCCGGCCCAGATAGTTTCCGGCTCGGCGGGTTTTTCCCGTCTTAAAAAAATATTCGCCGACAAAATAGAGCAAGGCGGTGTTGGCTTCGTCCATCTGAGCCGCGCGTTGCAGGGAACGAATGCCAAGACCCGGCTGGTCGTCGTCAATTAAGAGAAATCCCTCGTTGATACACTGTTCAAAGGCGCTGCTCTCTTTCCCGTGATAACTGCCGAGGATTTGCAGGCGCAACTCATCGCGGCGCTCGCTCTCGAGTTGTTCTTCGGCGTCTTTCTGGACCCGCTCCAGCCATAACTTCTCGAGCCGGTCGCTTTCAATCATCCCAGCTTCAGTCAAAATACCAACCAGCGCCTTGACGAGCGCACGATCGAAGTGGGCGTTCTGCGCCTGTCGCAACAGTAGATCAAGGCCGCGCTCAAGTTTCTCCGTCAACCGACCCAGGCGATTTTCCAACGACGAAATTCTTTCGAGCAGATGTTCCTCGTTTGAGAGGCCGGATTCGAGTCCTTCATAACGAGCCGAGGCCGGCTCAACTACGATCATCAGCCGCGTGCCGCAGCGCGCACAGAACTCCTGACCTAGCGGGTTCGCTGCTAAACACTTCTGACAGTAATGAGCTACTGGAGACATTTAGAAGACAGTCGTCAGTTCGTAACGAAAACGGTAGTTTGCGTCCAGCGCCCGGCTACAAACCACGCAAACTAACAGTTTGCGTTACGAAGAACTTTAGTACTCATAGAAGCCGCGCCCGGTCTTTCTCCCCAGCCAACCGGCATCGACATAACGCTTCAGCAACGGACAAGCGCGATATTTCGGGTCGCCAAGGCCATCGTATAGCACATTAAGTATCGCGAGGCATACATCGAGGCCAATGAAGTCCGCGAGTTCCAGCGGCCCCATCGGATGGTTCATCCCCAGCTTCATGATGCCGTCAATACTTTCGCGCGTGGCCACACCTTCATAAAGCGCGAAGATCGCTTCGTTAATCATCGGCAGCAGGACGCGATTGGAAACGAAGCCCGGGGAATCATTGCAGTCGAGTGCGGTCTTGCCAAGCTCTTCGGTGAGACCACGCACTCGCTCATAGGTTTCGTTTGAGGTCGCGATGCCGCGTATGACCTCGACCAGCTTCATCACCGGCACGGGGTTCATAAAATGCATGCCGATCACTTTGTCAGGCCTGCTGGTCGCCGCCCCCAGACGCGTAATCGAAATCGACGAGGTGTTTGAAGCGAGGATTGCTTCCGGCGGCGTGATGCGATCCAGCTCGCAGAAGAGTTCAATCTTAACTGCAAGGTTTTCGGTTACAGCTTCGATAACGAATGAAGCATCGCTTAGGGCGTCGAGTTCCGTTGTGGTCTTGATGCGACCGATGACTGCCTGCTTCTCCTCCGCGGTTAGCCGCTGCTTGTCAACGTCTCTCTGCAAACTCTTATCAATCGCCTTAAGCCCGCGCTGCAGAAACTCATCTTTGATGTCTCGCATGACGACGCTGTAGCCGGCACGCGCCGCCACCTGCGCGATGCCGTTGCCCATCGTTCCGGAACCGACTACACCAATGATTTCAGTCATGCATTAGAACCCAAAACATTTTCCATTTCTCATTTATCATTTTTCATTGGAAGCCGAACAGGTTCTTTTGCTTTTCAAATGACAAATGAGAAATGACAAATGTGATATGGAAAATCTATTTCTTCCCACTATCCTAACCACAATGCTTAGCGTTCAATAGCTATCGCGACCGCATTGCCACCGCCGAGACATAAAGAAATCACTCCCCGATGCGCGTCTCGGCGTTTCAACTCGTAAAGCATCGTCGTCAACAGACGCGAACCCGATTGGCCAATCGCATGTCCCAACGCCACCGCGCCGCCGTTCACGTTCAACCGTTCGGGATCCAATCCCAATTCCTTTGTAATCGCGACCGCCTGCACCGAAAACGCCTCGTTCAGTTCGATCAAATCAACGTCGCCCAGCGACCACCCTGCTTTTCGCAAAACTTTCCGGATGGCCTCGACGGGTGCCATCATAACGAGCGCCGGCTCCACTCCGGAAGTAGCTTGCGCCACAATGCGCGCCATTGGTTCAACCCCCAGTGCCTTCGCGCGATCACTCGATGTGACAACGACGGCCGACGCGCCATCATTCACGCCAGGAGCGTTTCCAGCCGTAACCGTGCCACCTTCCTTCTTGAACGCCGGTTTCAATTTACCGAGCGCCTCAAGCGAAGTGTCCTCGCGAACGGTTTCATCCGTGTCGAATACTACGGGCGTTCCTTTTCGCTGTGGAATCTCCACCGCCACAATCTCATCTTTGAATTTGCCCGCTTTGATCGCGGCCGCCGCCTTCCGATGCGAGTTGAGCGCATACTCATCCTGCTCAGCACGACTCACCGCATACTTCTCGGAAACAACTTCGCCTGTGCATCCCATGTGATAGTCGTTGTACGCGTCCCAAAGTCCGTCGTTGATCATTGCATCGACGAGCACGCCGTTTCCCAAACGATAGCCTTCGCGGGCTTTCGGAATCAGATAAGGCGCGTTTGACATCGATTCCATTCCGCCCGCCACCACCACATCGGTGTCGCCGAGTTGGATTCCCTGCGCCGCCATCATCACGGCCTTAAGACCGGAACCGCAGACCTTGTTGACTGTCACGGCCGAGACCGCCGGCAGCAAACCGCCGCGCAACGCCGCCTGGCGCGCCGGATTCTGGCCGAGGCCGGCCTGAATAACGCAGCCCATGATCACTTCGTCAACGTCTTCAGGCGCGACGCCCGCGCGCCTCACACTTTCGCGCACGACGATTGCTCCGAGATCCGTCGCTTTGAATTCCTTAAGTGATCCTAAGAGCTTTCCGACCGGCGTCCTGACCGCGCTAATGATCACTGCTTCACGAGTTTCAGTCATCAACACTCCCTGCTTACGTTCGTAAGAATATTTGTTGTTTACGATTACTATTTACCAGTTAGGGTGTCAAGGAAGGCAAATGTAACGCAAACTGTTAGTTTGCGAATAAGCTGCAACCTGCGCCGGGGCAGTAGCCCGACAGGCATGGAGGGCTCAGTCTAACCCCACACTCAATCACGCGAAACAGTTTGCGACGCAATCACAGATTGCGTTACTGAGTTGCATCAATTGAAAACCTCAGCAAACGAGTGTTAGACTCCACTGCTATTCAACCTTCAAATCAACATTCCGGTTACTAAAACATGCAAGCACTAATTCTTGCCGGCGGTAAAGGCACACGCCTGCGCCCGCTAACCGTATACACGCCGAAGCCGATTGTGCCGATCTGCAATCGTCCTTTTCTGCTCTACCAGATCGACACGCTGCGCCGTGCCGGCATTACTGACATCACGCTCTCGCTTTCTTATCAACCAAACAAAATCGAGCAACTGCTGGGCGACGGTTCGGAGTATGGAGTGAAATTAAAGTACACCGTTGAGCCGCAACCGATGGGCACTGCCGGCGCTTACAAATACGCGGAAGATCTGATTCGTGAGCCGACTGTAGTTTTTAACGGCGACATTTTGACTGACCTCGATCTCAAGACTGTCATCCGTGAACACACTGAAAACAAAGCCACGGCCACGATCGTCCTAACTCCGGTAGACAATCCATCAGCTTACGGTCTGGTGGAAACTGAAAGTGATGGGCGCATCCGCCGCTTTCTGGAAAAGCCAAAGCCCGAGGAAATCACCTGCAATACCATCAACGCCGGAACCTACATTCTGGAACCCAAGGTCCTCGATCTGATTCCGACCGGCGAGAACCATTCCTTCGAGTACGGTTTGTTCCCGGAGCTGCTGAAAAGAAAGGAAGCGTTTTTTGCCCACGTACCCGCGCGCACTTACTGGATCGACATAGGCACACCCGAACGCTACCTGCGCGTGCATCAGGACCTGCTGGGAAACCGTGTCGGCCGCATCCATCTTAAGGAGCGCCGTGGCGAATTTGATTCAGCTACCGCTGCCGAAGTTGATGAGACTTCGATCATCGGCGACGACTGTCAGATCAAGCCCGGTGCGCAAATCATCAACTCGGTGCTTGGTCCCGGCTGTTTTGTTGAAGAACGGGCGCGCGTTGAGAATTCGGTCATCTGGCCGCACACGCGCGTCGGCGCCGCTGCGGAAGTTTCAGGCGCGATCGTCGGACGCGGGTGTCATATCGGACGCTCTGCTGTGGTGGGTCCCGGATCTGTTCTCGGCGATAAGACTTCGCTCACCGACTACACGATCACGGGCGAAGGAGCCTCCCAAGCTTAGATCAGCATGTATCATTCAAGCGCTCTTCTGGGACCGTGGGCGTGCGGGGTCCCCAACAGATGTGGTTTATCTGTTGGGATGCTCGACCCGCCCGCAATGAGCGCGAAGCGCGAACAGGGATTGGGAACTTAGTTTAAGGGAAGGTTGTGTACGGCCATGCTTTGCGGGCGGGACGCCCGCGGTCCCAGACCTCTCGAGTGCGGTTTCGGTCAAGCAGGCCCAACTACTAAAACATGAACGATCTTGCAAAGATTAAATTTGGCACCGATGGCTGGCGCGCTTTGATCGCTCGCGAGTACACGTTCGCAAATGTCGAACGAGTGGCCCAGGCCTATGCCGACTACCTGCTGCAAGTCGCCGCCGACAAGTCTGCCTTAGTAGTAATCGGTTACGATCGGAGGTTTCTTTCAGAGCTGTTTGCCGCGCGTGCGGCTGAAGTCCTTGCCGGCAACAATTTCAAGGTCTCTCTTTTCAAAGAGGATGCTCCCACTCCTTTAATCTCATGGGCAGTGAAGGAACTGAAGGCGGTTGGCGGCGTCATGATAACAGCGTCACACAATCCCGCCGACTTCAATGGCTTTAAGATTAAGGCTTCCTTCGGAGGCAGTGCGCCGCCGGAAATCACTGCAGCAGTTGAGCAGCTAGTGGATGCAACGCCACCCAAGCGAGCCGCTGTGCCTCCAGACTCGCATAAGCCGCTCGAAATCCCGATACAAACTTATCGAACGCAGATCGCTTCGTACATCGATCTCGATCGGTTGCGCAATTCGACCGCGACGGTAATCGTCGATCCAATGCACGGCGCCGGCGGCAAATGGGTTGAAAGCTTTCTCGCCGGCGGCGCTCTCAAGGTTGAAACAATTCGTGCGCAACGTGATCCACTATTCGGCGGCGTTAACCCCGAACCAATCGACAGTAACCTCGGCGCCTTGAAGCAACGCGTGATCGAAACTAATGCCCTCGTGGGTTTGGCCACAGACGGCGACGCCGATCGCGTCGGCGCTGTGAACGAACTCGGCGAGACGTTGACCATGCACGACGTTGTCCCGCTCATCCTGCTGCACCTTGTCCGCAATCGGAAGATGACGGGCGGCGTAGTACGAACGTTTTCGCAGTCGGTACTTTTGAAGCGAATCGCCACCGCTTACAATCTCAAACTTTACGAGACGGCAATCGGTTTTAAGTACATCGCTGATCTGATGCTGAACGATGACATACTCATAGGCGCTGAAGAGTCAGGCGGTATCGGGGTGAAGGGCCACATTCCCGAGCGTGACGGCATCCTCAATTCTCTGCTCTTCCTCGAGGCAATAGTCACTGCCGGCAAGCCACCGTCGGAAATGCTGCGCGATCTGCATCGGGAGTTTGGTGAGTTCCACTTCGGCAGAAAAGATCTGCATGTCGAAACATCCGTGGGCCAGCAACTGATTGACCGACTCGCGAAAACCGCGCCTCCGAACTTTGCCGGCTACGCAATCAGCGGCTTTGAAACAACTGATGGAACCAAGCTTCTTTTCGGCGACGAGTCGTGGTTGCTGTTTCGACAGTCCGGCACTGAGCCAATGCTTCGGATCTATTCAGAAGCGACCAGCATCGAAAAGTCGAACGCTCTCCTGGCCGCTGGTGAGGAACTCGCGCGGCAATAACACCTGGGTTCGGCAAGTTTCGTCCATAATTTTTGACGAAGAAATAGTTGACTGCCAACCCAAAAGTAGTTACCGTCTGTTTTCCACATCGCTTCCCTAAGTCGATTAGCCCCCCACTCGAAACAACGTTCTCAACGGAAGGTGGTTTACTATGAGTTTGGGTTTGATACTGATAATCGTTTTGATTCTTCTGCTGCTTGGCGTAATTCCGAGCTGGCCACACAGCAGAAACTGGGGTTATGGGCCGAGCGGCGGCATTGGGCTGGTTCTGGTGATCGTCATCATCCTGCTGCTGCTGCACGTTATCTAGAGCAGACAAAACGTGAGCTCGCTCGCCGTAATTACCGCGAGCGTCGCCAATTAAGCGCACGAATGCCGGAACTACCAGAGGTTGAACATATCGTGCGCGGGTTGCGCCGGGCTGTGCTCGGGCGTTGCATTGTTGCGGCCGAGCTCAACCTGCCGCGACTGGTGTCGAGTCCCTCTCCTGCTACTTTCAAACGCAAACTGCGCGGACCGCGCATCGATGCACTTAATCGACGCGGCAAGTACATCTTGTTTGAACTCGATTCGGGCGACGTGTTGCTGGTTCATCTGCGCATGACCGGCAAGTTTCTGTGCATCAAACAAGACGAGCCGCTGCCTCCGTATCCGCATGTTGTTTTCTATCTCGACGACGATAGACGTTTGGTCTTTTGTGATATGCGGCAGTTTGGCCGCATGCGACTGCTACCCGCGAACAAACTTCCTGCCTTGCCGCAAATCGAAGCGCTCGCGCCTGAGCCGCTTACCGACGACTTCAGTCACGCCTACTTTATCGACACCCTTTCAAGATCGCGCCGCAGCCTGAAGCAGTTGCTCTTGGATCAAACAAAGATTCTTGGCTTGGGAAACATCTACGCGAGTGAGGCTCTCTTCCTGGCGCGCATTAGTCCACTCAAATCAGCTCACACGCTATCGAAGGCGCGTGCGTTAAGACTTCATCAGGCGATTCGCGACATTCTTGAGGAAGCGATCGCCGCCGGCTCAACGCTCCGGATCGATCTCACCGACGGCGACAGCAGTTACATTGGAACCTCGGAAAGATTCTGGCGAGTTTACGAACGCGCGGGTGAGCCCTGCGTTAACTGCGGGACACCTATCCGGCGCATCGTGCAAGGTGCGAGATCAACTTACTATTGTCCAAAATGTCAAAGAAGATGACATGAGATCCACCGCGTTTTAACGCCGCAACCAAGTAGTCGGGATGACGCGAAGCATTCAACGAGCCTGCGGAGCAGGCGGAAGCATAAAGCCCCGGGTGGAGCGAAGCGGAACCCGGGGTTCAGGATTCAATTATTCGCCCAGCCCGCGAAGCGGGCGACAGAGGCGTTTGTTACTGACGGAGGTGTTGTCATTAACCAGCTTCTGTCGCCCGTTCCACGGGCTCGGATTCAATTCCTCAAGCTTACCCAGGGTTCCGCTCGGCTCCACCCTGGGCTTTATGCTTCCGCCTGCTCCGCAGGCTCGTTGAATGCTTTCGGCTAGTTCCGAACAGAAGTATAATCAATCCATGAAAATCAAAGTCATAGTCCACGAAGCGGAAGAAGGTGGTTTCTGGGCCGAGGTTCCTGCTATTCCCGGCTGCGCAACGCAGGGCGAAACGTTTGAGGAGTTGCTTCACAATTTATATGAAGCGGTCGAGGGGTGCTTGTCCGTTGACGTTTCGCACGCCCAAATCTCCGGTCAGGATCGCGTGCTGGAAATCGCAATTTGACTCGACATTAATTCTTCTTCCGCACCCTCTACCCAGCCTCGCGTGCTTAGCTGCTAGTCTCTCGGTATGAAGTCAATCTCCGGCAAAGATTTTGTGAAGACCCTTGAGCGACACGGCTGGTCCCTCATGCGGGTCAACGGTAGTCACCACATTTATGGGAAAGTCGGAAGCGTGGTGCGGATATCAGTCCCCATTCACGGCAATCAAGCTCTTAAGACTGGTATGCTTCGCCACTTCATGAAGCTCGCCGGTATTAGTGAAAATGATCTTTAGTGGTTCTCACAAATTCGCGACAACATAATCCGTCATCATCTGCCGCATGTGCTTGACCAACACCGGATCAGTGACGCCGTGTCGCGACTTCGGATAGAGCATCAAGTGCACTTGTTTCCCCGCC
>JANLYZ010000057.1:0-7353 GCA_031365905.1 Chloracidobacterium sp. | reverse complement strand
GGATTGTCTTCAACCGAATTCGCAAAACAGACAAACTTGGCGCAAGCGATGCCGCCTTCGTGGCTGGTGCGCTCGGCAGCTTCCTTGATGATGATGCCCACCTGTCGCACTGCGTCCATGTTTATGCCCGCGCGCGTGGTCGCGACGTTTACCGAGGAACACAAACGTTTCGTCGTCGACAAAGCTTCGGGAATGGAATTGAGAAACTCGCGCTCGGAATCAGTCGCGCCCTTATGAACGAGCGCCGAATAACCGCCGATGAAATCAACGCCGACTTCTGCCGCCACCTCGTCAATCGCGCGTGCCAGTTCAACCGGATCGCCGGAAGCGCTTTCCGTAATCATCGACACCGGAGTGATTGCGATTCGCTTGTTGGCAACCCGAATCCCAAATTCGTCGCCTATGGCGTCCACAGTCTTAACCAACCCGTCGGCGTAGCGATGGATTTTTTCCACGGCGCGTTCGGCGGTGCGCGTGATTGTTTCCGCGGCGCAGTCGCGCAGACTCAGGCCCAGCGTTACAGTGCGAACGTCGAGGTGCTCCATTTCCGTCATGGCGACGGTTTGGAGGATTTCGGCCTGCGAGTATTCCATGGGTTACAAGTTTCGAGTTTTCGCGTTCCGAAACTTTCAGCTAATGAACTTATTCAACAAAACAATCACCAGAAACAAAACGAAGACTATGACCGCTACCAGCAAAAACCGCAGGCCCGGATCGTCTCCCGCCTCATCGAGAACAACGTGAGAGATCTGCCGCACTTTCTGCACCCGATGAATCATATCGCCTTCCACGCCACGAGCGAGCGTAGTGGCGCGTTTGAGGTTTGTGCCCACCACTCCGCGCGCGCGGGCACTGCCCGTCGCTTTTGGAGATTCCGCAGGCCGCTCAATCGCAATCGTGTCAGACGATTTAGCGCCGGCGGAGGCTGTGGGTGCTGCTTCATCCTGCCTAATTGCGGTAGTGTCAGCCATAGACTGCGGCTGCGGCTGAACTTCCGACGCCTCCAGCGGAGCGGTATTTTTTGAAGTTGTTCCCGGCGCTGCGTCAGCGATCGGTGGTTGCGATTGTCTGGGCCGCTGCGGTGTTTGCGCGTTGCCACATTGAGGACAGAAGAGGGCTACCTCGCGAATTGAGGCGCCGCAGGCAGGACAGCGTCGAGCAATATCTGGTTCACTCATGCGGGTAAATAGTAAATGGTAAATAGTGAATAGTCATTAAGTATCGTTGTCGAGAAATCCGCTCGCGTCTTCCCGTAGCGTAACCGATCGTCCCCCATTTACCATTCACCATTCTCCATTCACTAAATCCGGTGCATCGCGTTGAAAAGATCTTCACGCTGCGCGTAGATTCGCACGCCCAGTTTTTCGCCGCCGGTGCGCAGCCGCTCTTTCAATTCGGCAGCGCTCTCACGAGCTCGAGCGCTATTGGCGATGATGACCATTGCAAACTTCCCCTGCACCACAGTCTGGTTAATGTCGACAATGCTGCACTCAGCTTCCGCCAGGATTTGCGCGACTCCGGCAACGATGCCTGGATGATCGACACCAAAGACCGAAATGATCACGCGGTCGGCTGAGCCTTCGGCCGACTGCGCAGCGGTGGCGCTGCTCGAGGGGAAAGCTTGTAAAGAGGAGTATGACGATCCGTTCGCGTTCAGAAAGGGTTCGACCTCACGATAGACTTCCGTTACCAGTTGTTCGACGGCTTGTTCGTCCGCTGCCGGGCCCAGCCGGCCGTAGACGGCTTTGGTGAGCCGGTAAATCAGATCTTCGTTAGACATAAAGAAATCGACAGAGGACGGGAGACCGGCGACCGTAAAACTTCCGTGCTTGGTAATCGGTCGCAGGTCATCGGTCGCCGGTCATCCGTCGTCGGTCATCCTCGTCCATTATCGCGCGCGAGTTGCCGCGCAGCCTCGCGCATCTCGTCTGAAACCGTGTCGGTAATGTCCACTCGATCGACTATGCCGACAACCGCCGCTTCGATTGCCATCTCCTGATTGCCCATCGCCGTGCGCGCTGCTTTGCCAAAAGCGCAAATCACCATCTCGCCGCTTCCGGCGCCCAGCCTGTCGGCAACAATCACGATGTTTCGGGTGGGTTCCTTTTCCAGATCGTAAGGATGCACTACCAGAAAGCGAACGCTTTCAAGATCGGGAGATTTCTTGGTGGACCAAACTGTGCCGACGACTTTGCCTAGAAACATGTTAGTAGTTAGTTGTCCGTGGTCAGTCGTTGTGTTGTAAGTGGAAAGCGCGGTCTGAAAACTGACTACGGACTACTGACAACTGACCGTCCTCACCCTTTCGCAAACACTTCGCCCGGTTCGCCAATATCGCGCGCCGCCGGTGTAATAATGGTTTTGGCGTTGATGTAGATCTTCTCGCCTTTTTGAATTGCGCGTCTAACGTCGTCTTCACTCACGAAGTCAACCGTCTTGTTGCCGTTTGTTGACGCCGCGCTTGCGCCGCCATTTCCGGATGAGCGTGAAGCATCTCGGCCACGGCTCTCGCCTGGCCCAGCATACATGCTGCCGGCTTCGGCCTCAGGCGGCGGCTGCGGTCGCGCCTCGCGGGCGGGGCTGGCCGGTTGCTCAGGTTCACGTCCCGCGAGAAACCTGTCGACTATCGCCGCGATATCTTCACGATTGATTTTTACCGGCGCGGAACCGGCTACCTGCTGACGTGGCGGCGGCGGCGCGTTCACACTCGTCGCGGCATACTCGGGGGCCGGCGTCGCGACGGCAGAAGTTGAAGCTGCGGGTCGTTTACTTTTCACTGGCCTGGTTTCAAAAGCGACTCGTTTGATATCAAGCAGATGAAGCGGCGACACGTTGTCTGACGTCACATTGCCGCCCCAGGAACCGCAGCCTAACGTCATCGAGGGCGGCAGTGCGGTCGAGAAACCGATGGCCCCGTGAGTTGTAGGCGAGTTGACGACAATGCGTGAGGCCGGCATCTCGCTGCCGAAACGAACGGCCGCCTCGCGCGAACGAGTGTGAATTCCCGCAGTGTGACCCATCCCGCCGTAGCGCAGTATTTCATAACAACGCTCAGCGCCGCGCGATAGACCATCGGTAACGTAGAACGCGAGTATTGGCGACAACTTTTCGATGGAGAGCGGAAACTCGCGCCCAACGCCACCGACATCCGCGATCAAGCAGCGTGTCCCGGGTGGCACATTCAACCCGGCCAGCTTCGCGATTACTTCGACTGACCTGCCGACGATCGCCGGGTTAAGAGAACGTTGCGGAGTTACCACAACTTTGCCGAGGTGATCAGCTTCGGACGCGGAAAGGAAGTGCGCGCCCTGAGCTTTGAACTGTTCGCGCACAGCTTTTTCAATTGGCGCATCGCAAACGACGGCTTGCTCGGAAGCGCAAATTGTTCCGTTGTCGAAAGTCTTGCTCGTCAAAATATTCTGAACCGCCTGAGCGACATCCGCACTCTTCTCGATGAACACAGGTACATTGCCGGGGCCCACTCCGAATGCGGGCTTGCCTGATGAATAGGCCGCACGAACCAGACCGATCCCGCCGGTTGCGAGGATGACGGCAGTCTGCTTGTGCTTCATCAGCGCTTCTGTGCCTTCGATCGTAGCCGTTGTCATGCAGCCAATGGCATCTGCCGGCAGACCTTCCTTGACACCAGCTTCGCGCATCACGCGCGCGCTTTCGTTAATACAACGAGCGGCGGATGGATGCGGCGAAAGCACAATCGCGTTTCGAGATTTGATAGCGATCAGGATTTTGAAGATCGCCGTGGAGGTTGGATTGGTGGACGGAATGATGCCGGCAACAACACCGCGTGGGCTCGCGATTTCTACAACATCTTTTGATTCGGAAACAACGCCAACTGTGCGCAGCCCGCGAAAGTAGTTCCAAACATCTTCTGCTGCAAAACGGTTCTTCTCTCGCTTATCGTCTGGAATTCCGAAGCCGGTTTCCTCCACTGCCATCGCCCCAAGACGCGCGGCTTGGCGCAAAGCGGCCTGCGACATGGCCTCGCAAATTCGATCGATCTTTGCCTGGTCAAACTTGACGATCTCAGCCTGCGCCTTGTAAGCGCTCTCTACCAGATCCTGCGCCTGCTGAACTGAGATCAGGTCCTTGTCTGCGGACATGACAAACCTCCGACTGGTCACTAGTCCGTGGTCCGTTGTCCGTTGCACTCACTTCAACTGACTACTAACCACTGACCACTGACTATCTTGCTTTTTCCTTGCTTCCCTCGCGAGCGCCGGAAAGCGAGCGTCCCTGATCGCCTTCTCCCAACTGGCCACGCGCGCCGCCGCCGAGTGCACGCTCGTCAGGACTCAAACCGGTGCGTCCGTCGACCGGTAGCACGCGTTCGACTTCAGCATGCGGGCGAGGAATCACGTGAACGCTGATTAGTTCGCCAACCCTTCGTGCCGCCGCGGCGCCGGCGTCAGTCGCCGCTTTAACCGCGCCTACATCGCCACGAACGAAGATCGTCACGTAACCGGCGCCGATATATTCTTTTCCGAGGAGTGTCACGTTTGCAGCTTTGACCATCGCGTCTGCGGCTTCCACGGCTCCTACGAAGCCTTTTGTTTCCACCATTCCGAGCGCTTCTAACGGCATCTCAAGTATCCTCACTTTTTATTGTTGTAGAAGTTAAAGTCGACGTTCGATTGCAGGCGCAAACCTATCACCGCAAGCGCGAAGAATCAAGACATCAGAGGTCAGAAGTCAGGAATCGGAGGTCAGAAGTCAGAGATCACAGGTCAGTCGAACAGCAACTCGGTCGTTCCGCGAGTGCGTTAACTCTAAGGCTCAGTCTCGAGTGATCGGATTGCGTGCCTTCTGACCTCTGACCCCTGATCTCCGACCTTCGGTCTCTCTAAAGTTTGACAGCGTTTAGGAACGCAAGATATATTCGGCCAAACAATTAGGGGCAATATCAGAGCGAGCTAGACCGCCTCCGATTCCAGCAATCTAAGTTGCAGTGTACTAACAACCTGGCATCCAACGAGGCCAACCTCCACCGAAGCATTAGGCAGAAGGCTGAAGCGAACTGGTGATGGAAGCTACTATCGGTGAACAGTTAAGACTCGCACGCGAGGGGCGCGGCATTCCGCTGCGCGAGATTTCCGATCAGACGCGAATCTCGATGCACTACCTGGAAGCAATCGAATCCAATGATTACAAGCGATTGCCGGGTGGAATTTTCAATCGCAGCTTCGTGAAAGCTTATGCCAAGTATGTTGGCTACGACGAAAAAGAAGCGGTTGAAGGATACACGCGCTACATGCGCGATTCGGGAGATACCGGCGAAGAAGTAGCGACTACGCCTTATCACTCGAAGGTCTACACTGATTCACCCGCCACTCGTTCACCGATTTTGACGGTGGTGCTGGCAATTGTGATCCTGGCGATTTTAACTGCGGTAGCCCTGGGTCTGGTACGCTGGGCGGGGCACCGAGTCGCGGGGCTACATCATGAAGCGCCGCCGCCCGCGATTGTCGTTGCTGGTTTGAACATTCGGAAAACTGATTACGAACAGTTCCTGCAATAAGTATTGGCCGACAGAGTTTGTGCCCGAGGGCTCACTAGAAAGGCGTGCGTGCGCTTGCCGAATGTTCGCCACAATCTCTTCAAAAGCAAAATTCATTTCCCGACTGCCCGCACTTGGCGGGCAGTTTTGTTTTTGTCATCAACTTTTCATCGCCTCAGGAATTCTTTAAGGAGTTAATAACGACACATGATTTCAGCAGACATACAAGAGGGTCTAACTTTCGATGACGTGCTTCTGGTGCCGGCTCGTTCTGACGTGCTGCCTAACGAAACTGACACGTCGACACAGTTCACCAAAAATATCCGGCTTCATATTCCACTCTGTTCCTCGGCAATGGACACGGTAACGGAAGCGGCACTGGCGATTGCACTCGCGCAACAAGGCGGCATCGGCGTGATCCATAAAAACCTGAGTGTCGAGCGGCAGGCTGAAGAAGTGGACAAGGTCAAGCGTTCGGAGTCTGGAATGATCGTGGATCCAATCACCATTCTTCCGACTCGTCCGGTGCGCGAAGCGTTGCAGATAATGGAGCGGTTTCACATTAGCGGCGTGCCCGTCGTCGATGAAGATGGTCACCTAGTCGGCATCATTACCAATCGCGATCTGCGGTTTGAGACGCGCTTCGATATTCCCGTGTCAGAAGTGATGACCCCGCAACCGCTAGTGACTGTTCCGGTCGGCACTACGCTTGAACAAGCCAAAGCAGTGCTGCAAAAGCACCGCATTGAAAAGCTTCTCGTGGTCGACGGAGACAAACGCATCAAGGGTCTGATCACTGTCAAGGACATTCAAAAGGCAATCAAGTATCCGACAGCGGCCAAGGACGATCTGGGACGTTTGCGCGTGGCGGCCGCCATCGGAGCCACCGGGGATTTTCGCGAGCGCGCCGACGAACTCGTCAAAGCGCGCGTTGATTGTTTAGTGATCGATACGGCGCACGGGCATTCGTTGCGCGTGATCGAGGCCGTGCGCGAAATCAAGCAACGACATCCGGGGACTGATCTAATCGCCGGCAATGTTGGCACAACCGAAGGCTCGCAGGAATTGATCGACGCTGGCGTAGACGCGATCAAGGTAGGCATCGGCCCTGGCTCGATCTGCACCACGCGCGTCGTGACTGGCGCCGGCGTCCCGCAGATGACTGCGATCCAATCGTGCGTTAAAGCAGCACGCGCTGGTGGCGTTCCCTTAATCTCCGATGGTGGTGTCAAGTTTTCCGGCGACGTTGCCAAGGCAATTGCCGCGGGCGCTGATGTGGTTATGATCGGATCCCTTTTCGCCGGCACTGAAGAAGCGCCAGGCGAAGTGATTCTATTTCAGGGCCGTTCATTCAAAACTTATCGCGGCATGGGTTCGATTGGTGCGATGCGTGAAGGCTCGCGCGATCGGTATGCGCAGGAACTGACAGAGATCGATTCGAAACTGGTGCCCGAAGGAATCGAAGGCCGCGTCGCCTACAAGGGCACGATCGCTGAGATGACGACCCAACTCGTCGGCGGTTTGCGCTCAGGCATGGGCTACACGGGTTGCCGTTCGATCAAAGAGTTTCAGGACAAGAGCAAATTCATTCGCATCACTTCCGCTGGCCTGCGCGAGTCGCACGTGCACGACGTGATCATCACCAAGGAAGCGCCGAATTATCGGCTGGAGTAATAGCACCAGGCGTTCGTACCTAAGTTGAGTCTTTATGGCTTCCAAATAGCCAATCGCAGAAGTGGATAGTCAGCAGGGAGGCAACTGGCTATCAATTCGAAATCGCTCTTGTTCTGAGTCGCAATGCCGTGCCCGAACGCTAGAGCTGTCGCTGCGATGAAAAC
>JANLYZ010000050.1:0-10570 GCA_031365905.1 Chloracidobacterium sp. | reverse complement strand
CGACGATTGGAACGCCATGCTTCAACAAGACGGAATGCGCGGGCCGATTACCGTCTTTCGTCTCGTCGATATTGTACGAGTCGATGCCGACCAATGCTGCACCGACCTGCGCTAAGTGTTCCGCAGCTTCAGCGGTCAGGAAGGGATGACTGCCATCTGCATAAGCTTCGGTACGCCAACGCCTGTCCCAACCTGTGTGAAAGAGCACGGCCTTGCCATGGAGATCCAAACCGCTGAGCGCATCTACAGCAATGGCGCGCGTCGGCGAATCAACCTGACGCACAACAACGCCGTCAAGGTTTGCTAACGAATAGAGATCGAGACCGGCGAGGTCAGTGCCGTTTGCGTAACGATGAAATGGACTGTCGAGATACGTTCCTGTGTTGGCGACCATTTCAATCTTGCCGATCTGAAAGCTCGTCCCGGGCGCATAGATTTGTTGCGACGCCTCGCGAGTCAAGTGGTCTGTGATCACCGGAGCCGGCAGACCCTTGTAAGTGATCATGCCGTCGTGGATCGTATGGCAAACGTCAATTAGTTTGTAATCGCGTGTCACGTTTCTTAAGTAGAACAGGCATTCCTGCCTGTCCCTCATTTTCGCCAGCCTGTTTGTTCGTCTGACTGTCTGTTACTCGTCAAACGGACAGACAGGAATGTCTGTCCTACTGCGAAACCTTCTTCTGCACGAGCACTTGAAAGCTCGCAGCCATTCCGTTGGGCAGAATCATCTCACGCGCCGCGGTGCTTAGCCGAAGGCGTTCGGCTTCGTCTTCAGCCTGGGACGATTCAGCTTCCAATTGCTCGACGAAACCGTTGTTTAGCAGGAACTGATCCTGCCGAGTGAGTTCTACAAATTCAAGACCCACACTTGCGCCGGCGGATTTTACAAAATCCCAATTCACCGTGGTGGTCAGGTCGTGCTCGCCTGGTCGCGCCAGTAGATCGTCAACGAACTGGTGCCGCTGAAATCCGCGCACCGTGCCATCGTTCGCGGCCAACCGCGAATAGAGATCTGCTGCACTCGCGCCGTAGTCGACCGTAACAACGTAGCCTGTGCGAATCCTCGCTGCGACTCGCCGCAGCCATTCTTCTATCTCAAGACCAACCTCAACAACCCGGCCTTCAGCGGGCCGCATGCCAACCTTATCAAAGTACACCTTTAGTCGCTCCGACAAAGCGGCGCTGGCCGTATCAACCAGCCACTGAAAGTTTCCATCCTCGCCAGCCGTTACGTAAAACTCCTTAAACGCGCCGTCGTTCAAAGTGATCCGGTGCACCGGGAAAGAATCGAGCAACTCATTTGAGAACACAACTCCGTGATCGATTGCAACCTCATCAAGCCTTCTGAATTGAATTCGATCCGCAAACGGCTGCAAACGTTCTCGCGCTCGCGTGATCGAATCTCGACTAGCTTCATCGATTACGTACGACGTCGCCGCGTAAACATCCGGGAAAAACTTTTGCAGCCCTTGCAAGAGGCCGGAGGCAAAGTGGCCCTCACCCGCGCCGGGTTCAAGAATTGTCCAGGCTGCCGGCCGGCCAAGTTCTGCATAAAGCCTGGCGAAGTAACGCGCAAGAGTAGCGGCGAACAGCGAAGAACGCTCCGGGCTCGTGCGATAGTCGCCTTCCCTACCCCAGCGTAGGCGATCGGCGCGGCAGTAATAACCTTCGTGCGGATCGTAAAGGGCCGCCTTCATCCACTCACAAAACGTGAGTGGCCCTTCTCGCCGGATGCGCTCGCGCAACCGGGAAGCGAGCGACGCAGTAGTCGTAATGGTTTCGATCATACTGGTGGTGCGAAGACGCCAACCGAAAGGCCAGTAGTAAAATTATCGAGCGGCTCGATTATCGCAGGAGTGCATGCATGGGCCAAAGGAGTGCTGCTAACGGTTCTTCGTGTCGTCTTTGTCCAGCAGTCGCGTAGAGTTTTCAGTAACGCTGGGAGGTTGATATATCTCAGCGGTGTTGGGTCTTGAGCGCCAGGCAGCCGCGTGAGCCGAAGCCGGTGGTAGGCCCGAGTTCTGCGCTGCCTGACCAAATTGCGGCATGCCCGGCTGCGCATATTCAGACGTCGGTTCTGAAGTTATTGGTGCGACCGAGTCTTCCATCAACAGCGCGTAGAATATTCTGAGCAGCCCACCCAAGAAACAAGAGACGGCGGTAATACCAACAATCCCTGCGGGGAGGTTTAGGATAACGACACCGAGGATGCCCACCAGGGGCACCAACAGAATGGTGCTCAACATTAACAACGCGCCCTGTCTCACGCCCTTACTGCGAGGTGAGAGCTTTCTGTAACCAGGCTGAACGTATTGCGTCGGCAACGCTCCGCGGTTTACCAACACGGCGGTGACGCCATCAAGCGGAAACCCACACCGCGAGCAGTATCTGGTCACGTCTGAGCCTTGCTGCTGGCCACATTGGGGACAATACATTCCGAAGACCTCGTGCCTAACTTTTAAAACGTTCCTTGTCCTAGATAATAAACCCTGGCGGACTGATCACGGAAAGCATCTTCAGCGCTACCAGCGCCTGCGCCTGATAACCAGCTGCGCGAACGAGCGTTTCCAGGAGCAGGTCAATCAACGGTCGCGTCTCGCCGGAAGGCACGGCAATCTTTTGCAACAGGCAGTCGTCGGCAGTGAAGCTACTGAACGCACGATTCCGCAAGGCTTCAACTTCGCTTAAGTGGTCAATAACTTTCGCCGGTGTGGAGAGGTACTCCGGCAGCGTCCACTCAAACGGATCGTCCCAGAGGTTTGCGGTTATGCCGCCAAATGTTTGTTCAATATTCGCGGCGCAGCGCAACACGCTCTCGCCGATTGCAGGAAGTTGGCGCGAGCCTGAAGGCGATACCGTTTGCATTAGCGCCGCGTACAGGAGGTCAATCGAAGTCTGCTGAATAACAGCGCACGAATTGACGTGCAAACGCGCAAACTCTCGATCAAGGCTTGCCACAATCTGGCGCTTGCCGAGAGTTCGCGCGTTTGCGTTTTCGTCCATACGCTGACCGAAGTCAGATACTAAAAGCGTTAAGTCTACTTCTCTTTTGAACGTCGATCCGTTTCCTCAATTACGGTGCCGTAATTCCGGCCGCCGAAGTTGAAGCCGGTATAGACATGGCCCTTAGCCCCAACGCGCGCGCCGCGCGAAGGAACACCACGACGAGTTACCACCCAGATCCTGCCGGTGCCATCATCAATCTCGTAAGCGCCCTGGCCCAGAGCGCCGTAGCTATCCTTGACTGTGCCAACGATCGCCACTTCCTTGTTGCGATAGCGCGCCGGGTCGGCGTTAATCTTGGAAATAGTTGTTTGACTGGGACAGGCTGTTAGCAGCAGCACCGCTGCGAGCATGAACGTTGCGGCGGCGACCTTTTTCACTAAATGCATACGCGTCTCCTTTTTCGATTTAAGCTTAGTAGAGGGAGAGCGCCGCATCAGATTTCTGAAATGGGAAACACTGCGGCACTTAACAGATGCAGGGAATCTTAAAACCGTTTCCCGCATTAGTCCAACGGAGCGGTGTCTAGCTGATGGTCCTGCTTGTCTTCCTCTGTGAAACAAACCATCAACTTCTTGTTTTTCTGGCAAGGTTTTGCCGGTGTACTTTTGGAACTAAGTTGAGTGGCAACATCCAACCAGCCTGCGAAGCTGGCGGACAGAGTGATAGCCCCAGGCGATGGCGCAGCCGAGCCTGGGGGTGACAGCCGCAAAATAAAACTGAGCCTGCGAAGCTGGCGACAGATGGTTAGTCAAGGAGCTAAGTTCATTTTGAGCAATCCAAGCCTAACTCTTGCAAGTTTCATCTGTCGCCCACTTGTGGGCTTGGTTCAGTCCTGGTTGCGGTTCCCCTGGGGCTATCACTCTGTCCGCCAGCTTCGCAGGCTGGTTGAATCTTTCTTTCAGTGGTTTATTTGCTTGCGGCCCAGGCCGCGCTGTGAAATCTCCGTGTCCTTTGGGTCTCTGTGTTGGAGGCTTTTCGCTGTCACTTCACCACAAAGGCACAGAGGACAGAGAGACTGCACAGAGATCTCGCAGCATGATAAACTGGCCTCATAATGAACAGCCGGTTTGCAAGTCAGATTTTCCGCGAAGGCAGAATGTACATAGCGTACACCCCGGAGCTTGACGTGTCTTCCTGCGCAACCACTGAGGCGAAGGCCCAGAAGAAGCTGCTTGAAGCTGTGCGGTTGTTTTTGGAGGAGGCAGAAAAGAGGGGTTCACTGGATCAGATTCTTAACAAGGCGTGTTTACCTGTTTGATGAAGAAATATTTGATCATTGTCGAAGAAACAGAAACTGGCTATTCGGCATTCTCACCCGATGTGCCCGGCTGCGGCTCCACGGGAAAGACTAAGGAAGAAGTCGAGCTAAACATCCGTGAAGCGATCCAGTTCCACCTTGAAGGTTTAAGGGAAGATGGCTACGAAATCCCGGAGCCTAGTCGCAATATACGTTGACGTTGCGGGCCGAATGGGGGAACAAGACTCGCTGGTTCCACTGCGTGCTATAATTTGCTCCTATGAAAATCCAGTTCACCAGTCAGATTTTCCGCGAAGGCAAAATGTACGTCGCGCACACGCCCGATCTTGACGTATCTTCCTGTGCCACGACTGAGGCGAAGGCTCAGAAGAACCTGCTTGAAGCGGTGCAATTGTTTTTGGAAGAAGCGGAAAAGAAAGGCTCACTGGTTCAGATTCTCAAGGAGGCGGGGTTTGTCCGCCACAAGCAGATTCTAGTCGGTCCACGGCCGGTGACGACGCGACGAGTTACAGTGCCACTTTCTACCCTTCATGCCTAAGATTGGCCCAGTCTCTTATAAGATCCTAGTTTGTATTTTTGAACTTTACGGCTGCAAGTTTGTACGCGAGGAAGGCAGTCACATGGTCTTCACAAAGTCTGATGTGCTACGTCCGGTTGTTATCCCGAAATACCGAAGCATCCCGGTGTTCATCATAAAGAACAATCTGCGCACCGCGGGAATGACTCGCGATCACTACTTCGACCTGCTTCAGAAGTGTTGCTAGCCAGTACCCTCTACTTCCCAAACCAGCCGATCGGCTTACCTGACAAATCAACCCACACGCTCTTCACATTCGTGTACATCTCGAGCGCGTGCTTGCCCATCTCGCGGCCATAACCTGATTGCTTATAGCCACCAAAGGGCGAAGCGGCATTGAACATGTTGTAGGTATTGATCCAGATCACGCCGGCCTTGATCTCCTTCGCGAAGCGATGCGCGCGCGTGATGTTGCTCGTCCAGATGCCCGCGGACAGACCATAGATCGTGTCGTTGGCTTGCTTGATCAAGTCGTCTTCGTTCTCAAACGAAATCACAGATACTACCGGACCGAAGATTTCTTCCTGCGCGATGCGCATCTGGTTTTTCACGTTCGAGAAGATTGTCGGCTGGTAGAAGTAACCGTTATTGAATGCGCCCTCAAGCGCTGGGCATTCGCCGCCAGCCAACACCGTCGCACCTTCGCCTCGCGCGATATCAGCGTAACTCTTCACGCGGTTGAGTTGCTCCTGCGATACTTGCGGACCCATGTGAGTTCCCTTGTCCATCGGATCGCCCACAACAATCTTTGCTGACTTCTCTTTCAGCCGATCGAGAAACTGGTCCTTCACTGCTTCCTGTACAAACAGACGCGAGCCGGCGCAACACACCTGGCCCTGGTTGAAGAAGATCCCCATCATCGCGCCGTTTACGGCCTGCTCGATGTCTGCGTCTGCAAACACAATGTTCGGAGCTTTGCCGCCGAGCTCAAGTGAGACTTTGGTCAGGTTTTCGGAAGCGGCTCTCGCAATCAGTTTGCCAACTTCAGTCGAGCCCGTGAACGCAACTTTGTCGATGCCCTTATGCGACGCCAGCGCCGCACCGGCAGTTTCACCGTAACCGGGAACGATATTGACTACGCCATCAGGAAAGCCGGCCTCCTGGATCAACTTTCCCAACTCCATCGCCGTGACCGGCGTCTGTTCCGCAGGCTTGAGCACGATTGTGTTGCCGGCAGCGAGGGCAGGTGCGAGCTTCCAGGCCGCCATCAGCAGCGGAAAGTTCCAGGGAATGATTTGGCCGCAAACACCAACCGGTTCGCGCAAGGTGTAGTTAAACATCTGTCCCGGAACCGGAATCGTTTCGCCTTCGATCTTCGTCGCCCAACCCGCGAAGTATTCAAAGTTTTCCGCGACCTGCGGCAAATCGACGTACATCGACTCCTTGATAGGTTTACCGTTATCAGCCGTTTCAAGTGCAGCTAGTTCCGGAGTGTGCGCCTCAATCAACTGCGACAGCTTGTAAAGCATGCGGCCGCGATCACGGGCACTCACTTTTGACCATTTGCCTTCGAAAGCTCGGCGCGCGGCGGCCACGGCCTTGTCGATGTCTGCTTTGTCGGCTTCAGCTATTTCGGCGAGCGTTTCGCCGGTGGCCGGGTTTGGCGTGCTGAACGTCTTGCCGGATTCGGCATCAACCCACTGTCCATCGATCAAAAGCTGATACTTGCGCGTGGTGTTTTCTTCAACTGGTTGTGCTGATGACATTATGGCTCCTCTATCGTGTGTTCTCTGTGAAACCTCTGTGTTCTCTGTGTCTCTGCGGTGAACTGACCAGGGACCACCACAGAGACACGGAGAGCACAGAGAGAAAATCAAAAGTCCGTCGTGCCGGCGAGTATCTGCCGGAGCACATACGGAAGAATTCCACCGTGTTGGTAATAGTCGATTTCAATTGGCGTGTCGATGCGAAGTGTAACCGGAATCTCTTCCGCCTTGCCTGAGGCGCGACGAATCACGAGGGTCAAATCCTGTTGTGGTTTGACTTCCCCTGCTTCCAGACCAATCAAATCAAACGTCTCCGTGCCATCGAGACCTAACGTGGCAGCGTTTGTTCCTTCTTTGAATTGACACGGCAACACACCCATCCCTACCAGATTGCTGCGATGAATCCGCTCGAAGCTTTGTGCCACTACGGCCTTCACGCCTAGCAATCGCGTGCCCTTCGCGGCCCAGTCGCGCGAGCTTCCCGTTCCATATTCCTGTCCGGCGATCACGACGAGCGGTGTAGCCTCGTCCTGATACTTTATCGCCGCGTCGTAGATACTCATGCGCTCGCCTTCCGGCTGAGACCCTTCTGACCTATAAATAGTCACGCCGCCTTCGACCCCTGCCACCATCAGGTTCTTGATCCGCACATTTGCAAACGTGCCGCGCACCATCACCTCGTGATTACCGCGGCGCGAACCGTAACTATTAAAGTCTTCAATCGCAATTCCCTTTGCCTGAAGATACTGGCCCGCCGGAGAATTTGGTTTGATGGCGCCGGCTGGACTAATGTGATCCGTAGTAACTGAATCGCCGAAAATCGCGAGTGGTCGCGCGCTCATCACGTTGCGCCACTGCTGAACTTCATTACTAAAACCTTCGAAGTAAGGAGGCTCGCGAATGTAAGTAGATTCCGCATCCCATTGATAGACGCTGCCCGAACTACTCGGAATCTCATTCCACAAAGGGTTCTGCGCTTCGAAGTCACGATAGAGGCGACGATAAGTTTCCGGGTCCATTGCCGCGCTCAAGAGCGCATTGATCTCTTCAAGGCTCGGCCAAATCTCGTGCAGGTAAACATCTTTGCCGTCGCTATCTTTACCCAACGGGTCTTTCGAGATATCTAAGTCTATTCGTCCGGCAATGGCGAAGGCGACAACAAGGGGCGGACTCATCAGGAAGTTTGCCTTGATGCTCTGATGCACGCGCGCTTCAAAATTTCGATTACCAGAGAGAACGCTGGCCGCGATCAAATCGTGATCACTGAGGACTTGTTCGATGTTTGGATCGAGTGGCCCGGAATTGCCGATGCAGGTAGTGCAGCCATATCCGACGAGGTTGAAGCCCAGCTTGTCGAGATATTCCTGCAAGCCGGTCTTCTGCAAATACTCTGTTACTACTCGCGAGCCGGGTGCCAACGAATTCTTAACCGCTGAGCGAACTGTCAATCCACGTTCGACTGCTTTCTTTGCAACTAAACCAGCGGCGAGCATCACACTGGGATTGGAAGTGTTAGTGCACGACGTGATGGCAGCAATTAAGACGTCACCGTGGCCCAGGTCAACTTCCGCATGCGGAAACTCTTCGGGGTGAACTTCAACCAGTCGATCAGGAGTGGGACGATTGTTGACCATTTCGGTCTCACTCCAAACGCTGGTGCTCTGTGGAGTCTCACCGTCCTTACCGACCACCGGCGCACTCTCCGGGCGTTGTTCACCGCCGCCCGCCAACGTCGTCGGGGTAATGTTCATCGTGCCAATGCGCGCAAAGTATCTCGCGCCGGCTTCTTCGCTCGACTTGCCGTAGCCGCCCTCCGCCGTCGGTTTCAAAAGAAGTTCGAGAAACTGATCCTTCAACTGCGGCAGTTCAATCCGATCCTGGGGGCGCTTGGGACCGGCGACACTGGGAACAATCGAACCCAGATCAAGATCAAGCACTTTGCTGTATTCGCATTCGCCCTGCTTCGGAATGCCAAACAGGCCCTGCGCTTTGTAGTAGTTGCGCACCGTCTCGATGTGTTCGTCGCTACGCCCGGTAGCTTTGAGATAAGCGCACGTCTGTTCATCGACTGGGAAGAACCCCATCGTCGCGCCATACTCCGGTGACATGTTGGCGATGGTGGCGCGGTCAGTTACCGAAAGGCTTGCAGCGCCGGCGCCGTGAAACTCAACAAACTTGCCGACGACCTTCGCTTTTCTCAACATCTCAGTGACCCGCAGCACGAGATCTGTTGCCGTCACACCTTCGCGCAAGCTGCCGGATAGATTTACGCCTACGACATCAGGCGTAAGAATGTAAACCGGTTGACCCAACATCGCCGCTTCCGCTTCAATGCCCCCGACGCCCCAGCCGACAATTCCCAAGCCATTGATCATGGTGGTGTGGGAATCAGTTCCCACTAGCGTGTCGGGATAATAAAAGCCGTTGCGTTCCCAAACGCTTTTCGCGATGAACTCAAGATTCACCTGGTGACAGATGCCAATGCCTGGTGGGATGACGCCAAAACCACTGAAGGCCTGCGTGCCCCATTTCAGAAACTGGTAGCGCGAGTTGTTGCGCTTAAACTCCATCTCCATGTTTTTCGAGAACGCGTCTTTGGTGCTGGCGAAGTCGACTTGAACAGAGTGGTCGATGACCAGATCGGCGGGTGCAAGCGGCTCGATCATCTCCGGGTTCTTGCGCAGACGAGCCACCGCGGAACGCATGGCCGCGAGATCTACCAACAAAGGCACGCCGGTAAAGTCCTGAAGCAGCACACGCGCGACGACGAAAGGAATCTCTTCGGTGCGCTCGCCGTTCGGCTGCCAGTTAGCCAGGGCGCGGACGTTAGCTTCCGTGATTTTCTTGCCATCGCAGTTGCGCAGCACGGATTCCAAAACGATGCGAATGCTCACGGGCAGTTTTGCGATGGGCCCGATGCCTTCTTTTTCAAGCTGAGGCAGCGAATAGAACTTGCCGCTTTGAGCCGTGGTTGCCTGGAAGTTTTGCAGGGAGTTGAAGGGACCTTGTGGCATAGAAACTCAAGAGTGCGTGTTCCGGAACCAGCAATCACAGGTGCTGTAGTTGGAAGTAACGCGGTGAAAGTTTGGATGTTTTGTTGACAAACTCAAGTGTAAAGTCCACGTCGCTTATCGTCAAGGAAGCGAGTTTTGTGAGTACCGATTCAGTTTGGAGTCAGCGAGACGAATGCATTACAGAACCGAGCGCGGTAGCGCCGGACACTGGGTGAACAACGGTAGTAAGCTGCAATCTGAATACTGAGTTTGACGCTAGCATCCGGCGCTACCGCGCTCGGTTCTGTATTGAGTGCGTCCAATCCCGCATTTGACCGGTCGACGATTCATCCCGATGCACGAAATGCCAAAGTGAACCTGCATGCGACCGCTAATCAGCGGGCTAAAGCCACGGTGTGACTGAAAAAGGACGCGGATTGCAACGTTAGTAAGTGGACTTGCAAGCTTGTTGCCCCGCTTCGGTCTGTTTGTTATAGTTCCGGCATTCCCCCACAGGCATCATCACAACGTTAATGCTGAGAGTCCGCAGCAGTTGTTTGCGGTCGCAATTCACTCTCGCAGCAACAGATTTCAGGAGAGGTTCACATGTCAAAGAAACAAGACGACGGCTTCGAGTATCTAAGCAATAATCCTGACTTCGTTCCCAATCCCGAGATCGAGGAGTTCATGGAGGAAGAGATTGCTCGCGCTCCGAAAGATGCCGCGCAACTCGCTCAGCGTCTGCGCAACAACACAGCCGCCTCTCCAAAAGACGCGGGCGGCGATCTCGATGCAAACTGGGAAGATGTGAACGAGAGCGGCTCAGAGACTGTCGGTGGCGATAATCCGACCCCCGATCAATCCATGGTCGAGGAAAACGCGAACGCTGTCGGTGTCAACTTCGAGGACAACGAGGAACTCGAATTCATCGAAAAGATTGAGCGACGCGATCGCGATCGTTTTGAATTGGATGAGGGTTCGAAAACTGACGGCATGATTTGAAATCTCCGGCTTTTTTTCCTCACAATCA
>JANLYZ010000071.1:0-7081 GCA_031365905.1 Chloracidobacterium sp. | reverse complement strand
CCCTACCAGCCCACGTCCGTGGCTGACTTGCTCAAAACTTTCGACGACAACGTCGCCAAGAGCAAGCAAGCCATGGCCGGCGCTACCGAAGACACTCTGGATCAGCCCTGGAGTTTCAAAATGAGTGGCCGGGTAATGTTCGAGAGGCCTAGGGCCGCAGTTTTTCGAGACATCGCGTTGAGCCATGTAATCCATCACCGCGGTCAGCTTTCAGTTTACCTGCGCCTGCTCGATATTCCTGTGCCGGGTTCCTACGGCCCGAGCGCCGACGAAACCTGAAACCCTCGAGGAGATGACATGCGTAAATTAAGCGTTTTCAATAGCGTGACCGTCGATGGTTACTTCACCGGCACGGACGGCGACATGAGTTGGGCCCACAACGATGACCCGGAGTGGAATGCTTTTGTCGAGGAGAATGCAGGTGGCGGAGGTGTGCTAGTGTTCGGCAAAATAACCTATGAAATGATGGCCAGCTTCTGGCCAACCCCGTTTGCGTTGCAAAGTTATCCATTGGTAGCAAAGCAAATGAACGACGCTGAGAAGATTGTCTTTTCGCGGACGCTCGACTCCGTATCGTGGAGCAACACGAAGCTGCTGAAGGGCGATCTGGCAAGCGAAGTAAGAAAGCTGAAGGCAGAATCGGGAGACGACCTGGTGATTTTGGGCAGCGGCAGCATTGTGAAGCAGTTAACGGATACTGCGTTGATCGATGAGTACCAAATCGTTGTCGATCCGGTCGTGCTTGGCGCCGGTAGGACAATGTTCGAAGGTATCAAGAACAAACTTAAGTTGAAACAGATCAAGACGCGAACTTTCCAAAATGGCAACGTGCTGCTCTGCTATGGGCCAATTGCATGAAGGTTCAAATTTCAAGGGAGGAAAACAATGCCGAAGATAACACCGTTCTTATGGTTCGACAGCCAGGCTGAAGAGGCCACGAACTTCTATGTCTCAATTTTCAAAAATTCGAAGGTGGGCGAAGTTTCACGCTACGGCGAGTCCGGGCCGGGACCAAAAGGCTCTGCGATGACTGTCGCTTTTGAACTTGACGGACAGAAGTTTACCGCGCTTAACGGGGGACCAGTTTTCAAGTTCACCGAAGCCATATCACTCGTCGTGAACTGTGAGAACCAGGAAGAGATCGATTACTTTTGGGAAAAACTTTCGTCAGAAGGTGGACAGGAAGTCCAGTGTGGTTGGCTCAAGGACAAGTATGGTTTGTCATGGCAGATCGTTCCGACGATCCTACCCGAACTCGTCAAGAGCGATGATCCGAAGAAATCCGAGCGGGTCATGAAGGCCTTGATGCAGATGAAAAAACTCGACATAGGCAAGCTAAAGGAAGCGGGCGAGCAGTCGTAAACGGGTCTTAGGTTCTCTCTGCGCGACCTTTGCGCTCTCCGCGTCTCGGCGGTGAATTGGCCAAAAGAACCTGCACCGCCGAGTCGCAGAGACCGCTGAGAAAGTGCAGAGAGTTCGGAACTAGGCACTAGCATGGCGTTATCCGCGAGATGCATTTAGCTTTGCAGGAGAACAGTGATGACAGATGCGATGTATCCGACGCTGGGGAACGGCAAGATTTGCTACCTTGAAATTCCGGCGAGCGACGTTAGCGTGTCGTCATCGTTCTACGAAAAGGTTTTTGGTTGGCGACTCCGGAAGCGCGGCGACGGCAGTATTTCGTTTGATGATGGAGTGGGCCAGGTAAGCGGCGTCTGGATAACGAGCCGCCCGCCAGTAACAGAAATCGGCATCTTGATTTACATCATGGTGGACAGTGTTGCCGCCGCGCTCGAGGCAATCACTACTCAGGGAGGCAAGGTCGTACAACCAATAGGAATGGACGCGCCGGAGATAACCGCACGCTTCAGTGATCCTGCGGGCAACGTTCTCGGGTTGTATCAGGAGCCCGGCTGACTGAAGCAGCGTTTCATCAAGATGAAGGGGACGGACATGAAAGCAAAGAAAATCCCAGTCGCTCGAGACGTAGACGAGTATCTTTCTCGACTGCCCGCGGATTCGCGCGTTGCGCTTGAGAAGCTTCGTAATACCATCAAGTCAATTGTGCCCGATGCGGTCGAGGTGATCAGTTACCAGATTCCGACGTTTAAGTATCAGGATCGAATGTTGGTTTCCTATGCTGCCTTTGCTGAGCATTGTAGTTTCTTCCCGGGAGCGGCGCCGATTGCGGCTCATCAAAGCGACCTCAAGGGGTATCGGACGTCCAAGGGCACGATCCGTTTTCCCGTCAACAAGCCGCTGCCGGCTACGCTAGTAAAGAAACTCGTCAAGACGCGAATTGCGGAAAGCGAACGCAACGCGGCGCGGCGCGCGGCATCTCGAGCGAAGTGAGGCGAGCTCGACCTCGAGAAATTCGTAGCGTCGAAACCCACGAACAAAAAACTTTGACTATCTTGAGAAACAACTGGTTAAATTGCGCGTCGCTTTACATCTCATCGCTTAAACCTAAAGGAGATCCCCCGTGATCAAGAAGATCCTAATCGTCCTCGTCGTAATCGTCGTCATTCTGGTGGTGGTCATCATGCTTCAGCCTGCGACTTATCAGGTCGAGCGTTCAACCACCATTAATGCTCCGGCGGCCGTCGTGTTTGCGCAGGTAAACGACTTTCATAAATGGAACGCCTGGTCGCCGTGGGCCAAACTCGATCCGGCGATGACGCAAACTTTTGCGGGCGCGCCCGCCGGCACCGGCGCAATCTACTCGTGGGCTGGCAACAAAGAAGTGGGCGAGGGACGCATGACGATCACCGACAGTCATCCGAGCGATCTCGTCAAACTTAAGTTGGAATTCCTGAAGCCCTTCGCCGCCACCAGCGCCACTGAATTCACCTTCACGCCGCAGGGCAATCAAACTGCGGTGAAGTGGAAGATGGTCGGCGAAAACAATTTCATGGCGAAAGCGTTTCACCTGGTCATGAACATGGACAAGATGATTGGCGGCGACTTCGAAAAAGGATTGGCGCGAATGAAGGCGGTAGCCGAAGCGGCGCCGAAACAATAGGAGAAAATGATGAACATCCTGCTCTGGATCAGTCAAGTGTTGCTCGCCTTGATGTTTGTTTTTGCGGGTTGGATGAAGTTGTATTACCCGCCCGAAGTCTTAGCAGCAATGGGACCGCCAAACCAGATTCATCTGCCGGATCTGTTCATGAAGTTCATCGGCGTGTGTGAAATCCTGGGCGGACTGGGTCTGATTCTTCCCGGTGTATTGCGCATCAAGCAATGGCTAACACCACTCGCCGCATTTTGCTTGTTGATAATTATGATCGGCGCAATCGTCGTGTCGGTGATGGGTCCGGGTCTTAAAGAAGCCATTCCGGGCCTGGTCGGCGGACTGCTTTGCGCTTTCGTCGCTTACGGCAGGTCACAACAGACATTGCAACGCTAAGAGTTTATTTTTCCGCTTGCTTGTCGCTTTCCGCCAACAACTTCTGGATCACTGCCTCCGTCTTGTCATAAGCGCCTTCGCCGACGTGCGTCCAGCGAATGCGGCCTGACTTATCCAGAACAAAGATCGTCGGCCAAGCCTCGACGTCGTAGGCACGCCACGTCGCATAGTCGTTATCGGTAACGACGGGATAACGAATGCCGAGGGAAGCGACTTCGCGCCGCACGTTCTCAAGCTTCTTCTCGTCGTCCATCTCGGGTGAATGCACGCCCACAGTCGTCAAGCCCTTTTCACGGTAGCGCGTGTCCCAGTCCTTGATCCACGGCAAGGTGTTGCGACAGTTGTAACAACCAAAGGTCCAAAACTCGACGAGCACAACGCGACCGCGCAGGCTCTTAAGCGTGAGCGGTTCAGAATTAATCCAGTCACCCGGCGCGAACTCGGGCGCAGCCGCAGACTTCTCCTCCGAAACCAGCACCGCCGGAGCACTCACGCTGCTGGCATGACTAAAACGCGCGACCGCGTAACTGACGACGCCAAGTGGACCGAGTCCGCTCGCATAGCCGGCGGTCAACACAGCCATTGATACCAGCAGCAACAAAGCTAGCGCGAGAATATTTTGGCTATGCATCGATCTTTTCCTTATGTGAATCCTGTCAACGATCATTACGATTCGGGTCACGCAGTTGGATTGTCTCCTATCTCAATAGATACACTCCAAGCCTGGTAAGGTATTATCCCCGCGAGCCAGTCAAGACGGATGAATCTCCGGACGCGAAAGATAAGATGATCAAACTGCCAGAATCAGACGACGACTTATTGCGCGAGTGCGAGGTCGAGACGTTTCGTTCGAGCGGCCCGGGCGGTCAGCACGTGAACAAGACGGAAAGCGCGGTGCGGCTCAGGCACCTGACTTCCGGTGTCGTGGTAACGTCGCAACAGGAACGCAGCCAACATCGAAACAAAAGTCTCTGCCTCGAGAAACTGCGCAAGAAAATTGAGAAGCTCAACTATCGTCCCGCCAAGCGCGTGCCGACGCGCGTCCCAGCCGGCGTAAAAGCTCGCACCCTCGAAGAGAAGACTCGCCGCGCAAGAATCAAGCGCCTTCGCGCCAAACCATCCGCAGATGAATAACTCGGACCGTTTGGAGTGCGGCGACTCGTCGCCGCTTTGGTCTGCGGCGGCTTGACGCCGCACCTTTCAGAGACGCAGCGCTGCTCGTGATAAGTCGTGACCTAACAAAGCGCTGACAAGTCAGCGCACTCCAAAAAGGACTCGTAATTCCTGCATCGTGTATCATAGGACAAAGAACTGAGGAGACACGAATGATCACTGTCGCTAATCGCATCTACGTCAAACAGGAATATGCCGACGCGTTCGAGCAAAGGTTCCGCGACCGCGCCGGACTCGTCGACAAGATGCCCGGATTCATTTCTAACTACGTGCTGCGTCCCGTCAACGAAGGCGAGCCTTACGTGGTCTTCACTTTTTGGAACAGCCGTCAGGATTTTCTAAACTGGGTGCGCTCCGATGAGTTTGTTAAGGGACATGCGCAGTCAGGGACGCTGCCAAAGGATGCATTTCCACAGGCAAACGTTTTGGAGATGCACGAGGTGGTGCAGGATTCGACCCGGCTCGAGTTGGAACCAGAGGCGCGCGGCGGCCCGTTCAGGATGCACTAGGATCGTCCAAGTGATTTGCTGGGACCGCGGGCGTCTCGCCCGCAATGAGCGCGAAGCGCGAAAATGAATTGCGGAAAGCAAATTCCGAAAAGACTGCGCGCCTGCGGCGCGTTGCGGGCGGGACGCCCGCGGTCCCAGCAGAAAGTTGCTCACTACAATTGAAAACTGAAATTAGTACTGATGACGATCGAAATAACCAACATCCGCGAAACCACTTACCAGGCGGCCCGCGCCGTAGCTTCGGCTATCGAGGCGCACTTCGCTCACCACATCGCGGCAGCTCGCGAGCGCGGCGAGGAGCAGCTCGCGCCGAATCCGGATCGCGCGGCGATTGAAGCAATCATCGACGCGACCTTCTGGGCCAGCCTGCGGCGCGAAGAAGGGCGATCCCCAAAAATTTCGCTGGCGTTCTTTCCTCACGAGCAGGTACCGCAGCCGCTGATATTTGAGCGGCCACTGCCACTAAATCCCCACGTGTTAACAAAACTTGGACCCGCGGTTGAGCGGCCGGGAATTCACCTCGGCGTCGCGCGTGATGCGTCGTTGCCGCGCAGAATCGGTGGCGGCGAGTTACACGTCTGGGGCGCAACCCGCAAAGTGCCTAGCAATTGTTTTGTTTTGGAAGTTATCGAACCTGGTCTGCTCGTAATCAAACATCGTCGCCTCGATGGCTTTGGTAAGTTTGCGAACGTCGCCGTGCTCAAGGGCGAAGAAGTAAAGATCGTGGACGAGCACGGCGCCAGTTTGCCAGACTGTCCGGAGTTGCTCGCTGCTCTCCTTCCCTTCACCTCGCCCGGATCGTGGGAACACAAGTTTAATCTGCACGTCCAACTCGCCGCCTCAATGCGCGCTCACGGCCACGGCGGCTCGCTGCTGGTCGTGCCCGCTGGCACAGACGCCTGGCGCCGATCCATCGTGCATCCGATTCTCTATTCGGTGACTCCGCCCTTCTCCGCGCTGGCGGAGTTGATGCGGCAGGAAGTTAACGAGACTAACGAGAACATGTTGGACGCCGCGGTCCGGCGCTCGGTCGACACTGTGGCCGGTTTGACTGCGGTCGACGGGGCAACGGTTATCAATGACCAGTATCAGGTGCTGGCATTTGGCGCGAAGATTCGACGGCCGGAAGGCGGCGTGCCGGTGGAGGAGATGGTGGCAACCGAACCTGTTGCTGGCGATCGTCCGGCCCTGATTCATCCGGCGCAAAATGGCGGCACGCGACATTTGTCAGCGGCGCAGTTCGTACACGATCAGCGCGATGCGATCGCATTGGTCGCTTCACAGGATGGCCG
Source organism: Chloracidobacterium sp. (assembly GCA_031365905.1). GTDB lineage: Bacteria > Acidobacteriota > Blastocatellia > Pyrinomonadales > Pyrinomonadaceae > PSRF01. The sequence continues at coordinate 698 of JANLYZ010000071.1, read as the reverse complement.
CTTCACGGTCTTCGCGTGGTCGCCGTGCGAAAACATGGTGCACGCTCATCGCGTAGATACATTGTTGTTGTAAGTTGCCTGTCAGAACCGCCTGCGTAAGCGGGCGGAGTCATAGGTTTTGTCAGAACCGCCTGCGTAAGCGGGCGGAGTCATAGGTTTTGTCAGAACCGCCTGCGTAAGCGGGCGGCCCATAAGTTCCTGGGACCGAAAGGAAAACATGAGCACACCTCTCAACATGCACGCCGCGCGCACCGCGCTCAACAACGACTCAGAATTGCGGAAGTGGGTCGAGGCCTGGCTGAAGAATAAGGAACGCGAACGTGAGCCAGCCATGACGGACGAAGAGTTTGCCAAGCACTGGCTCTACGTGCGACCGGAGCGTATGCACGAAAGCGCGATCGAAGGCGTCGCCGCCTACCGCATTAAAATCAACGTCGAGTGAAGGAAGAAAAATAGTTGAACATTGCCGCCTATCTCGATCGCATCAACTACCGCGGCTCACTGCTTCCTACCGCTGAGACCTTGCATGCGTTGCAAGTCGCGCATCTCCAGGCTGTGCCTTTCGAGAATCTCAGCATTCACGCCAACGAGCCTATCGTGCTCGAAGACGAAGCCTTATTCAGGAAAATTGTCGTACGCCGGCGCGGCGGTTTTTGTTATGAGTGCAACGGTTTGTTTGCTGCCTTGTTGCGTGCGCT
>JANLYZ010000036.1:0-1891 GCA_031365905.1 Chloracidobacterium sp. | reverse complement strand
GGCACGCCGAAGAAGATCGTGGGTTTGTAGTCGGCAAAAACTTTAAAGACGACTTCCGGCGTTGGCTTCGCGCGGCAGAGGATCGTCGTGCAGCCATTCAGCAGTGGAAACGTAAAGCCGTTTCCTAAACCATATGCAAAGGGAAGGCGCGACGATGAGAACAGCCGGTCGCCCTCTCTTAACCGCAGCACTTCGCGACAGTAAGTTTCATTCGTATAGAAGATATCTGACTGGCGATGAACTGCGCCTTTCGGTTCGCCGGTGCTGCCGGAAGTGTAGAGGATGAACGCGGGCTGAGTCGCTTCCGGATCAGGAAACTGAAGCTCTGGTTGTCGCTCCGATGCGCTCAACAGCTCAACCAGGAATCGAGTCGTTCTCGAGGTCTCCTGTGAGTTTTCTCTGTGCCCCCTTTGTGCACTCTGTGTCTCCGTGGTGGATTTGTTTTCTCGACCAACGAGCACAGCATGTCGCAGATTGGTTGTCTCTTCCGACAACGTCTCGCTAAGATCTTCCTCGACGAACGCAAAGCTCGCAGCGCAGTCGTTCAATATCGCGCGCTGCTCATCGCGCCGCAAACCCATGTTAATCGGCACCGCAATCGCGCCGTGGGAACAGATAGCAACGAACGCCGCAATGAACTCGGGAGAATCATTGAGCAGCAAAGCCACCCGATCGCCACGTCCGACTTCCAGCATTTTCAACGCGCGCGCGACCGCCAGCGTCTGTTCATGCAGTTCGGCGTAACTGATCTCGCGTTGCTCATAAAGAATGGCTGTGCGCTCAGCGGAAGCTTGCTTGAAGATTGCGTCGAAGAGATTCATTAACGATTAGCACCAGGCAAAGCATGCGAACGTGATGTTTTCGGATTATAATCCGGAGCGCGAGTCAACGACCATTCCTGGTTGAAACCGAGTCTGGGAGGTTCATATGTTCTTGAAAATTTTCTTCGCATCTCTTGTGCTAGGGACGTTCCTGCCAGGCGGATCTACAGCCCTCGCGCAAAAGGGAAAGTGGGACCACGCGATCGAGCGGTCGGGTGACGCGGGACGAATCATTTCATTGCTGGCGCTTGTGCCTGATAGTGGTTTTCCGAAAGAGTTGGTTGATAAGGCGGAGGCTGTCGCGGTGTTTCCCAAAGTGAGAAAAGAGACCGTGTATTTTTCGACCGTCAGCCAGGGCTACGGCGTGATTAGCGTTCGGCAGGAGAGCGGCTGGAGCTTGCCGGCGTTTTATGCGTTTGGCGGCGGCGGTTATGGAAATCCCTTCGCCAAGAATGAGGCGAGCGCGGTTATCCTGTTGTTCATGAGCAAGGACGCGCTGGGTTGGTTTGAAAAAGGCGGCGTGCCCTTGAAAAACGAAAAGAAGGCTCTCGCCGGGCCGGTCGGCGCTATCACTGACGACCAGCGGAAAGAGATGGAGGGCGCGCAAGTCCTCGCCTATTCCTATTACAACGGGAGACTCGACGGAACGGCTTTTGGGAAAAGCTTCTGGAAGAGTTTCGGCCTTAATCCGGATAACAACATCAACAAGCCCGTTTATGGCATGAAAGGCCGCGAGGTACTGGCCGGCAATAAGATTGATGTGGCAAAAGTTCCAAACGGTATTGCTGCGTATCAGGAAGCGCTAGTCAAATATTTTTCGCGCAAGTAACTTTCGGAGTTCGCTTATGCTACTCACGAATTCATCGCGTCCGATTAAAGTAATTGCGGCGCGGGTGGTCCTGACAGTCGCCTTGCTACTCGCAGGCAATTCTTTGGTAGAACCAACCAATGCCTGGTCGCGGACCACGCGTCCCGTAGTCCCTACTTCGTCCCAGCAGGAAGATGGTTGGACGACAATCAAGACAACCGACGGCGTGTTGTTTGTCTGGAACGTGCGCGGTCTCTATTTC
>JANLYZ010000022.1:0-14769 GCA_031365905.1 Chloracidobacterium sp. | reverse complement strand
GAGCGCTGCTATAAGACGCTCAGCAGCCGTACGCTCCAGCTAACCGGAAAGAAGGGCGGCCAGGTTACTGTGAGCGGGACAATAGTCGTGTCGGCGAATGGAAAGATGCGCACTGTTACCACCAGAGCAACCGATGCCAAGGGCAAGCGGTCCAGAGCTGTTGCGGTTTACGACAAGGGGTAGGCAGTAGGCAGGAAGCAGTAGGCAGGAAGCAGAAGGCAGGAAGCAGTAGACCCTCCCGTTTGGTTCATCAACGGGAGGGTTTTTTTTCAACCGCTGCGCAGTTGAAGACAGATAAACAAAAATGCCGCGCGGCTGGACGCTCAAACAAGAAGAGCCTCCCGTCGAACAATCAAACGGGAGGCCTCACTCTGTGTTCCTGCCTACTGCCTACTTGCAGTTCACGGTCGGCCGAAAATTCCGCCGAGTATGCTGCCGGCAGTGTTGCGGCCGTTGTTCCGACGATTGTTACGACCATTACCCGCATACTGCTGGTAACCCTGGTCATAACCCTGCAAGAAACCCTGACGAAAAGCCTGTGACGAAGCGTTCCGATAATAACGCGAGCGCTGCGGATTGAAGTTCTGTCCGCGCTGCGCATCACTCGCGCCCACGTTCAAACCATCCTGGTAACCACGATTCAGCTCTGCCTGGTTATTGTTGTTGTAATCGCCGTTCCGGTTGTTGCCGTAACCGCGATGGCGACCATAGTTACCATTGTTGCGGTAACGACCATCGCTTCTTCGGTTCTGGTCCTCGTAACGGTCACGGTCCTGATCCTGATCCTGGTCTTGGTCGCGTCTCCAGTCAGAATTCTGGGTGCGGTTGTTCCGATTATCGTCGTGACGATGCTGATGTCGGCGCCAGTTTCGATTCTGACCCTGTCCGTTGTCACGGTCGCGGTTGTCCCTCTGGTCCTGATCATTATCATTGCGATATTGCGCCTGAGCAGTTGAGCTGGCTGCGCCGAATACGCAAATAACAAATGCGAGCGTCATAAGAGCGCCGCCAATCCCTCTTAATTTATTTTTCATGTTTGTCGTATCTCCCTTTCGCTCGAAGACATAGCAACAGGTGTACCGAGAGGCTTTAACGTGTAAGTCTTTTGGATTGGCTGATCGGATGGGAGGTTGACTGAGATCCGGCCCTCATACAGTGCAGAGATCAACGCAAACGAGGGAACATAGTCCGCTATGCGGACGCATGACAGTAGCCCATCAGTTTACTGCTGGGAATCAGATACAACCTCAATATCCAAGAGTCCGTGAAGCGGACGACTGAGGTTTTTTGGTTGAGTTCAGCCGTCCGCTTCACGGACTCAATGGTAATTTCGTTTCTGATCCCAGCAGTAAACTGCTGGGCTATTTTCATTCGTCCGCTATGCGGACTGACTGGTCACTGGTCACTGTTTACCTATCTTCCGAAAAAACCAGGGTCCATTAAGTACCAGTTGACGAGTCCCGCCAGCAGCCCAATGCCAAACACCAACAGCACCAGGACTTTGTCTTTAGTTGTATTGGGCTTACCTGCGCGTGCGGGAAAGATCAGGACAAAGATTCCACCAACGCCTACGAGGGGCCCAAAGCTCGCAAGCTTCAGAGAGTAAGTGCCGTCTTGCCAGAGTTGGCGCCAGTTGAAATAAACAAGGCCAAGCGAAACAAGAATTAGGAAGACTCCGAGCAGGCGGGCTTTTAAGTGTTGCATCTCATTCTCCAGGGGCGGCTAGCCGCGGTTCGAGCAGACTCAGAATGGCAGCCACGAGTTCTTGGGGTTCGACCGGTTTGGCGAGGTGCAGTTGGTAGCCGGCGGCGAGCACACGGTCACGGTCTTTAACTGTCGCGTAGCCGGTTAATGCAATCGCGGGTACGAGTGAACGAAGTGCTGAGTGCTGAGTGCTGAGTGCTGAGTCGGAAGACGAAGGCAGGAGCGAACCTTGCAGCGGCAGTGTTCTTAGTTTGCGGATCAATTCGTAGCCATCTTCTTCCGCCATGCCGATGTCGCTGACAACCACGTCGGGAGTTTTCTGCATAAACGAATCAAGCGCTTCCGCCGAAGATGACGTCGTGCTGACTTCAGCTCCGAAACGGTTGAGGACCATGCTGAGCAGGTTGCGCGAATCGTCGTCGTCTTCAACCAGCAACACGCGCACGCCGGCGAGCGGGTGCACACCCACAAGGCTCGCGTCTTTGCGAGCGCCGCTCCTGATAGCACTGCCCAGAATTTCGGCGCCCTTGCCGTCAGTGCTTCTTCGTTCAAACGTCTGCGGCTTTTCGTTGGCCGCTTTATCTCTCCGATCCGTAGCGAGCGGGAGATCGACGGTGAAGGTCGAGCCCTTGCCTGGTCCGGCGCTCCTCGCGTTGACCGAGCCGCCGTGTAGTTCAACCAGATGACGGACCACTGCCAAACCCAAACCGAGCCCACCGGCTTTGCGTGAAATCGAACCTTCTTCCTGACGAAAACGATGAAAGACGTAAGGCAGAAACTCCGGTGTGATGCCGTCGCCGGTGTCGCTGACCGTGAGACGGACGTGCGACGAAAGCAAAGGGGAAGAGGGTAAGAGGGGAACGGGGGAAGAGGCGGACGAAGAAGCAGGCAGGATGCCTGCGCTCCCGGAGTCGTCGTTCAAGCATTCGAGGCGCAGGCTCACTCGGCCGCCGCGCGGCGTAAACTTAATGCCATTCATCAGCAGGTTCCAAACCACCTGCCGCAGCCGGTTGGGATCGCCGCTCACGAGGCAGCCCGCGTCGTCCAGCTCCGTCACGATCTCTATTCCCTTCGCGTCAGCCGCTGGTCGCAAGGCATCGATCGCGATCTCGACTATCGGCGCCGCGTTGAGGGGCCGCACATCCAATTGCAGATTGCCGGTGATGATGCGCGAGACGTCGAGCAGATCGTCGATGAGACGGGCCTGCGAGCGCGCGTTGCGTTCGATGATCTCAAGCGCGCGATCGAGATTCTCGGCGCGATCTACTTCGCCACTTCTGATCAGCATGGCCCAACCGAGGATTGATGTCAGCGGCGTGCGCAGTTCATGCGACAGCGTGGCGAGAAACTCATCCTTCAACCGATCTGCTTCTTCGGCCCGCTGGCGCAGTTCGCGTTCCAGGGCGAGCAAGGCGGAGCGTTCCTCTTCGGCGTTTTTCCGGGCAGTGACATCGAGCACGAGCGAGAGCACGGAGATGAGTCCGCCGGTCTCGTCGTGCAAGACCGAGTTGTACCACTCGCAATAGAGCACCGAGCCGTCTTTTGTATAGTTGCGATTGTGCTGTACGCCGTGAAGTTCAGCTCCCACGCGTTGCCGGTTGGTTACCTGCGCGACCGCGTCAGCGTCTTCAGGAAAAACGAATTGCCAATCGCGGACGTGTTTGCCGATCACCTCTTCAGCCTGCCAACCGAAGAGCCGCTCCGCCGAAGCCGACCAGCGCGACACACGAAAGTCCGCGTCCCATTCAATTACGGCGAGCGGCGAATTCTCAACGTGAAAGGTCAAACGCTGATGAGTTTCCTGCGCCGCTTCTGCGACGCGTTTGCGCTCGGTGATGTCGTGGACGACGGCAATGCCGCCCACGATCTTGTTTTGCTGATCGTAGAGTGGCGAGTAAAAGGCTTTGAAGAATCCGGCCCGGTTAGTTTCCGGCACGGCGTAAGGCTTGTTGGGCGAGGTCGCGGCTTCTCCCGCCAGTGCCGCATAGAAATATTGATCTTCGCCCGTCTCCTTCAGAAAGGGAAACAGATCGAAGGCACACTTGCCGAGCACGTCTTCGCGCTTGAGCCCGGCGATTCGTTCCATGCCTTCGTTCCAGGCGAGGTAACGACACTCGCGATCAAAAGCCAGCAAGCCCTCGACGCTGGCGTCGAGCAGTTGCGTAAGCAGCAATTCGTTTTGTAGTGGTTGGTCGGTCAATGGCTTTCTTCTTAGAGTATCAGCAAGAGTTGAAAGGGAAAAAGGGGAACGGGGAAAAAGGGAAAGCGCACCCGAGAGCGGCGGACGGAATCATAGTGAGCGCCAAGCGGAAAAACATCCTCAGGAGGTATCAGCCGGTGCGAATTCGAATCCTTATGCCCCTCTCGCTGTTTCTGCTCGTTGCCTGTCAGTGGAGCGGCGCCGGCAAGTTGCCACTGGCGTCGAATGTTCAGGCCAATTCGCAAAACCCCGGCGGACTTCCAACTGCTTCGCCGACTCCTCCAGCGCGAATCACCACCGCCACGACCTTTACCGACGCCGACTACTCGCGACACGTAGCGCAGCTCAAGGCCGAGATTAGAAAGAAAGTGACCAGCTCGGATCGGCGCGGGCCGGCCGAGTTCTCTTTTGTTATCCAGCGGCCTTTTGTAGTAATCGGTGATGAAAGTAAATCAACTGTCGAGGAGCGCGCCGAGGGGACGGTGAAGTGGGCAGTTGCGCGACTCAAGCAGGACTTCTTTCCCAACGACCCGAAAGAAATTCTCGACATCTTCCTGTTTAAGGATGCCGCGTCTTATGAGAAACACGCGCAGCTCTTGTTTGGTGAAACACCGACCACGCCCTACGGCTACTACTCGAGCGCGCACCAGGCCTTGATCATGAATATCGAAACCGGCGGCGGGACGTTGGTGCACGAAATTGTGCATCCGTTTATGGAAGCAAACTTTCCGGCCTGCCCGCCGTGGCTCAATGAAGGCATGGGTTCACTCTATGAACAGTGTGGCGACGCGGAAGGACATATCCACGGCTTTACTAATTGGCGTTTGCCCGGACTGCAGCGGGCCATCCAAGCCAAACAGGTGCCCTCGTTCAAAGATTTGACGGCGATGGACGCAAACGCTTTCTATAACGAAGACAAGGGTACAAACTACGCGGAGGCGCGTTACCTTTGTTATTACCTACAGGAGAAGGGCGTGCTGGTGAAGTTCTACCAGGAGTTTCACGGGCATCAAAAAGAAGATCCCGGTGGCTATCAAACCCTGCAGAAAATCCTGGGCGAAGCTGATATGGATGCGTTCAAAACGAAGTGGGAAAAATTTGTGCTGGATTTAAGACAGGGCTATGACGTTACCGTCCGGCCTTGATCGGCGGAAACAGATTTGGATTTGGAGTGCGGCGGCAAGCGTAGCGCGACACCGCTTTGGATTCCAGGATCCTATGTTCAGCCAATCGAAGCAGCATCGCGTTACGCTTGCCGCCGCCCTCCAAATGACTATTCCTGGAGCCGTGGCCGATCACCACCCCTTGTTTATTATGGAAGAGGATTTGACACTGAATTGAAAAAGTTTTTTCGTTGACAGTGACACGGCAGCGAGCATAAAGTGCTGGGCACCTCGGCCCTTCCGACACGTACTCCTGGGCCGATACATTAAATTGGAGGCAACATACCGTGGCTACAACCAAAGTAAAGACAATTAAACTCGAGGACCTTGGCAGTGCGATTGAGAGGGCTGTCCAAGCCAGTGCTGGGAAGAAATTCCCAGGCGGCATCATCGTGGGCAAGATCGCACCCAAAGGTCTGGCGGCAAAAGATGCGACTGCTATTGCTCGCGATATCACTAAACAGGTGCAAGGCGCTACCGGCGCCAAGTTGACACCGAAAGTGTTCAGTGACGGCGGCATCACCACTATGGGCTTCATCTTCATCCCACCGCGGGAGTTCAACGGCTAACTGTACGCATCATGAGCGAAAGTAAAATTGGCGGGGCTCGGAAACCGTTGATGTGTCCGAGTGCGCAGCCAGACATGGAAGGCAGCGTGATTTTGGGTGTGTTGAACGATACGCCCGAAGGGCGGCGACTTGCTTGGGTCGAGAAGCCGCAACCGGTCACGCCGCAATTACTTTCGCTCACGCGCGAGGTTGATCCGCGAAACATTTTTCGTTTTGCGGCGCGCTGCGAGGAACGGAAGTGCGCACACTTCGACGGCCAGGACTGTCAATTGGCAACGCGCATCGTGCAGATCCTGCCCCTGGCCGTGGAGTCTCTACCTCCATGTAGTATTCGGCCTGAATGTCGCTGGTACCAACAGGAAGGCAAAGCGGCTTGTTTTCGTTGTCCGGAAGTAGTTACGCACCTGGAAAATGCGTCCGCCGAAATGATCGAGGCCGCCACGCCGCGCTAGTCAAACTTCACCTGATTCTGCTCTGAACACCCTCGAGTAATTCAAACAACTCGTCAGATAGTAAACGTTCCTTGTGCCCGTGATCTTCAAGTCGAGAATTGGCGTTTGGAATTGCGTGAACGTTGCCTGAAAATCGCCGCCGGTTCAGCCCTTTGCTTTGACGATTGCGAGCGCAACCCTTAGGATTCTTTTGCAAACCACCATTAACTTTTCGGAGAACAAAATAGATGTCGCAAGCAATGCCGCAAGCTTATGAGACGCTCTTCGTCGAACGCCGCGATCGCGTCGCCCTGATCACAATCAATCGTCCTGACAAACGAAACGCACTCAACATCAAAACGCGTGAAGAAGGCGCCGCGCTGCTGGAAGAATTGCGCGACGATGCGTCGGTCGGAGTGGTCGTCATCACCGGCGCGGGCGACAAAGCCTTCATCGCCGGAGCGGACATTGCGGAGTTTGCCGGACGCACGGCGATGATGCAGCGCGATGTGATGACCGCGCGTTCGCTCTTCACCGCCATCGATACGTTTCCGAAGCCGATCATCGCGATGATCAACGGCTACTGCCTCGGCGGTGGTTGTGAGTTGGCGCTTGCCTGCGATTTGCGCATTGCCAGCGAGACTGCCTCACTTGGCCAGCCGGAAATCAATCTCGGGATTATTCCCGGCGGCGGCGGCACGCAACGTTTGACGAGGCTCGTCGGCGAAGGCAAGGCGATGGAACTGATTCTGACGGGCGACATCATCGACGCGCAGAGCGCCTATGCAATTGGTCTGGTGAACATGGTAGTGCCCGCCGATCAACTGGAAGCGAAGACAATGGAGATCGCGAACCGCATGGCCGCGAAGAGCCCGATTGCGCTAAGCCTGGCGAAGGAAGCAGTCAAACTCGCTTCCCGCTCCAATCTCGATGAAGGACTCAGACGGGAAGTAGATTTGTTTGCGTTGTGCTTCTCGACGGAGGACAAGAACGAAGGCGTCAGCGCGTTTCTGGAAAAACGAAAGCCGGAGTTTAAGGGAAAGTAGGACAGACATTCTTGTCTGACCCACTGTTGCTTCTGCTATGAAATCGACAGGCACGATGCCTGTCTTACATGTTAAGAGCAATAGCCATCATTCTCGGGATCGTGCTCGCCGCTATCGGCGGCGTGATTGCTTACCGCGCATTCTTTGTTGAACCAAGTGCTGCGGTTGTGATTTCCAATGAAGCCATACGACAGCTTCCCAACACGCGTAATGTGGCAGAAGGCATCATACTTTTTGCTGCAGGAGCCGGAATCGCGTTTCTTGCGGCGGTCAGAAAGCCAAAGCGGTAATTTCAGTTTCTTGCGCGTGATTCCAAGGTCGCTCAAATAGTTTCAAGATCGTTTTCCTACCCTTCGATATTGCCATTCGAGTATTCCGATTTGATTCATGCTGCACCTTCACAACGGCGACTCCTCAGCAGACACAGCGAAGCGCTCATCGCTGCCGGGTGAGCACGTTGCCTTTCGTGAGTCTCTAATTACCGGCCCGACACCAAGTGGTTTGTCGGATAACGCGTGGCGACGCGTGCGCTCAACTCATTTGTCCGAGGCGTACGGTGTCGCCACGAAAAAGTGTGAGCAAGGCTTGTTGAGCCAGGAGGAAACGCTCGGCTCTTTTTCAGAACACGATGAAGTTGTCTTGTGGTTTGAGCACGACCTTTTCTGCCAACTGCATTTGATCTACCTGCTCGACTGGTTTTCGCGCCGCGATCTCGGTAAGACAACGCTGAGCCTGATCTCCATCGGCGAATTTCCCGGTAAAGAAAATTTTCGCGGCCTGGGCGAGTTGATGCCTGATGAACTCGCGTCCTTGTTTCCCAAACGACAGCGGTTAACGCCAGCGCAAATCGCAATAGCGACAGCGGCGTGGGAAAATTACTGTTCACCCAACCCAACTGATATCGAAAGGCTTTTGCAGGGCGACACCTCGGCTCTGCTTTTTCTGGGCGTCGCGCTACGCGCACATCTCGAGCGCTTCCCTTCGACGAAGAATGGGTTGAGTCGTATCGAGAACCGCGCCCTCGAACTCACCTCTCAAGGCTTCAATAGTTTTAGTGATCTATTTTCGAAATTCGGAGACGCCGAACCTGTTTATGGGTTGGGTGATGCGCAGTTTTGGCTCGCCCTGCGACGAATGTGCGCGGCTCGCGCCCCGTTGCTAACAGTGGCGGGTGTGGATGACGAAGATTTGGAGGAGCAGATACTGACCTCCGAAGTTGTTCGCAACGCCAGGTTCGCGTTGACGTGGTTGGGCGAATCAACATTAAAAGGCGAGGCTGATTTTGTTGCCTTAAACGGCATCGATCTGTGGCTTGGCGGCGTGCACCTTTCAGGAAGTACGAACACCAACGTTTGGCGCTGGGACGAGAAGACCGAAAGAGTGACTCTATCCGGCCCTCGCTAAATATTTACTATTCACTATTGACCCGCTTACTATTCACGCGCCTTATGGACACCGAATCGGTTCGCCAGTTTTGCTTATCGCTACCACACGCTGACGAAAAAGTTCAGTGGGGCAACGACCTGCTGTTTCGCGTCGGTGAAAAGATGTTTGCAGTGGCGGCGCTCGAGCCGAGTCATGGCGTGGCGCTTTCGTTTAAGTGTACGCCCGAAAAATTTGCCGAACTGGTCGAGCAGGAGAGCATCATTCCCGCGCCTTACATGGCCCGCCATCATTGGGTAGGCCTCGAACGCTTCGATGCTCTGCCGGATCGCGAACTGAAACCGCTGCTGACAAACGCCTATCAAATGGTGCTGGAAAAGCTTCCCAAAAAAGTGCGGACAGCATTGGACACTCCCGAGAAGAAGCGGACGAAACAACCGAAGCGGCGCTAGTCTTTGCTGGCTTTGCGGCGTCCACGCTGTTGTAATGAAACCTCAGTCCGGCCTGTCCGTAAGAGATTAGCGAATTCTTGAAAAAAGACTTCGACGCGTAGCGTCGGCATGAGTTTAGCCCGGCGTTTCAACGCCGGGAAAACAATGTCGAGTTAGATTCTTCGTCGCGTAGCGACGGTTGAATCTTAATTTCAGGCGTCGCTACGCGACGAGCGTGCTTACCCATGACCCTTCCCGGCGTTGAAACGCCGGGCTAAATTCATTCTGCCGCTACGCGGCAAAGTCACATGCCTTTTCTCGAAGCTCTCAAACTCGCTGTCGCCGCAATCCTCGGTCATAAGCTGCGGTCGTTTCTCACTTTGCTCGGCGTCATCTTCGGCGTCGCCACAGTGATCGTCGTGGTGTCGCTGATCGAGGGCTTCAATAACTACGTCGACGAGAAGATCGCAAACATCGGCACGAACGCTTTCTCAATCAGCAAGTACTCCATCGAAGACTTCGCGAGCGTCGAAGCCTTGAATGCGGCGCGCAGACGCAACAAGGACATTACTCTCGACGACGCTGCCGCGCTGCTCGCGCACGGCGGCTCAATTCAGGACGTCGGAGGTCAGGAAGATGTGACCGGCGACGTTAAGTTTGGTTCGACAAATCTCGCGCGCGTGCACATCAGCGCGACCACACCGAACATCGCCGAGATTGAACGTATTGAAACCGGCGAGGGTCGCTACTTCACTAAGGGCGAAGAAGAAAGCCGGCGCAACGTGACGTTTATTGGCGCCGACGTGGCCGACAAGTTGTTTCCGACCGTGAGCCCCTTGGGCCAAAGCATTCACATCGACGGCCGCGTGTTTGAAGTTATTGGCGTGGGCGCAGCTAAAGGCTCAGTCTTCGGACAACCGCAGGACATGTATGTCTCCATGCCGCTCTCAACGTTCCTCGCAAGCTACGGCGCGCGTCGTTCAATAAACCTCAGCGTCACGTCAAGCAGCGAACAGACGTACGAAGACGCCGTGGAAGAAGCTCGCGTCGTGATGCGCGTTCGTCGCAAGTTGGGCCCAAACGAGAAAGACAACTTTGGGATTATCACGCCCAGCGCGATCAATGAACTGCGCGATAAGATCTTCGGCACGATTCAAATCGCCGCCATTGGCATAACTTCGATCTCACTCGTGGTGGGCGGAATCGTGATCATGAACATCATGCTTGTCTCCGTTACGGAGCGCACGAAAGAGATCGGCATCCGCAAGAGTCTCGGCGCGCGGCGCAGCGATATTCTCAAACAGTTTCTGGCTGAGTCGACAATGCTTTCGTTATTGGGCGGCGCTATCGGGATCACCATCGCCTACGCGATCGCGAAACTGGTGGCGACACTGACGCCCGTGCCCACCGTCTTGCCGCTCTTCGCGGTTACGGCCGCGTTGGTGGTTTCTGGAAGCGTGGGCTTGATCTCGGGCGTGTATCCCGCCTGGCGCGCGGCAGGTTTGGATCCGATCGAAGCCTTAAGAGCGGAATGAATCGCGGATAAGAATGGACATGATTTACAGGATTGACAAGATTTGGGAAGAACCTCGTGCTGGCCTTTACGGTTTCTCCATCATCGTGTCAATCCTGTTAATCCTGTCAATTTGCAATGAACCTATTTAGCAGCAATATATTTGAGAATTTACGCATGGGGCTTGACACGCTTTGGCAGCACAAGCTTCGTTCGCTGTTGACTATTCTCGGCGTCGTCATCGGCACCATGACCGTGATTGTAATCGCCGCCTTCGTTTCCGGAATCGACGACCGCGTCTCCAAAGAGATCGAATCGTTTGGCACTAACTCGATCTACATCTATCGCTTCGACCCCGGCTTCAACTTCAATCCCACGCAGGAAGAGCGCATGCGAAAGCCGCTCAGTTACGAAGACATGCTCGCCATCACTGCCGAGTGTCCATCAGTTCCTTATGCGGCTGCATTTATGTCGCCGGTAAACTTTTTCGGCGGGCCGTTCACGCAGCGCGTAAACGTGCGCTATCGCGACATCGAAATGACCAACGCAGCGGTTCAAGGGGCATCGCCCTCGTATTTCAAGATGGGCGTAACCAATCTCGGTGAAGGCCGCTACTTTACCGACGAAGAAAACGCGCGTCACGCCAATGTGCTCGTTATTGGTCACGACGTTGCCAACACACTCTTCCCCTTCAGCAACGCGCTAGATCAACCGGTGACAATTAACGGCCGAACCTACACGGTGGTTGGCGTATTAGCAGAGCGTGAAATTTTCCTGACCGGCGCTGAAGATCCCAACAATGAAAATAAAGCCGCCTACATGCCATATCTCACTTTGCGGAAACTCTATCCGGAAGTGAACGACAATTTCGTTCTGGCGCAGGCTCGGCCAGGCGCGATGAACGAAGCGGTTGAAGAAATTCGGGAACTCCTGCGTCGCCGCCGGAAAGTGGCGTTCGGCGCCGCCGACAATTTCGGCATTTCAACTTCGGAACAAATCCTGTCGCAGTTTGGCGCGATCACCGGTGGCGTCTTTGCGTTGATGGTCGCGATCTCCAGCGTCGGCCTTTTGATCGGCGGGATTGGCGTGATGAACATCATGCTCGTCTCCGTGACTGAGCGCACGCGGGAGATTGGCGTGCGCAAGGCGATCGGCGCGCGCCGGCGCGACATCATCGTGCAGTTTCTGATTGAGGCCGCAACTTTGACCGGACTGGGCGGCTTGCTCGGAATCATCTTCGGCTGCGCGATTGCGCTCCTGATTCAAATCGTCATGCCGACCCATATTCCACTCTGGGCGCCGGTAGTTGGTTTCGTCGTCTCGGTGGGTTTGGGGCTTACGTTTGGCTTGTGGCCGGCGTGGAAGGCTGCGCGCCTGAACCCGATCGAGGCGCTTAGATTCGAGTAGGCCAGACATCCTGATTGCAGAACCGGGAGCGACCGGATCCCAGCACTCATTAGCGAACTAAGTGCTTTAGGCTTGTCCTACTGCAGGTTGAGCTTGTATCCGGTCGCTCCCGGTTCTGCATTGGACGCTTCTGATCGGAGACTACCCTCCTTGGGGAAACCCCGAACGCTGTGCTCTCATCAGACAAGAACTTTTCCCAAACCCCGGAAGTTAAAATGCGTGAAATGTTTCTTTTGCAGAGCGTCGAAATTGCCAAGCGAATCCCACTGGCAATCGTGGCCTCAGTCCTGCTCCTACTTCTCTGTCCGATAAACATTGCGCAAGCGCAGAAACAGAAGCCGACGAGTTCCGCGGGTCTGGAACGAAAACTTGACGAGCAGGCTCAGGAACCCACGGACGATGTCGTGCGCATTCGCACTGACCTGGTACAGACAGGCGTCGCCGTTTTCGACAAGCACGGCAAGTTTGTTGACAACCTTAAATCCGAAGACTTCGAACTCCGCATTGACGGCAAGCTGCAACCAATCCAGTTTTTTGATCGCGTCAGTAATGGCATCTCCGCCCAGTCAAGTAAATCAAACTCAGCAGGCAACAACACGTCCTCGCCGGAAGATGCCGCGCGCACGGTTCTGTTCTTCATCGACGACCTGCATCTTTCCTCTGAGAGCGTCTCGCGCACACGAAAGATGCTTACAAACTATGTAGAACAGGAAATGAGCGAAGACGATCAGGCTGTTATTGCTTCGGCCAGCGGACAGATAGGGTTTTTGCAGCAGTTGTCGAGCGACAAAGATGTGCTGCGCGCAGCAATTGAGCATCTGAAATATCGTCCCCAAAATTTCCTTGATACTGATCGTCCGCGGATGACGATCTTTCAAGCCCTCGCTATCGAGCGAAACGACGCCCAGGTTCTCGAATATTTCGAAGCCGTTTTGCTGAACGATATGCTCGCAGCCCTGGCGCGGCAAAACCCGCAAGCTGCGCGCGATGCCGCTGAACGCATGACCCGCAGTCGCGCCAGCCGTTTGATAAAACAGTCTGATCTAGTCGCGGTACAAACACTGGCGGGGTTGAGCAGCGCCCTGCGCTCTTCATCAGCAGCACCGGGACGCAAGCTGTTTGTGTTCGTCTCCGATGGTTTTCTGATTAACAGTCAGAATCCCGGTATTCGTGACCGGCTCCAGCGCATTACCGACGCCGCGGTGCGCGCCGGCGCAGTCGTCTACACAATTCAGGCGAGCGGCTTGAACACAACCTTTCCCGACGCCAGCGCCGACGTCATACTCATTCCCGGCGTGGGCACCGGAAGTGTTACCGGCGCAGACATCGCAGTGCAGGACCCGCTGACGGAATTGGCTGCTGACACCGGCGGGAAGGCGTTGCTCAACCGGAATGATCTCAACCAAAGTGTGAAGCGCGCCCTGCGTGAATCAAACGATTACTACCTGCTCGCCTGGCGACCGCAAACCGAAGCGCTCCAGGGAAAACAATTTCATCGCATCGAAGTGAGCGTGAAGGGGCGTGCCGACCTCTCCGTGCTTTTACAACGCGGCTTCTTCAACGACGAACAGCCGGCGCCGGTCGTGCGCGCCAGCGTTGAGAAACCAAAAGCTACGGAAACTTTCCCAGTCGCGGACTTGGCTGCGGCCATTCAGGGAAGACTTAACAACCGCTCGTTACCCACGTATCTCACGGCCAACTATCTCGATGTGCCCGGTCGTGGCGCCAGCTTGTCGATTCTGATGCAAGTGGAGAATAGAAAGGCCACCTCGCGCGGCGCCGCGGCGACGATCGATGTTGGCGGCGTCGTTTACAACGAGTCAGGGAAAATAGCCGGCAGTTTTGTAAACACGTTGCGACCCGAACCCGGGAACGCGGAGATTCAGCACATCACGTTTCTTGATCAAGTGGACGTCAAGCCGGGACTCTATCAGGTGCGCGTGGCGGCGCGAGACTCAGAAGGGCTGACAGGAATGGCGATGCAGTGGGTGAAGGTTCCCGACCTCGCAGCGCATCGTTTGGCGCTCAGCAGCTTGTTAATTGGTGAACGTGAGTTGACCAATACTGCCGGGCGGGATGCGGGTCAATTTCAAAAGGCGCAGTTGAAGATCGACCGGCGTTTTCTTCATGGCTCACGCCTGCGCTTTCTGACCTTTATCTACAATGCGGGGCGCGGCACAGGTGGCCAGTCTCCACAGCTTAATGCGCGCGTCGATCTCTTTCGTGGCAACCAGACAGTTGTGTCAACGCCAACCTTTGTAGTCGAAACCAAAGACGTCGATGACCCGGCGCGCATCCTTTACGCCGGTGAACTCAATCTCGCCTCTTTAGCCAAAGGCCGCTATCGCATTCGCGTGACCGTGATCGACCTCAGCGCGAAAGCCTATGCGAGCCAGGAAGCTGCGTTCGAAATCGACTGAGAACGTAAGCAACAAAACCGCCAACTCGCCTTTTCGTCTTTGCTTTTCGCGCAATCAAACTCCCCGATAGTAGCGATTTGAATTTGTGATACCAAAGCTCGCGGTAAAACAAGTCCACCATCAAACCCAGTATCTATCACGCACTCGATTGCCGCGCCCTCGGAAAAACGCACGAGTACCAGCGCTTCTTTATAAGAATTGACTCTACCTGATTCGAGCGCCATGGCCGCCGATCTTATGAGCGGAGTTTCTACCTAGGCGGGTGAGAAAAAACTGCCTTTCAGGCATTGTATTGCGAGCGGTAACAAGGGCGGCTGTTGCGGTCGGTCCAAGAAAATAGCGCCGAGATAACGGTTCAATGGCGACAAACTCACCGGAATGCTTGGGCTCGAGCTCCGCTCTTAACTGGGTGTTGTAGAGAGCCTCACCATCCCTCGCCAGCGTGGAAGGTTTGGTAACGGAATTGGAATCGAGCGAGATGGCCATAGAGTTTCCTGGCGGC
>JANLYZ010000485.1:0-2729 GCA_031365905.1 Chloracidobacterium sp. | reverse complement strand
CGACGCGCGCGTCGGTGCGCAGTCCCTCGTTGCGGCTGGTTCATTGATCTCGCCCGGTACGATCATTCCACCGCGTTCTTTGGTGATGGGCGCTCCTGGACGCGTGAAGCGCCCGTTGACAGAGGAAGAAGTAGAAGGCCTCAATGCCTTTTGGATGAACTACGTCGAATTTACGAAACTCTATTTGAAGGAATCTTAGACCAATGACTCAAAAGTCTTGCCCAACGAAGGCATACTGCTTCCGATATGTAATCGTCTGTTGTTTTCTAATTTTTGGGATCGCAGTCTCCGCAAACGCCCAGGCTGATTCCAGCGTTGCTGCCGGTGAGAACTCAGCAGCAGTTACTTCATCGCCGGCGCTCCCGAATACAATCATTGAACCGTACACTCTGCGCAAAGGCGATAACGAGTTTGGTTTCTGGGGTGGAGGCTCGTTCGCTGCGACCACCATCTTCGGTGGACTGCACAAAGACGAGGCGCGCGATCGGCGGTTCCTCATCGCAGCTTTTCATTATGGAAGAACTCTAGCCGCAAACAACAGCATGGCCTTGCAGTATACCTTTGACGCTATTCCCCTGGCGGTGGCAACCGGAAACATCGCTGCGGTAACCAGGGTCGGGCCGGTCACAACCTTCAAGCGCGAAACGGCATATGGTGGAGGATTAACGCCGCTCGGCCTACAGCTCGACTTTGCCAACGGTTCACGCGTGCATCCTTTCATTCATGTTAATGGCGGCGGTCTGATTTTCAATCAGTCCGTTCCTTTGCCTGACGCCGGTAAGTTCGCCTTCGTCGGCGAAACAGGAGCGGGTTTACGGATATTCACTTCTGAGAAACGGGCCGCGACAATAGGTGTGCGCTTCCATCATATCTCGAACGGAAATCTTTCCGGAGGATCCAATCGGGGCCTTAATCAGTTCGTTGTCTACGCCGGATTTTCCGTTTTCAAATAATGGGATCAGCTAAAACACAGCCGGCGCGCGGCATGCGCGATTTTCTCCCCGCGGATGTGCGACGGCGTGAATACGTCATCGGCGTCATTAAGGAAGTGTACGAACGCTACGGTTTCGAGCCGCTCGAAACTCCTGCCGTTGAGAACATCGAAACGCTCATGGGCAAGTATGGCGAAGAAGGGAACCAACTCATCTTCAAAATACTCAAGCGCGGCGAACACGAAAAAACCGGCGAAGCTGATTTAGCACTTCGTTACGATTTGACTGTTCCACTCGCGCGCGTAGTGGCTCAATACCAAAACGAGCTGCCGAAGTTTTTCAAGCGTTACCAGATTCAGCCAGTGTGGCGTGCCGATCGTCCGGCGCGCGGCAGGTTTCGTGAGTTTTACCAGTGTGACGTGGATATTCTTGGTTCCCGATCGATGTTGGTCGAAGCAGAGATTTGCGCGGCGGCGAGCGAAGTGTTGACGAAGCTTGGCTTCAATGATTTTTCCGTCAGGGTAAATCATCGTCATGCCTTAACCGGCGTGTTGCAGGCTGCCGGAGTAGGAGGCGACAAGCATGACGCGGCGCTCGTGGCGCTCGACAAGCTGGACAAGATCGGCCGCGCGGGGGTGGAGAAAGAATTTGGCGAGCGTGGCATCGAAACGGCGGCAGGAGCTAAGCTGCTGGACTTCTTCGGTGAATTAAGGTCATTGGATCACGCTGCGGAAGTTGCATCCGGGGAAGATACAGCGCAAAAACGCGAGGCGTTGAACGCGGCAATCCTGGGCCGACTAGTTGAGTTTGTTGGCGAGAATGAACCGGGTGGGCGAGGCGTTGGCGAGCTGCGTTCGATTTTGAAGTTTGCGGAAGCTGAGGGAATTGGCGCGCGAATCGAAATTGATCCGAGCCTGGCGCGTGGTTTGTCGTACTACACTGGCGCGATCATGGAGATCAGTGTCAGCGGAATCGGCAGTCTTGGCGGCGGCGGTCGTTACGATAATCTCGTCGGCATGTTTCTCGGGGACGACGTGCCTGCGTGCGGTTTGTCGCTCGGGCTCGAAAGAATCATTGTCGTGATGACTGAACGCAAGATGTTTCCGGAAGCGCTCGTGTCGTCGCCCGCGGATGTGATGGTGACAATCTGGGATGAAGCTTCGTTTGGTGCGTCGTTGGCGCTCGCGACTGAGCTGCGGAGCCAAGGTTTGCGCGTCGATCTCTATCCCGAAGCAGATAAGATTGGCAAGCAATTCAAGTATGCTTCAGCACGCGGTATCCCTTTCGTTACTGTTGTTGGTTACGATGAACTGTCGCGGGGCGAAGTTGCAATCAAGGATTTACGATCAGGCGAACAAGCGAGCGTTAAGCGTGAAAGCATCGCGAGCACGATACTAGCCAAGTTGAAATGACCAGCCGGAGAAGCCGGCGACAGCATAAAGCCTGGGGCGTAAGCCCCAGGTAGATTGCCGATGAGAAACGTGAGCTCGCGAAGCGAGCGACAGCAGTTGCAGAACGGGGAGCGGTAGCGACCCGATCCTAAATTCAAACTTCGGAAGATGCGTTCGTAATTGGCAGTTGTCGCTAACAACTGCTCGCAACCCCGCAAGTGCTTTCGCCCGTTTCACGGGCTCATGGTCAACGCCTTATGGTTAACCTGGGGCTTACGCCCCAGGCTTTATGCTTGCACCTGCTTCGCAGGTTGAAAATCATGAACGGATCATTAGCCACACACTATCTTGAAGACTCCATCGCCAGTCTCCGCTCCTACAAGAAGATGGCGGAGAAAGCGCTGGA
>JANLYZ010000477.1:0-29024 GCA_031365905.1 Chloracidobacterium sp. | reverse complement strand
CGTAAGCGATGGGCCGAGTATTTTACTATTATCGTAACGAGTTCGTTTGTTCCCCTCGAAGTCTATGAGTTGATTCGGCATTTTAGCGCCATGAAAATATTTGTCATTGTTGTGAATCTCGCGATCGTCGTTTATCTCGCCTTAGGTTTGCGCAAGCAAGCGAGCTGAATCGACTACCTCCTCCTAGTCCACGGTCCCTCAGTTTTCTTGACACCTCTCGAAAGCACTGTTATACACAAACTCCTCAAAAGTCCTTTCCATGCAAGTCCCCTTTCTATGTCCCTTTTAGGAAAGCGAGGACTTTTCACCCTTGATATTGCTTGGCCATCAAGCCGAATAAGGAGCCTTGAAATGAAAAATCCAAAAAGCTTAATCCCGATGATCTGCACGTTGTTCGTCGTCGCCTGCCTTTACGTTTCTGTTAGCGGGCAAGCGATGGAGGGAAATAAACTGGCCACGGTGAGCGGCGCGGGGGCCAGCGTCCGGTGGGACGTGGCCGCCCCCAACGCCGGCCTGACCTTGACCATCTCCGCCCCGGATGGCCGCGTTTTCCGAAAGGAGTTTCGCTCGGGTGCACCGGCCGACTTCAACCTCGCGGACAAAGACGGAAATAAAATGCCTGACGGGCAATATACTTATGAACTGCGATTGACTCCCGTGCTCACAGCCGCCGCAAAAGAGGAGTTAGCAGCAGCCCGCGGCAAGGACGATGAGGCGGAGGCGGTGCGGGCCGCGCGCAAACGACCGGGGCTCGCAAACCTCGTTCAATCAGGAAGCTTTGCAGTCGTGAATGGGTCAGTCGTGGTCGCCGGAGCCGCGGAAGAAAAGCAACGATCTCTCAGTAAGGCCACTTCGCAGCAACATCTCACGGCGTCGATCGAGAAGGCCTTCGCCAAAAGCGAGTTGCATCATCCGCTCTCGACCGCCATGCCTGATCAGGTAATTCCCGACGATCTAATCGTTCAGGGCAGCGCCTGCATCGGTCTTGACTGCGTTAACAACGAAGTCTTTGGCTTCGACACCATCCGACTCAAAGAGAACAACACACGAATTCAATTTGACGACACCAGCACCGGGGCCGGCTTCCCCACCAATAACTGGCAGATTCGAGCGAACAGTTCCGCTAATGGCGGTGCGAGTTTTCTGGGTTTCGTGGACCAGGGAGCGACCGGCAATTCTGAAACTGGAACGGTTGTTTTTGAAGTCGACGCCGGCGCCCCGGCGAACTCGCTCAAGGTCGGTAGCAACGGCAAGGTTGGATTAAGGACGGCCACTCCGATTTTGGATCTGCACATTACGACTAGCGACACGCCGGCCCATCGGCTTGAACAAACAAGTGCCGGCGGTTTCACTGCGCAGACCTGGGACATCGCCGGTAATGAAGCGAACTTTTTTGTTCGCGATGTGACCGGGGGCTCTCGCCTGCCCTTCCGCATCCGGCCGGGCGCGCCGACCAGCAGCATAGACATTTCCGCTGCCGGCAATGTCGGTGTTGGCACGGCGAGTCCTTCGGGAAAACTTCAAGTGTTATCAAGTTCACCGGACCGGAACACAAACACGCAGTTGATTCTCTCTGACAGCACAAACAACCTTAAGCAACTACGCATGGGCTGGAACAATACGACTGACTACGCCTATGTTCAATCAACGATCTTTGGAACCAGCGCCAATAATCTTGTCTTGAATGAAGCGGGCGGCAACGTCGGCATCGGGACAACTTCGCCCACTGCTACGCTCTCGGTCAACGGCACAGCCAACAAACCAGGGGGCGGATCCTGGGATGTTTTTTCCGACGAACGCCTGAAGAACATCAAAGGCAACTTCAATAGCGGACTAAAAGCTGTCATGCAGTTGCAGCCACTTCGCTACGAGTACAAGCCGGACAATGCGCTCGGTCTTAACTCGAAGGGAGAACATGTCGGCTTCGGCGCTCAGGCATTGCAGAAGGTGATCCCGGAAGCAGTAACCAAAACCGACAAGGGCTACTTGCTCGTGAACAACGACCCGATTCTGTGGACCATGCTCAACGCGATCAAGGAGCAGCAGAAGGAGATTGAACAACTAAGAGGCGAGGTCAGGAAGTTGCGCGCATCACACAGGCGCAGGTAACCAAGACCGATGCTTGTCACTCCGGGCCACGCGCATTAACGCGTGGCCCCATTTTTATGTGTCCAGGAACTTCGCGCGATGTTGAGGTTCCTTCAACATACACGATTCGTGTTTGCCGAAGACGCGGTAGCGATTGCGCGCCACGATTTTGTAGACCACGTCTCGAAGTCCACGCGGCAGCACGCCCCCAACACTGGTCAGGCTCCAGATGCCGCCGAGTTGTTTCAGCATGTAAAGAATTGCATCTGATCGCGCGAGTAGAGTTTCAGTGGGTTGCTTGTGATCTTTTACGACGTAGACCGTGTCAAGGTCATGCGGATCCACGCCGTGACGGATCATCACGTCTTGCGCAAATTCGCTTTGTAGCGAGGCAAACCGGAAACGGTCGTGCTTGTCACGCTTGAGCAGAAACTGCACGAGCCGGTTGCAGAGTCCACAAACGCCGTCGTAGAGGACGACTGCGTTAGGGTCGGTTGTTGACAAAGTACTCAATTAATCCTGGTCAAGCCCTGTGGCGTGGCGGTAGTGACCTGTTTGGAAATCCATGTGCATTTTTGTTGTCTCTGTGGCGAGTTCTTTGCGCAGTTAAATCCACCACAGAGTCACAGAGAACACAAAGGTGGCACAGAGAAGTCGCTTGAGTGGCTCACTTAAACTGGAAGGATTTGATGTAGTCGTTGAACGATTGACCCCAATGGACGACTGTTTTTTCCGGGCCGGTTAGCTTCACGAAGTAGGAACCTTTCGGCGTTTCGATCACTGCGCCGCGCAGACGATAGATCGCCTTGCTATCCTTAGGCGCGCTGTCCTGCGACATGCCGCCGGAATAGTTCCCCTGAACATCGACGGTACTAACTTTCAATCCGTTAACAATCAGCGTCTCCATTTTGGCTTTGTCCGTTGAGGGCGACCCGTCTGGTTGTTTGACCATATTGACCCAACGGTCAATGTTTGCCTGCGGCGTGCCACCCTGCCCTGGTCCAAAATA
Organism: Chloracidobacterium sp.; assembly: GCA_031365905.1. Classification (GTDB taxonomy): domain Bacteria; phylum Acidobacteriota; class Blastocatellia; order Pyrinomonadales; family Pyrinomonadaceae; genus PSRF01. The sequence continues at coordinate 25,927 of JANLYZ010000477.1, read as the reverse complement.
ATAGACGACGAGCAATGCATCATCGCCATCGCCTTCGGCCTTCGGCAATTTGTATTGCGCCACGCGCATTTCAGATGAAGGCTTCTCCACCGTCCAACCATCGGGAACTTTATAGGTCACCTCGCCGGTCGCAGCTTGAGACGGCGGCGCCGAATTACCTGCCGATTGCGAAGCTGAACTGCGCGGTCCGCCAGCGACGGAACCTTTGGAACAACCAAAGCAAATGAACGCCAGCACGGCGATAAGAGTGATCGTTTTTGGCATGATGCTGATTTAAGCGTAATAGTTGACCATCCTGCAAGCCCTCTACTTCTCGGGCAGTGCGTCAGTCTCGAGGGGTCCAGCTCGTTGCAGAACCGGGAGCGGTAGCGACCGGATGCCACAATCAACTTGAGAATCGCCCTGCGTGGAATTGAATTCATAGAGAAAAATGGACGTAACATCCGGTCGCTACCGCTCCCGGTTCTGCAATTTCAACATATTCAAACAGGCCCACCCCAAAGGCGAGGATTCTTCAAACTTTTCACGGCTCAGGCGTCGACAGCAAGTACACCGCAAACGAGGCCAGCCAGTGTTCACCAGCGTAATCGCCGCTGGCCACATGCGCGAGGGCGTCGATCGAGTGCGCGCGCGCAGACTTTGCGAGTACCTTGCGCGCCGGATCAGTTCGCGGCAACGCATTTGCGATGCTCCGCATGCACCAGGCACGGCTCAAATTCAAACCATCCAAATGGACGAGCTTCGGATCGCTGCGGTCCGTGACCGTTGCCGGTTGTAGCAGTGATTCTGGTTTACCGTTTGCCAGTTGCGGCAGGAACCGCGCGAACCAGCGGCGAAACTCCGCCGGCTTCAGCACGCGGCGCATCAAGTCGGCTTCCAGCAGTGCGGAGGAAAAGAAATCTTCGCCACCGGGTTCCCAGGCCGCGGGATAGTTTTTGTCGTTTGCAAAGTAGGTGCGACTACGTTCCGCGATGAGCGCGGCGAGTTTTTCATTACCGCTCGTCTTCGCGTAATCAAATGCGAAGGCAAGACCGAAGGCGGTATTGGGATGAACGCCGGTGCGAATCGGATAAGTCTGCTTTGGCAGAAACTGAAGATATGAATCAACCAGCGCGTCGACGAGCGGTTGCAGATTCAGCGACCAGTTCTTCTCCTCGGTGTCGCTGGACAAGGAGAGTTCTTCGGCAAGCTTCAGCAACCAGGCCCAGCCGTAGGTTCGTTCAAACGACTGGCGATTCTTCTGTTTGAGGTAAGCAGTCTCCACGAGAATATTCTCAGCAGTGAGGTTGGCGTTAAGCGCTTTGCGGATATCGCCGGCTTCGGGGAGATCAGGAAACAATCTGAGCAGTCGCACGAGCATCCAGTGGCCGTGGACTGACGAGTGCCAATCGAAGCAGCCATAGAAAGCCGGATGCAGCGCTTTCGGATTTTGGACTTCGCCGGCGTCATTCAATACGTGTTCCGGCTTGTTTGGATATTCGCGAGTAACACATTTCAGTGCGAGTTGTGCGAAGTGCGACGCCTGGAGTTGAGTAAGGGAAAAGTCTGCGGAAGTGGACTTTGTCACTTGTGCGTTTGCCGAGATAGTTAGCAAAACAATTTGGACGATTACGAGAATTCTGCCGGACGCTTGTTTGGACACTGCTCCTCCTGATAAATCGCTTACAGGGATCAGACAGGATTTACAAGATGAACAAGATTGCACAATCGAAAGCTGCTCAATTCTATCCTGTCCATCTTGTGAATCTTGTCAGATACCTCCTACTAGTATCGATGCGAAGGCCGGCCGATATGGATGTGCGGTCCCGTTGCGGTGCCCGGTATCGCCTGACGAAAAGCGAGAAAAGGAATGCCATTCGCACGCAGGAAGCCGAGCAGCGCCTGGCCTTCCGGGCCATCCGGATGGAGCGAAACATCCATCGCGTTGTGATGATCCAGCCGCCAACGATCGTGAATGGCACCCTGACCAAACACCGCAACCGGCAACTGCTTCTTAAATGTGTTCAGAAAGAACTGTTGTATTTTCCCGGCGTCTGACAGCGACCACATCGCGGCTCCATTGTAACGAATCATGGCGGAAGTACTCACCAGGCCGCCTTTCGGAATCGGCTTAGTCTTTGCAAATGTCTTTTCTGCTTCCGCTTCGAGGACGGTGTCGGCAATCTGGGAGTCAGCGCTGGTCATTCTGCCGTTGACTTCGGCTACTTTGTCTTTCGCTTGTGCCACCGCGGCCTCATCTGCTTCCACTTCCCTTTTTGATATCAACCCGGCGGCGAATAGTTCTTTTGACTTGGCTAGTTTAACCTCCGCCGTGCCGACGCTCTTTTCATAACTTACGCGCAGCGTTTCGAGACTCACCTTGTAGTCGTTAGTAGCTTTGACGAATTCTGCGCGCAGGCGCGTGATCTCGTCGACCGGCCTGGCAAACGCGGTCTTCGTTTTACTCGACCTGGTTGGCTGCCTCTTTGTTTTCGAAACGCCCGGTTTCGTTGCCACTCTTGCTTGCGCCTGAAGAAAGGCCGGAGTGACTAATGCGAGCGCCAGCACAATAGGGCGAACCATCAGACTGAGCCGCTGCCACGTGTCCTGTCGAGGCAGTCTCGTAATGGTCCACTGCTTCATGATTCTCGCGTGCGCTGCTCCAGTTCCGAGTTGACTTCTCCGCCGATGAGAATTGCCAGGCCGGTAAAATAAAACCACAGCATCAGCACGATCAGCGCGCCCAGCGAGCCGTAGGTTACGCTGTACGAATTAAAGAAATGCAGATAGAGCCTGAACGCAAACGAAACGAGCAGCCAGAGAACGACTGCGGTCATGGCGCCGCTGGTCCACAGCCGGCGTTTGGGCCGCCGGTCGTTTGGCGCCAGGTAATAGATCAGATCGAAGGTAAGCAACAGGAACACCAGCACTATAGGCCACTGCAAAACTCGCCAGGCAATTGTAAAAGCCGCGCTGAAACCAAAATGCGCCGCTACCCGATCGCCCAAGTGTCCACCGAAAAAAACAATTGCCAGCGCCACAATGATGAAAACGGAAACCATCAGCGTCAGAAAGATCGCAATCAGCCTTATCTTCCACCAGGAGCGATCTTCCTTCACGGCATAAGCCACATTCAGCGTAGAACTGATCGCGCCCATGCCGTTTGAGGCGGCCCACAAAGCAGCGAGAATTCCCAAAGAGAGCTTGCCGCCGCCGCGCGCTTTCGTAATCTCATCGAGGGTTGTATGAACGAGCGTTACCGAAGAGGACGGCATGACCGTGGAGAGATAAGAAAGTAGCTTGTTGTGAAGCTCCGAACCCGACTCGGCAAAATAACCGAGCAAGGTTACGAGGACGAGCAGCAGTGGAAAGACTGCCAGCAGGAAATAGTAGGAAAGTTGTGCGGCGCGCCCGAGGAGGTCGTGATCGTTAATGCGCTGCCAAAGCCGGCCGGCAAAAGTTTTCCAATCCAAAGTGAAAGACCCCTTAAGAAAGTCCAACGTCCAATGTCCAAAGTCTAAAGTCCAAACTCTAACGCGAAAAGGAATCGAGGGTTAGACCCGTGACGTTGCAGATCGGACGTTGGACTTTGGACGTTGGACTTTGGACTTACGTCTTATCACTTCACCATCGTGCCGGTGCGACCCCAGCGGGTGTTGAAGAGAAAGTCTGAGAAGGGATTGCTCGATGGTGCGCTTTCGTCGTAGGACCAATAGACAAACATCGCTCGCCCGATTACATACTCGCGCGGGACAAAGCCCCAGAAGCGGCTGTCTTCGCTGTTCTCGCGATTATCGCCCATGACGAAATATTTGTTTTGGGGCACAACCAGCTCTTTCCCGTTTCCTTCATGTTTGAACGCAGGATAATCTTCGCGGTCGTCGGAGCCGGGGTGGTAATAAACGTTGTAAGTCTCGCCGGGCTTACGCGGAGGATCGGTATCAATGGTCAGCGGGGCTTGGTTTGGGTTCCTGTCTTCCGCCTCAATGCGATGTTCCTGCAGTGGCTTGCCGTTGACTATTACGTTGCGGCCCTCAATGCTAATGCGATCACCGGGAATGCCGATAACGCGCTTTACGTAGTTCGTGATGATCGGTTTGTTCGTTGGGCTGTCGTCGCGGCTCGGATCGTAACGATTGCCCGGATACTTAAAAACGATTATGTCGCCGCGTCTTATTTCACGCTGCGGCAGAAACGGCAAGCTATTTCCCGGCGCAAAAAGAAATTTGTTGACCAGAAGATGGTCGCCGATAGTGATTGTGTTCTGCATCGACCCGGTAGGTACTTTGACTGCCTGTACTACAAACGTCATCCCAAACAGCGCCATGATCACGGTAACCACCGCCGACTCGAAATACTCGCGCCAAACAGACTTGGGCGGCCCGGCCGGCTTTGTCTCCGGCTCCGGCGACACGCCATGCCCGTTGCGATTGAAAACTCGCGAGAATGCAGAAGGTTTGGCAGTTGCTTGCGTCTCAGATACGTTGGTTGAAAGTGGCCGGCTGGAAGGGTTACTCATCATCAAATCATCCTAGATACGTTAACGGCGGTGGTCAAGTTTCCGGCTCATAGTCGGGCTTCTTTGTTGTCAGTTCTCGTCGTCGTCAGCTCTCATCAAGGCAAGCGCCTCTTTAGCCGCTGCTGCCTCGGCGATTTTCTTTGAGCGACCTTCAGCTCGCACGCTGCCGTTGTCCCAACTGACTTCGACGTGGAATATGCGGCGATGTGGCGGACCATGCGACTCAACCACTGAATACTTCGGCGCTGGTCGATGCTCGGCCTGTAGTTTCTCCTGAAGCATCGTTTTGTAGTCGGCTTCCGCCGCGGCGCTTGGCGTCACCCTTTGCAGTTCTTCGCCCAACGCCTGTTGCACAAACCGAGTGGCCGCGGTCAATCCGCCGTCAACAAAGATAGCTCCGGTCAACGCCTCTAATACGTCAGCCAGCAGCGCATCCTTGCGCCGGCCACCACTCTTTTCTTCGCCACGGCCGAAACGCAGGAAGTCGCCGAGGTTAAGCCTGAGCGATGCTTCCGCCAACGTCGAGGCACTCACCAACCGATGCTTCATGCGCGAGAGTTCACCTTCAGTGCCGGCGGGATAGGCCTTGCAAAGATAGTCCGCAACGACCAAACCAAGCACCGAATCGCCCAGAAATTCGAGCGCTTCGTTGTGGAGTTGGCGGGCCTGATCTTCGGAGCCGGGGGCCACCTGTTCGTGGGCCCAGGAGCGATGCGTGATGGCGCGCTCCAGTAGAGCGCGGTTTTCAAACTTATAAGCGAGAACTGTTTCGAGCAGGTTGAGATCCGGATAGTTAATTCCTGGTTGCTTCAAGGCTGATCCAGTTGTAAGAAAGCCGGAAGCGTCGTCAAACTCTATGACAAGGCTTCCGGCTGTTAAACGCCAGGGGGCGATGATGGTTTTAGGGACGCCGATGATTGTTGCGAGTCTTCGGCTTCGCGGCCGGCTTTACGTTAGTCGTCTGCGTTGTGGTTGTCGTCGCCTTTGGAGTCGTGGCCGTAGTAGTGGCGGGCGTCGTGGTCTTGTTTGTCGCCGGCGGTGTGACAGCTCCCGGCGCCACGGTTGATCCAGTGGTGGTCGGGCTGCTGGTTCCGGGCATAGCTGACGTTGTCGGTGTTGTTGCCGGGAGCGTTGTCAACGGCGTAGGAACCGGCGGCAACGGCTTGGACAACACACCGGCAATCATCTCGGGCAGGCCCTTGTCGGAACCGGCGTTACGAAACTTGTAGAGTTCGGTTAAACGTTCGAGCCATTTAGCCTTAGACGTCTGCGCATTGGCGTCACTACCCGCAGCTGCGACGGCACGAGCAAGGGAATCGACAATCCGGTCGACGAGTTGGTTGATATTAGCAACTGCCAACTTGCTTTCAGGGGTCTCATCCTTGCCCTTATATTTCACTTCGTAATCGGCCGACTGTTTCGCATATTCGTTCTCATAAGCAGCAGCAATGAAAGCGTAAGTCTGCGAACTCTTCTTCATATCACCTTCAAACTGCGCTGCCTTGATCGCGTTCGCCAGTGAATTCGTTGGATTGGTGGTTCGCTCGAGGTACGAGAGCGAGTAGTAAAGATAGCCAAGCGCGTCTTCCTTCGACTTAAACGGCGACCAACTCTCGGGCGCTTTCCCTGACTCAATTGCAGCTATCGCTTTCTTCGTGTAGTTAACTGCATCCGCATTCCCGGATTCATTCTTGGTGGTTACAGCTACAACGTAACCCCCATAACCGAGATCGATGATGGCCGGAAGATACTCAGGCTCATCGGTCAATATCTCTTTGGCGAGCGTCAGCGCGTCGGCATATTTTCTCTGATCAATGAATAGGTTATTGAGTTTCAGATGTCGCGCTTCTTTATCGTAAGCAAGAACCCACTTTTTCAGATAGCTTGGTATCGGGCCTTCTTCGGTAGGACAGGCTGCCAGATATTTCTTAGCCGGTTCATAAGCCTTCGGGGCCTCAGTCGTACGAAACTTCATGAAGTCAGCGTACCAGGCAGCCTTGCTTTCATCGGTGCACTGACCCTGCGCCGCCGCTGGTGCAGGCGTCTGCGCTTTTAGTTCAATAACATTCGTGAACACTGGCAGGAGGCCCAGCGCCGCGTAAATCGCGAATACCCGCATAGTCTTTTTCATTAGTAGTTCACAACCTCCAAAAGTCTCTCTTTCAACGTCCTCGCTGGGGCCCAAATATGTGATTCACCAGCCGCGCCATTAGCGCCCCACTAAGATGCGAACTTACAAACGCCGGTTGCCGATCTGCGCTGCTGTTCTACGTTAGCGGTTGGGAGAGCACCACAGTTTGGTCGATTTGCAATCGAGCCCGAGAAGAACGCCCGCAATATTCCAGCAACTCTCACAGACCTGTCAAGCGAGAAGGCTCGCCCTTAAAATAAAAACCTGCCGCAAAAAGCGTTTGCGCCGGGCCTCGAAACAGTTTACGAGGCTCCGGCGCAAATTGGTTTTGCCGGGATTGCAGCTTCCTTGCAACTACGGCTGCGGATCCTGTATGCGGCGCGGTCTGTTTTCAGGCTGTGTCGCGGGCTTCACGGAAGTGTTGGTTGGTGCTGCCGTCTTCTGCGTCTCAGTTTTCTTTGCCGGCGAGTTAATTGGATTCATCACTCGCTTGACATTGGGAGATGACGAATCGGGCACCAGCTTGTGGGCCGGAGCGGGACTTGCTGCCGCGGCTGAACTGTCAGTGGCGGCTGCGTCCGTGCCGTTCTGATCGGCGATCATGTCGTCGCCCTCCGCAGTACCAACTTCCTTCTCTTCGTCATCCGGAGTTGAGGCAATCTGCAGGTTTGTCGGCGTGCCGAAGCGACTGTGCAGGTCGCGATAGATTTGCCCGGCCACGGCTGCCGGAAGGTGACGATGAGCGTCAGTGCCACGCGTAATCACCACCACCGCAAGTTTCGGATTGGCGAGCGGCGCATACGAAGTGAACAATCCTACCCAACTGCCGCCGCCACCATTACAGGTGCCGGTTTTTCCCGCTACCGTTTGCAGCGGATCATAGGCCTTCCTGCCCGAGCCATAATTAACCGAACCGATCATTCCCGGAATCATGCGCTGGAGGACATTGCCGTCAATATCTATCTTACGACGCACTTTTGGTTTGAATTTTGCCGAAGGGTCTTGGGCGTTGGGTACCTGCGGCACCAGCAACTTCCCACCGTTGGCCATCGCCGACACGAGATTGCCCAACTGCAATGCAGTTACTTCAAAGCCGTCTGCGTAGGAAAACATACGATGAAGTGCGAAACTCGGCCCCATCTCCGGCAGGCGACCAGCATATTCGAAGGGAACATTCGCGCCAGTTTTTTCACCCAGGCCCAATTCGCGAGCGTAATGGATCATCTTGTCAAAACCGACGCCGCTACCGACGCGTTCGAAATACGAATTGTCAGAGTGGGCCAGCGCCGAAGTCAGATCCATGCGGTTATCAGAAGCGGACGCCAGCTCAGTAGGTTGAATGACTTTTTCTGAAAGACCGGCCACGCCTGTGACAAGCTTGATTGTCGAGCAGGGTTTGAAGCCTCGTCGTACGCCCCATTCCTGATTAACTATCGAATAAACTTTTCCCGTCATAGGATCCATGACGACTACTGTGCCGGCATGATTGCCAAGCGCATTGATTGCTACGCGACGCACCTGAGGATCTTCACCCGTGGTGTTGTCTCTAGCAATCATTCCCTGCACTTCGTTGCGCAGGGCCTCATCAAGCGCGCGCTGGCGAGCAATCGCCGCACGGCGAGCAGCCTCGGCTCGACGCCGGGCCTCAAGAATTTCACGACGACGTTGCGAGTTGAGGCGGCGCAACTCCGCAGCACGTTCGCGCTTGCTCAACGGACGGCCATGCCGGCGCTCAAGGGACTTCAACAGTGAAGCTTGTTCACGGGCACTTTCGCGTCGCATTTCTTTGCGCGAAAGGCGCGGAGACACGCGAGACTTGCCGCGTCTGATATCTCTTGCCGAGAGATGCTCACGCTTATCTGCGCGACGTTCTCTTGCTGAAAGTTTCTTGCCCTTTTCCGGGCGCGACTTGCTGTGGCGGTCGTTCTTGCCGCCAGCATTATTTTCATGACGCTTCTTCGCAGCGGCTGCAATTTGACCAGGGAGAACAAGGAGAGCGATTAGGATGAATGCAAAAGAAAGAATGCGGGGGTTTCGATTGGTCAGAGTCATCAGAGGTCTATTACCTTTCTCTGGTTTGGTCTTGCTCGGCCCTTGAGCCTCGCCGAAAAATCCTCAGGCGGCGTAACGCATCACGAAGGCCAGGAGAACGCTGCTGCTCAAATACAAAAGCTAACCTGGCAATTTGAGAGACAGAATGCTCTCGTTAGAATCCTTGTTGTCTTATGGACCCTAGGGTCCTGCTACTTGAGGCGGGAGAACTCCCAAATTGGCGGTCTCTGGGGACATTGATTCGAGACCGCGGCAACTATACCATCTGAAATCATGAGGAACAACCGAAAAGTAATCTTTTGTACACAACTGGTCAGATTGCACTTGGCTGTTCTCTCTTAGTACAGGAAACACGTAAGACCGAAACCGATCCAAGTGTTATCCTCCCTCAAATTTCTATGAGACCTCTTCATATCTTCAATAGCTTTCGTGCGCGGCTCGTGCTCCTTCTGGTCGCGCTACTCGGTCTGACGCTCGGTGTTCAATACTACGTAAACCTGCAATCCGTAAAACGAAACGCCCACATGCTGGTGGAGCAGGAGCAGGCAATAATGGCGGGTGTGGCTCTGGGTGTTAACAGCATCAACAGCCGCAAATACCTCGATCAGATGCGCAGCGATTTGCACGAGCCGCTAATCGACGAGAAAACTGGCAGAGTAAAGAACGTCCTGGTTGTCAATAATGACGGCTACGTCGAAGACAGCTTGATTGAAGCTTATTCTCCTCAACCGAATCCAGACAAGACACTGCGATACATTCGCCTGGCCGACGTTCCTCTACCCCCGCTTACCAGCGCCGTCGAACTCGCGGACATAAACCAAAATCTGCCGCCCTGGCTCAAGGGCTCAGCACTCGCGAAGCCGGGTGAGCCCGGAGCGTTCTATTTCCCAGTTGAAACGGCCAAAGGCAGGTGGTACATCATCATCGTGCTCGACTCCGCAAATACTTTGACAAGCATTCTCGAGCGCCAAACCTCTCGCTCGGCACAGTACACACTTTTGTTACTGCTAGCGACGACATTGGTCACTGGATTATTTGTCTGGCGATTCACCCGTCCAGTCAATCGTTTGTCAGTTGCGGCTCAGCGCGTCGCCACCGGCGACTTCGACGTTCGGGTGCCGACCAATCGGAGCGACGAGATGGGCACACTCGCTGTCGCCTTCAATGACATGACCGCGAAACTGGGACGTTCGCGCCAATTGGAATCGAAGCTTCATCAGGTTGAGAAGGCGGCGGTGGTCGGACGTCTCGCCGCGGCCATCGCTCACGAGATTCGCAACCCACTAAACTATATCAATCTCACGTTGGATCACTTGCGCTCGTCGTTCGCTCCGCAAGATCCAGTGCAGGCTGAGACTTTCGAACGACTGGCCAATCAACTCAAATCGGAAGTGCAACGAATCAATCGTCACATCACGGACTTTCTTAAATACTCCCGTCCGTCAGCGCTTGAACTTGAGCCGCTCGATCTGCGCGTGCAAGCGGAAGATGCGATGCGAGTTATCGCCGGACAAGCGGCGGAACGCGGAGTCGACACCCGCGTGGAGGCTGAAGACAGATTGCCGCTGGTTGTGGCTGATAAGGATTCGCTTCGTTCTCTTTTCACCAACCTCTTGATCAATAGTCTTGAAGCGATCGATGGCAGCAGCGGAACTGTAGGGATCAAGCTAATGCCGGAAACAGCAGAACGCGTGCGCATAGAGTTCACTGATACGGGACGAGGCATTGCCCCCGAAGACATCGCCAAAGTATTTGAGCCTTATTATTCGACGAAAGAGACCGGCACGGGCCTCGGACTTGCCATTGTCAAGAAAGCCGTTGATGATCATGGCGGTTCTATCAGCGTGAGTTCCAAACAAGGCAGCGGTACGACGTTTGTGATTATCCTGCCGGTCAAACCGGAGAACGAAGGAGGAAAGGAGGAGTCAGAACCACCTGCGTAAGCGGGTGGCTTATACTGCGTTAGCCCGGTGGTGAGTTCAGTTTACGCCACCCGCTTACGCAGGTGGTTCCGACTTCTCCTTCAACACTATGTCGCGTAAAACAATACTCGTAGTTGACGACGAAAAATCGCAGCGTGAAATCCTGGAGATGATTCTGTCCGGTGAAGGATATGACGTAACCACTGCCTCGTCAGGCGAAGCGGCAATCAAGTTTGCCAAAGACCGGCGCTTCGATCTGGCCCTCACCGATCTGAGGATGACCGGCATGGACGGCATCGAGTTGCTGCAACACCTGCTCGGTCTGGATTCGTCGATCATCGTCATCCTGCTGACTGCGCACGGCTCGATCGAATCGGCGAAGGAAGCACTCCGCCGCGGCGCGTTTGACTACCTCGAGAAGCCTTACGACAAAACGGCGCTGCTGGAAACAATCAATCGCGCCCTGAAGAAACTTGACGAGCTCGACACGGAAATCGTGTCCGCCTCGCCCAAGATGGAATCCGTCAAGCGAATGATATTGAAGGTTGCGCGTTCAAATTCGACAGTCTTGATTCGCGGCGAGTCAGGTACAGGCAAGGAACTGATCGCACGCGCCATTCACAATCAGTCGCCGCGCGGGCAGGAAATGTTTCAGGCGGTCAACTGCGCTGCCATAAACGAGAACCTGTTGGAATCAGAACTGTTTGGTCATGAAAAAGGTTCGTTCACCGGCGCCCACGCGGACAAGAAAGGACTTTTTGAAATCGCCGACAGAGGATCGCTGTTCCTCGACGAGATTGCCGAGCTCGATGTGGCCATGCAAGCCAAACTCTTGCGCGCCCTCCAGGAACGCAAGATCAGGCGTGTGGGCGGCACGCATGAGATCAGCGTTGACGTGCGCGTGATTGCGGCGACGAATCGCGATCTCCGCGCGATGGTTTCTGATGGCCGGTTCCGCGATGATCTCTACTATCGCATCAATGTCTTATCGGTTGACGTTCCGCCACTCCGTGAGCGACGCGAAGACATTCCGGTGCTGATCGACTACTTCGTGAAGAAGCACACGCGCAATACCTCGCGCCTGGTGCGTGGCTTAACGCCGGACACACGCAAGCTGATGATGGATTACAGTTGGCCGGGCAATGTTCGCCAGCTCGAGTCGGCAATCGAGCGCGCCATTCTTCTTTGCGAGGGCGACCTGATAACGATCGACGATTTGCCGATGGAAGTGCGACAGGAATCTCGTCCTGCTTCAGAGGGCGCGTTTAAGCTACCGCCCGAAGGCATTAGTTTTGAAGACGTCGAACGCGATCTGATCATGCAGGCCATGGAACAAACGGACTACAACATCACAAAATCCGCCAAGCTTTTGGGACTGACGTTTCGCACCTTGCAATACCGTTTGGAAAAGTTTGGCATCAAGAAACCAGATGGAAGTAAAGAGCCGGAGGAATAAATGAATCGGCCCGTTAACCTCGTGCTGAGTTGCCTGCTACTCGTTTTTGTGGCGGCTGCCTGTTCCAAGCCCGCCGCGAATTCAGCTGCGGAAACTTCAAACGCGCCGGTGCCTTCGCCGACCGCGCAAAAGATCACTTCCGAGAGCGTGGTAAAGGCCGCCGCACAACGGGTCGAGATTCCCGCCGGCGGTTCGGGTGAAACCGCAGTGCGACTGACTATTCAGAGCGGATACCACGTCAACGCCAATCCACCCAGTTACCCATATTTGAAGGCGACGGCGCTGGAGATTGCCCCGGCCGATGGTGTGTCCGTTGCACTTATCACTTACCCCAAAGCGATTGAAAAGAAATTTGTCTTCGCTGAGAAGCCGCTCGCTGTTTACGAAGGCGAGACTGAATTGAAAGCAACCTTTAAAACTGAGAAGACGGCGAGGAAAGGCGAACGAACCATTCCCGCCCGTTTGCGCATCCAGGCTTGCGACGATCAGGTTTGTTATCCCCCAGGCACACTCGAACTCGCAATTCCGGTTAACGTTAATTAGTCGCCCCGCAAAGACTCGTGAAAATATTTTGGATGATCGTTGCCGGTGTCGCCATTACAGTGGCGGGCGTCTTCCTTTGGCGACGCGATTTCAACGCCGCGTTTGTAATCGCCGCACTCGGAATGGTGGCCTGGTTTCTTAACTACCGCGCGCAGATGAAGGAAATTGTGGCGGCGGCGGACCGCGAAGAAACGAACAATACCTATGAAGAAGAGGCTTATGAAGATTTGGACGAGAAATAAACGATTGGGATTCAAGCAGGAGGCGCTGGTTGTAACGCTGGCGGTCTTGTTCTGCCTTACCACGAGCGTCGCACGCGCCTCCGACGAAGGTGATGTGCGCGCGGTCGTCCAACAAGTATTTCAGCAACTGCGATCGCGAGATTTCGGCTCGGTCTACGATTCCCTGCCCTCCGCTACGCGCGGCCGCACCTCGCGCGATCGTTTCATAAACGCGCTGAAGCGATCTCAGGACCGCTACACGCTCGATCGCATCAACATCGGATCAGTGCGTGTAGCCGGCAACGTCGCCGTCGCTGACACGGAGCTTTACGGGCGCGTCGCCAAGCCATTCGAAGCTGAAGGAAAGATCGTGGTGCAGCAGTATCTAGTGCGAGAAGACGGCAAGTGGCGCGTAGCCACGGGCGACCGCGCTACGATTCAACGCTTTCTGAAAGCGAATCCAGCCTTCGCGCGCAAATTTCCGATTCGCCAGCCGCAAATCTACGTGAAGCAGGACGGGAAGTGGGTGCTGTTCAACCTGCCGACCAAATAGTCCGAAACCACCTGCGTAAGCGGGTGGTCTCAATTGAATTCGAGCTGCAAAAAACTGCGAGCCACCCGCTTACGCAGGTGGTTCTGACTGTCAGCTCAACGCCAGGAGATCGTCAAACGACAACTGTGAGTCGTCGACCGGCTCGGTGAATTCGCCGTGTCGTATTCTGTGGCGAGGCACGTCCAGCGCTTCGCGCACAGCATCAAGGTGGAAACGAATTATGTGTGGCGTGACGCGAACGCAGGGAATGCGTCGCTTGCGCGCAAGCCGTCGCACGGTCGACTCGCTAACTTGCAAGACCTTGGCAAGTTGGCGAGCGGTAAGGAATTCTTCACGCTCTTCCATGGTTCGGTGAATAGTAAATCGTGAATCGTGATTAGTAAATAGTCCGAAACCACCCGCGTAAGCCGGGGGGGTAATCATTGACCTATAAGAAAGCCACCCGCTCACGCAGTTGGTTCTGACAAACGATTTACTGCTTGGGAAGTGAGAGGGCTACGCGATAAACGGCGGCGCCGTCAATCTCCACATCTTTGCTGACGGGATCGCCCCGCTCCGGTTTGGCGGTCACGCGATACCTGGCCACTTCCGGCGTGAGGCGAAAAGAAAACGATCCGATCTCGTTCGTGACCCGGCCGTCAATCTTCCTGAGGGTTCCGTCACCTTCAATCTTTGCCAACTCGATACGAACATTGGGGACGCTGCGATCATCCTGATTGAAAACGCTCCCCTTGATAAACGCGATCGAGCCTTCGTCAATTCCGAGCACCAGGTTGTTAAGGGAGCGAGTCTTGCCAGCCTTAATTTCGACGTCTTCAATAGTGCCAACGCTGAGGCCCGGCTTGCGAAAGGTCACGCCATAACGGCCGGGCGTCAGGCGCGAAACCGTAAACGCGCCATTCTTGTCGGTAACGCCGCGAGCCACTTCGCGTTCTCCTTGTCTGACGATTACCGCGACGCCGCTCGGCGTTCCCGTCTCCACGCGAACTTTTCCTTTAATGCCGCCGGTCGCACGGTCTTGCGCAAATACACCGGCCGGCAAGAGCAAGCTCAATATCAAAAGTACCGACTTAATATTTCTTTTCATTAGGCTCGATGATACCACCATTGCAGTAAATGACTCGTGTGGGTTGATGCTCGGGAAGGCGCGCGATGTTGCCTGCCTGGTAACAGGCAGCTCTGAAGCATGACCCGTCGCGCCGCCACCTTGGCGAGTTAAGATCCGCCTCGTATAATTCGCACGAAGGATTTCTCCCCAGCCGATGTTTAGCTTCAGTCGCCAAGCTCCAGATGAAACAGTCTCGCCGATCAAGCAAATCGCTCGTCATGTTGTCGGCCGTCATTCTGCTCGGCTTAGCGATTATGCTACCCAGCTTCGCCCAGGATTCGGAACCTGCAAACGCGCAACGTCCGCGACAAGTTTTCCCCAAAGACGAACAGGAGCCTGACGAGGTGTTGAAGGTCGACACCGATCTCGTTTCTCTTGACGTGATAGCCAACGACGCCGAGGGCCGCCCGGTAAGAAATCTCAAGCAGGGCGACTTCAAAGTTTATCTGGATAATATTGAACAGCCGCTCGCGTTCTTCCAGGTCGAACAACGCAGCGGCGAGCCGCGCCCGCTCGCGGTTGCATTCGCGCTCGACATTTCCGGCAGCATGACCGCTGAGGAACTGGAGCGTTTGCGCGACGCGCTCAACGCCTTTTCCGCACAACTCTCCGGCCACTCAGTGCTGTATGCGGTGATGGCTTTCGGCATGAACGTTAAAGTTCTTCAGAAGTTCACATCCGAGACTGACAAACTGGATCGCGCCTTCGATCGCATCGCGCGCGAACCGAATGGACTATCAACTCACACATACGATGCAGTCGACGACGCCATTCGTATGCTGGTTCGTCATGCGCCGCGCACGCGTGAACGGCGCCTGATGAAGCGCGCGGTCCTCGTCGTAACGGACGGCTTTCCAGTTGGCGACACCGTGTCAGCACCCACTGTGATTGAACGCGCGAACGCGGCCGACGTCAGTATTTACGTGGTAACGCTTCCGTCTTACTCGCGCCTTCTGGCGGCCGCCGCGCAAACTCCTTTGCCGACGCCTTTGGATGTTAGTGGACTTGCAGAGTTGACGGGCGGGCGCAGTGTCTACGCCGAAAAGAATAACTACGAACCACTGTTTCGCGCTCTAGCCGAGGAGGTCACTTCCGCTTATGTGCTGGCGTTTTATCCCCCCGACGAAAAGCGACACGATGGCCAGTTTCACAATATTAAAGTTGCGGGCCCAAGCGGATTAATGTTGAGGCAGAGCCGGCCGGGTTTTCAGGCAGCGAAGAACAGTAAGCAGTAAGCGGAAGGCAGTAGGCAGAAAACAGTGCCCGCGAGTGGGACTTGCTTTCTGCCTACTGCCTTCCGCTTACTGCCTTCTGCTTTTCAGAATTCGTCTTCGTCGTCGTCGTCATCCAGATCGTCTTCTTCCACGATGTCCAGTTCCACCGGATCGAGTCCGACTACCTCAAGCTCCACTCCGCATTCCTCACAGGAGACGCTTTCGCCTTTATCAGTGTCTGTATCCACATGGACGTCAGCGTCACACTCGGGACATGTTCCAGTCGGCACTTCTTTACCTCCAACAAAATTTGACTGTCTGCCAACAATCTACCTGCGCCTGTGGGTTTTTGCAATACTCTTTTTCCTCGTCGTTTGCTTCGTAGCACGGGCATTCCTGACCCTTACAAAATCAGAACCGGGAGCGGTAGCGACCGGCCAAAGTTTCAAGAAACGAGAGAAAGAGAACTCGCTTCAGTGAGTCGATCTCGATGGGCCGGTCGCTACTGCTCCCGGTTCTGATTTCCTCCGCCTACGATTACGATCGCCTTTTCTACTTGCCAATTTTTACTGTGGCTGCCCACAGCGGCTCGCTCCGTACTTAACAGCGAGAGCAGACGTGTTAACATGGCCGCCGACTGATTAACGCCGCCTCGTACAGTTAGCAACCAGAGCTAATAATTCCCCCATGCTCGCGTTTATAAAACGACGACAGTTTGCCCTCGCGTTAGTGATTTGCTTCGTTCTCGTCCTGCTTGGTTCTTACTTCTCGCTCGCACGCAACCGAAGCAGCGCAGTTCAAAATATCGACAAGCCCAACGCCCTTTCAAACCACGCCTCAAACCACGCGCTGGCTCATTCCGTTTCTTTAGACTCTGACAACGACGGCATTCCTGACGCGGCTGAGTTGCAGAGCTACATGGATCGCGAAAACTTTCGTCGCTGGTTTACGCTCGTCGCTGAAGGTCAGTTTTACGAAATCAACAAACAGTGGAATGCTGAGCAAAGAGACTGCGCGGGTCTGGTGCGTTTTGCCTGTCGCGAGGCCTTGCGCCATCACGATCGCGCCTGGCTGCAAAAGATGGGTCCAGCCTATGCGCCAATCGCGCCCGATGTTGCGCGCTACACGCTGGAGCAGGGACCGCTCGGTGAAAAACTTTTTCGCACCAGCTTTGGTTCCTACAAGGACGGCGAGTTGAGCAACGGCACTTTCTCAGAATATGCCGACGCGCGCACGTTAAAAAGTTTCAATACAAAATTCATTAGTCGCGATCGCCGCCAGGCTCAACCCGGCGATCTGCTGTTTTTCTATCAACCGTGGGTGCAGACGTTTCCCTACCACGCCATGATCTTTCTGGGCGCCGCGCAACTGGCCGGTAGCCAGGGAAACGATTGGGTGGTCTATCACACCGGCTCTTCGCCAACTGACGAAGGCACAGTCAAGAAAGTGGAACTCTCGGTTTTGGATCATCACCCAAACAAACGTTGGCGGCCTTTGGAAAGTAATCCTAACTTTCTCGGCTTCTACAGACTGAAAATTCTCGATTAGTTTTCGGATAACAACCACCCGCTTACGCAGGTGGTACTGACAAAACTCCACCCGCTCGCGCAGGTGGTACTGACAGCCCAAGGAGGCTCAGGCCGTGTTTGAAATGAACTCTCGTTCCTATCGCGTTCTAACTGCTTCTTTGATTTACCTCGTCGCGATCGCCGGCGCGCTGACCGTCGCAACCCTGCGCTCGCGCGCGAAGGCGAAGCCGGTGGATTCAGAACTAAGCTACTCGGAACCCGCACCACATCCATCCGGCAAGCCGTTCTTTTCGCTGTCAACCCATCGCACTTACGGTACGACGGACAATGCGCGTTTGTGGGTTGACTACCAGGGCGTCGACCATCTGGACTTCCGCGTTTACCAGGTTCGAGATCCGCGCAAGTTTTTCACCGGCCTCAAAGATCCCCATCAGATGGGCGAAGACGAGCAGCAGAAAGTCGCCACCACCCTGCCGCACCGCAAATCATTTCTCGAAAGACTGCGCAGCTTTAAGCGTTGGGCCTTTACCGGTATCCAGGCGTTCGTGCGCGGTCAGTTGCAGCACGATTCACGCGCGGTCTTCAACCAAAAGTTTCGCAAGGAAGCTGATCCGATTCGTACGCCGTTGAACGTTTCCGACTTTGCGCGCGTGCCGCTGCTGAATCCGGACATGCTGGTCAGCAGTTGGCGGGAGCCTTTGCCGCCGCTCGCAACCGAATACGACCAGCGCATGATTCCGTTGGGACATCGCGCGCCGGGAGTCTATCTCGTGGAAGCAGTGCAAAATGATTTGCGCGCTTACACGGTGGTTGTGGTTACGGATTTGACGATGATCGACAAGACCACGCGCGATGGTGAGTTGCTGATCTACACCGTGGATCGAAAGACTGGCGAGCCGCGTCCGGGCGCGCAGATTGAAGTAGTAAAAGACCAAAAAACAGTCGCCAGCGGAACTACTGACAATCAGGGAATCCTTAGAACCAAAATCGAAAAGAAGAAGCCGGTCGCCAAAGCTGCTGGCGATGAGGAGGCTAACGCGGAAGAGCCCGCGCCTGACGAACCCGATTCCCAACCACTGCTAATTCTCGCCAAACAGAGCAACAACTTTGCGATCTCCGATCTGGGTTCCTCCTTCTTTGGCGGTTACGAGGGCGAGAATGAGGGCGAGAACTTCAAGGGCTATATCTACACCGATCGTCCAGTCTACCGGCCAACGCACAAAGTTAATTTCAAGGGAATCATTCGGGCCGTAGATCCAAACGGCGGTTACAAACCAGTCTCAGATAACACGGTGAACGTCACTGTGGAAGATCCGAATGGCGCCAACATTCTGACAAAGGAACTTCCCCTCTCTCCGCGCGGCACTTTCAATGGCGACGTTGACATCGCGGAAGAAGCGCCGCTCGGCAGCTATCGCATCGCGGCGGAAGTGGAGAGCGGCTCTGCAAACGGCAACTTCGAGGTGGCCGAATATAAGAAACCAGAATACAAAGTGACGGTCGCCGTGCCGGGAAAATTCGTGCAAACGGGCCAGAAGGCGAACTTTTCTGTTGACGCGCGTTATTTCTTTGGCGCGCCCGTCACCAATGCCACGGTGAAGTATTACATCTACCGCTCGCGTTACTATCCTTGGTTTGGTGAAGGTGAGTCCGACGACACGACTGACGAAGCGGATACCGAAGACCAGTATTCGCAGTTTTATCCTCGCGGCGACGACATGGTTCAGGAAGGCGAAGGCACACTCGATGCTCACGGCCACCTGAACGTTGATTTTCCCGTTCCGCAGTCAGACGAGAATGACACATCAGACTACCGGTATCGTCTCGATGCTCAGGTGACGGATTCGGCGCGCCGCACCATTGACGGCGCCGGAAGTTTTGTTGCCACGCGCGGCACCGTTGTCGCCAATGCCGATCCGGATCGTTATGTCTATAACAAAGGCGAGCTCGCGAAGATTCGTGTGACGACCAGCGACTACGAGGGCCATCCGGTATCCGCGAAGGTTCAGCTGCAGTTTGTCGAGCGCACCTGGGCGAAGAAACCGAAACCGCAGGATGCCGATGAGTATTACTATCCCGAATACGAAATGCATGAGCGACCGATAGCATATGGCGACGTGCAAACCGATTCGCAAGGCCAGGCCAGCTATGATTACACCACGACCGAAGACGGCAACATCTCGATCAAGACAGTGACCTGGGAAAATGGGCGTGCGGTCCCAACGATTGGCGGCTATCTCTGGGTTACGGACCAGCAGTATTCCTGGACCGATTCTTCCTACTACAGCGAAGACTACGGCGCCATCAAACTCGTTCCCGATAAGAAGACGTACAAAGCCGGCGAGACGGCGCACGTGCTCGCGATTCTGCCAACTGACAACGCTCACCTGCTCGTGAGCACGGAACTGACGACAATCATGACCGTCCAGCATGTTACTTCGCCCGGACGATCAATTGTCCTCGACGTTCCCATCCAGGCCAGTTATGCTCCCGACATTTTTCTCAACGTGTCGTACGTCAAGGGCGGCGACATGTACACGAGCAATCAACGACTCGTCGTGCCCGCGCGGGACAAGATGCTCAATCTCGAAATCATCTCCAACAAGAAAGAATACAAGCCGCGCGAGACGGCCTCGTATACAGTGCTCGCGCGCAACGCCGACGGCGCGCCCGTATCCGGCGCCGAAGTGAGTCTCGGCGTAGTTGATGAAGCAATCTACAGCGTGTCACCGGATTACGCGGGCAACATCAAGAGCGAGTTCTATGGTATGCGCTACAGCAGCGTCGCAACACATCTCTCGATCAGCTACAACTTCACCGGGTACGCCGGCGATAAGCCAATCGATCTCGCGAAAAACAAATCGACTTATCAACTCGCCGATTTCAAGAATGAAGGTGCCCTGGTTCAACCCACGATCCGGAAAAACTTCAAAGACACTGCCTTCTGGCAGCCCGATGTAGTGACCGGTCCCGATGGTAAAGCAACTGTCAAAGTTAATTTGCCTGACAACCTAACGACGTGGCGCGCAACTGCTCGAGGCGTAACTGCAGACACGAAGGTCGGCGCGACCAAATATAAAGTAATCGCGCGCAAGGATGTGATCATGCGGCTCGAAACGCCGCGCTTCGTAACGCAGGGCGACACGGTTACGTTATCGGGAATCGTCCACAACTATTTGAACGCCGATAAGTCCACGCAGATATCGCTCGAAGTCAGTGGTGCGCAACTCCAAAATTCCGGGAAACAAACCGTGACCATAACTAAGCAGGGCGAACATCGCATTGACTGGCAAATCTCCGCGCCTAACGTCGGCGAGATCAAGCTCCTGGCGAAGGCTTTAACCGATACCGAATCGGACGCGGTTGAATTGCCGTTGACCGTCGTGCCGCGCGGGTTGCATCAAGTGAAGAATGAGTCGGCGGCCTTTTCAGATGAGAATGCTGAAAAGACTTATTCGCTGAACCTTCCGCCAAACGCCGATGCGCGCGCGCGTAGTTTCAAGATCGAGGTTGCACCCTCGATCGCCGGCACGTTGTTTGGCGCGCTGGACTACTTAACAACTTATCCGTATGGCTGCACCGAGCAGACCATGTCGAGTTTCCTGCCCAACGTGATCGTGACGCAGGCTTTGAAGAACGTGAAGTTGTCGTCAATAAAAGATTCAAACGACCTGCCGAAGAAGGTGCAGAAGGGAATGGATCGCCTCTATGCCTATCAGCATAACGACGGCGGCTGGGGCTGGTGGAAAGACGACCAAAGCGATCCGTTCATGACGGCATACGTCGTCAGTGGGCTGTCGCTCGCGAAGCAGGCCGGTTACGAACCCGACGACAATCGCATCGCGAGCGGTCGCGAGAAGTTGAAACAGATGCTCGATTCCGGCGCGACTGAAGCCGGAACCAAGATCGATCTGGAAACGCTTGCGTTCATGGTCTACGCGCTAGAAGAAAGCGGTGGCGCCGACGGCCATTATGTCGAGAAGGTATTTTTTGAACGCGGGAATCTGCAGCCGTATGGACGCGCCCTGCTCGCGTTAACTTTGAAACAACGCAAGGACGATAAGCGCGCGCGCGATGTCGCGGCCGAAATCGAAAGGACTGTTTCAGCGGACGACTTCTCCGCCTATTGGCCTTCGAACCGTAAAGCCATGCTCGACTTTGCGGAGACCAACGACACGGAAGCAACCGCACTCTCGCTGAAGGCGCTCGCGCGCATTAAACCTGACACGCCTATCCTGCCTAAGGTGGCGCGCTGGCTGGTTTCGAATCGACACAGCGCTTACTACTGGGATTCGACGAAGGACACTGCGTTCGCAATTCTCGGACTCATCGACTATCTCAAGGTGAGCCGCGAACTCTCGCCGGATTACGACGTCGAAGTTTACTTAAACGGGGAAAACGTGCTGACCGAGCACGTGTCCGGAGCCGCTGCGTCTCAGTCGTTCTCTATCAAACGCAACGGTGGCGAGCTCGCCGCGAACAATGAAATCCGCGTCGTTAAGCGCGGGAAGGGCATGGTCTATTTTTCGTCGTCGCTGGATTACTACACTGGGGAAGAAGACGTGGCCGCGCGCGGTTCGGCGGATCTAAATCTGACGCGCGAATATTTCCGGCTGGAGGTAGTGGAAGACGGCTACAAGCTCAAGTGGAAGGCAACGCCGCTCGTTGGCGAGATTCATTCGGGCGACATGCTGGTCGTAAAACTCAAACTCAACGGCGCGAAAGCGCGCCACCTGATGATCGAGGATCCCATCCCCGCCGGTGCGGAACAAGTTGAGAGCGTCGGCAACCTGAATCTCGATTACTCCACCGGCAAGGAGTGGACCGACTGGTATAGCTCGCGTGAGTTTCGCGACAACCGAACAGTCTTCTTCCTTGACTACTTTGACGGCAACGCAACTTTCCAATATGCGATGCGCGTGCAGGTGCCGGGAGACTTTCGGGTAGCGCCGGCGCGTGCGGAGCTGATGTATCGCGCGGCGACGCAGTCAAACACGGCGTCAGGGAAACTGGCGTTCCTGGAGCGGAAATGAAAACGATTGAGCAAGCCCAATGCAGAACCGCGAGCGGTGGCGAGCGGATGCAACGTTCAACGTGGAATAGAACAATCTCAAGAGCTTCTTTATCGAAACTTGACGCAAGCATCCGCTCGCTACCGCTCGCGGTTCTGCAAAATTCGCTGAGGACAAACCGATGCTGACTGAAACATTTCATTCGCTAGTCGCGGCTGCACGCAACGTCTTCAAGAGTTGGCAATCGACGCTGCTAATCGCCGCGGTCTACGCTTCGCTGCTCGGGCTTCTTTACTTGTTTGTATCGATCCGGGAAGCAACGCTCGGGCAGGTAACGTTGACGTTTGTGTTTGCAGTCGCGGTGCCCCTGCTCTTCTTCATACTTCAGGCAATGATCGCGAGCGGAGCCGCACGCCGCATTGCGGCAGACGCAAGCGAGACGGATCAAGTGGCGGCGGGATTTGTACTGAAGCGATCGCTCACAAACTTCTGGAAACTAATCCTGATCAGTTTGCCCCTGATCGCGCTCGGCATACTCATCGCCTATCTCCTCTCCCGCGCGCAAAACCACTTCGGACAAACCCCTGAGCCGGCCATTCCGCTTCCTCACCCGCTGGCCTCGAGCGCGCCCGCGGCGCATGCCGCCCGACCCATCAACTGGAAAGTCGCACTGTTCTCGACACTGCGTTATCTCTCCTTCGGCCTCGTGTTGCCGCTGGCTGCTATTCACTTGTGGCTGGCCACCGTGCATGATGGCCTTGGCGGTGCACTCAAGAAAATTGCGACACTTCTCGCACGCGCCTTCGCGCCGCAATCGGTCTTGATATACGTGATCGGTTTTTTCATCTTCGCCGTTGCGCCTTACTTTTTACTGTTCAAAACTACGCAGACCAAACACGTCTGGCTGGAACTTTCTTTCCTGGTTGCGCGGCTATTGGTTGTGTTTGTCCTGACTTTATTTGGCTGGACAATAACGGTGCGCTCGCTCGTGCGATTTTCGCCGGGCGACCCGCCTGAGCCTGCGAGCGAGGCCGCTTGATGGCCGAGAGCGCGGGTATCCTGCCCGCAGATTCACTGGAGCCGAGACGTCAAGCGCAAGGCATGAATCGCGCGCGCCTGTTTCTTCTTACCGCTCTCGCACTCTGCGCCGCGGTTTTCGTGTGGTCCCTCACGGCCGGCCGTCGTTCCACTTCTTCTGCTTCAGCATCCGCAAACGCAGACGCCGTCGATCAGCATCTGCAACGCGCGGCAACACTCGCGCTGGGAGATCGTCGCGGCGCCGTTATCGTGCTGGATCCGCAGACGGGTCGCATTCGCGCAGTGGTAAATCCGGAAATTGCGTTTACAGAAAACTATCCCCTCGGCTCCGCGATCAAACCCTTCACGGCTCTGGCAGCCTTGCGGTCAGGGGTGATTGACGAAGATTCGCGCACGCTCTGTCACGAAAAATATTCGCATCATGCATTTCAAACGACGTGCTCGCATCCGCGCGACCTGCCGCCGCTGAACCCAACTGAGGCCATCGCCTATTCCTGCAACTATTACTTCAGCACCGTCGGCGAGCATCTCAAGGAAGAAGATTTTCGGAGCACGCTCAGCGAATTTGGTTTTGGCAAACAGAGCGGAGTGAATGCGGGCGGAGAAAGCGCTGGACAACTACAGCGCGGCGATTGGCGGCCGCAGAATGCCATCGGCGAAGGCAACTATCTTCAGGCGACGCCGCTTCAAGTCGCAAATGCTTACGCGGCACTGGTGAACGGCGGGCGCCTGTTTACGCCGCGCCTCGCGAAACCGGCGGACTTCGTCTCGGCAGTGCAGACAACGGTCGCAATCAAGGATCGCGACCGGGAAGTAATCGTGAAGGGGATGCGCGGCGCGGTCCGCTATGGCAGCGCGGAAAAGGCGAATCTCTATTCGCTGCCTGTTTACATCTTTGGTAAGACGGGCACCGCAACTGAGATCGACGGCTTTCGCACGCATGGCTGGTTTGTCGGGATTGCCTCGCAACCTGCCGCCCACGAAGCGACAGAGCCTGAAACCGCAGCCGGCCAAATGAAGTTGGTGGTGCTTGTTTTTCTTAACCGCGGCCACGGATTTGAAGCTGCCGAAGTTGCGCGCCCGATCTTCGACGAGTACGCCCGAATTACGGAAACGGAAAACCAGGGAGCTACACCGGCGCTGCAATCCCGCGATGGCTCTGCGATCAGCCTTAGATCCGATCCGCTTACGATCACCGCGTCTCCGAGTCTCCGCGTCCCCGCGTCCGTGGTTCGCGTTCACCTGGTGCGCGAAAATGTGACGCGCACAATTGCCTTCGAAGACTACGTGCGCGGCGTCGTAGCCGCCGAGGACAGCGTGGAAACCGAGCCGGAAGCTCTGCGCGCGCTCGCCATCGCCGTCCGCACCTTTGCGCTCAAGAACCTCGGCCGCCACGCGCGCGACGGCTACGACTTCTGCAATTCGACGCACTGCGAAAGATACCGTGAGGCAGATCTCGATTCCGGCGCTTACGTTTCACCGCTTGTCCGTGAAGCCGTGGACGCTACTCGCGGAGAAACTCTTCAGGATGATCGTAACGAACTGGCTGATTCCTACTTCAGTGCCTCGTGTGGCGGCGCCACTGCAAACCTGGCGACGCTCTGGGGTGGCAATGCTCCTGCTTACCTGCGCGGTGTGCCGGACGAATACTGCGTGAGCGAAGCGCACGGAAATTGGAAAGACACGTTGACGTACGCTCAGTTGCTCAAGGCGCTGCAAAGCGATCCCCGAACTAACGTCGGCGAGCGACTGGTTAACGTCAGCGTATTACGCAAAGACGCGACCGGCCGTGCTGAATTGATCGCAGTCGAAGGTAATCGACGCGTAACGGTTAAGGGGTGGGACTTCAAGATCGTCGTTGGTCGCGCGCTTGGCTGGCACCTGCTTAAGAGTTCGCGTTTTGAAATCTCGCGGTCCGGATCGAATTTCATTTTTCACGGCAGCGGCTTTGGCCACGGGCTGGGACTGTGCCAGGAAGGCGCGCACGTCATGGCAGAGCGCGGCGAGACTTACCGGCAAATTCTCCAGAAGTATTTTCCGTCAACGCATGTCGGCAGCACCAATGGTTCCAAGTCTGCGGCTGATCTCATGTGGCAGAAGCCCGCGCGTCAGCAAGGGCTCGACATTATTTCAGGCGCACTACAAGTCGTACCTCAAAGGGCCCTCCCTTACGGTCGGGCTTCTGCCTTTTACTTTGGATGGAACGAGCCGGGCCGTGCGGTCGTATTTGAGTAGTGTTAAGATACGGGAAGCCGTAGGAATTGACCGCGGTCACAGGCTTTTGGAGGAATTAATCATGCAGGAAACAGCGGAATCTGAGTCGCAAGCCAAATGTGGGAAAGACATTGTTAACGAACTTTCCGATGCCCTTCGTTATATCGGCGATGTGTCGTATGCCATACTGCCAAAGGAATTGGCACATAATCTGGGCGATCTAAAGAAGTCGTTTCTGACCACCATTCGCTCGCTAATCGATAAAGACATCGAATGGGTTGAAGCGCGGGTGGCCGGCGGCGACAAGGTTCGTGAAGAGTGGCAGCAAAAATGTAACCAGGACAAAGCGGAAGCCGCGCCTGAACCCGCCAACTAACGCGCACGCAAACATGGAAGTCTTATTAGCTGAGGAATTCGGATTCTGTTTTGGCGTCGA
>JANLYZ010000053.1:0-3998 GCA_031365905.1 Chloracidobacterium sp. | reverse complement strand
AGGTGCTGACGTAGAGGGATTTCAGCTTTGGAAAATCTCTTCGGGAGCTTTCGCGGCCGCGTCAGCAAGCCGCTTCGATCTCACATAGTCGGAAACGTGATCGCCGTAACGCTCCACGAAGTCTTCGCGGTAATCGGTGCCGCGAATAATCCCGCGACAATCGCGAGCTCCGCAGTGACAAACGAAGTCGTCCATACGCTTGTTATAAAACGTGGCGTAGTCGATCGTGATCTCTTCCCCGGCTTTGATCTTGCGACGCGCGACGAGATCCATTCCTTCCAGCCAGGCACTGGGATCGCACGAATGATTGATCGGCTTCCAGTGTTCCGGATCGGGACTCCAACTTACAAACACTTCGTCAGTCAGCGGGTAGGCATACTCCGCAAACCAGCGTTGCTGTTCCGCGTTCCAGTTCTTGCGCACATGTTTCTCGCTCACTAACACGTGCGGCTTTTCTTCATGCGCGACAACCACCTCGCCGGCTTTAATGTTTTCCAGCGCATACATTCCGTAACGGCTCGCGCTATCGAGCGCGAGGTGCCAATTCTGGTGCGCGCGCTGCTGCCGCTTCAAAGCAGCGCGCATAATTTTTTCGAAGAACTCGCGATGCCCCCAGGGCTCATACATCAGTATGAGATCGGCGGTGCCCGCGGCTTCCTCGAGTGGATAAGCAATGTCGCAGTTGGGATTGATCTCCAGCATGAAGAGCTCACCGGCGGCGTTCATGCGAATGTCGCAGCGACCGTAACCGGCGCCGTTCAGGCCCGTGAACAGTTTGCGCGACATGTCTTCCAGGCGCGCGGCCAGTGCGTCGTCTTCACATTGGATGCAGGTCATCGCTTCGAAGTCTTTCCACTTCAGATCGAAATGCTTGAACCGCTCGCCCTGCGGAAAGAGAAACTCAACCGGACGATACGCGTGAGGCTCGTTTGCGTTGTCAGCGTTCTCAACGACGAGCACGCTAAACTCGCGGCCTTCGATGAACTCCTCGACGAGCGTGGACCCGTAAGCCGCAATCATTTTCTCGGCCTGCTCCTTGAGCGCCGCCGGCGTTTCCACGCGCGACTCGCGCGTCAAGCCGATGCTGCTGTAGCTGTTCGGATGCTTTGTGATGAGGGGAAAAGTGAGCGTTTTGGCGGCTAATTCGATGCTGGGGCCGTCCACCGCTACCACGTACGCCGGGGCTTTGATGCCCCAGAAATGACAGACTTTTTTCATCGTCTCGCGCGACGGTTCGAAGAAGCTTGACGTCGCGCCGGTGAAGGCCAGGCCGAGACGTTCCATGGTCTGCACGATTTCAACGCCGGCGCGATCTTCATCCCAGGCGCCGTCACACAAGTTTATGAAGACGTCGAAATCGCGTCGCGACAGCTCAACTATTTGCCGCACACCCTTGGCCTTGTCGATGTAAACGGTTTCACACTCGTGGCCTTCGAGGTGACGAATCACGTCGGAAAGCGGATCGTAATCCTTCATGGGGCTGTCGGAATTTTCGTAAGAAGGATCAAGGATGCAAATCTTCAAGGGGCGTTACCTCATGGGCAGAAGTCAGAGAACAGAGGTCAGAGTCGGTAACTCAGTACTCATCACTCATCACTCATCACTCATCACTTTTCGTTCCCGCGCACTTTACTCCATCAACGCGATGCTGCAAACAACTATCTGCGGGCCGCTGTGTTTTATATCGCTAGCGGACTCAGGCAGAAGCCCACGCGTAAGCAAGGGCTCTTCGCAACTCTGGGAGCAAGGGGGCCCTTGCTTACGGCGGGCTTCTGCCGAGTGCGGCCTCATCAACCTTTTGTCCCAAGAACGACATTGATCCGTGATTTTGTGCCGTCACACTCCTCATCCAAATAATTTCTTCGGGAGAGTAACGAGTGACATCACCTCAAACGCAAGCAGCCGACTTGCAAAGACTACACGAACTCGTAAAGGACATCGACTTTTGCATGCTGACCACGCTCGATGAAAACGGCGACTTGCACAGTCGGCCAATGTCTTCAAATGGCGACATCGATCCCAATGGCGATCTTTGGTTCTTTACTTACGGCAGTTCACACAAGGTCGGCGAGATAGAAAAGAAGCCAAAGGTGAACGCAAGTTTCGCCGACACAGACAAGCATCGTTATGTCTCTATAACCGGCAGGGCTTCGCTGGTGCGCGATCACGCGAAGATTGAAGAGCTTTGGCAGCCGACTTTAAAGCTCTGGTTTCCCAAAGGCACGGACGAGCCGGACATCGCGCTGCTACGCATCAGCGTTGAAAAAGCCGAATACTGGGACAGCCCCTCAAGCAGCATCGCGCGCGCATTCCATTTCGTCTCGGCCCTCGCTACCGGTACGGAGATGAAGGGCGGCGAGAATAAGAAGCTCGAACTTGACTAACCTGAGAGTTGGAGCATCCTGCCTGCACTGAGCGCGCGCGGGGACAGAAAATGCCCGAAGGACCAGAGGTTCGCAAATACGCGGACGTGCTCGCGGCAGTTTTGACCGGGCGCGTCATCAAATCTTTTGAGGCTCGCACGCGCGAGGCGCGCGCCTGGCTAAAAGACAACGAATTGCGTTTGCATGGCCGCCGCGTCAGTCGGGTGTTTTCGCACGGGAAACATCTGATCGGCTTGATCGAAGGCGGCTTTTTCTTTCACTCGCATTTAATGATGTGGGGACGCTGGCAAACGTTTGTGCCCGAGGCGCCGGCCGAAAAAGATCGACGCGAACGCGCGCGCATCGTAGTTGAAGGCGGCGCTGCTCTGCTCTTTTCCGCTCCAATCTTCAATGTCGGTGAAGGCGACCCCTACAAACTAATCGACAACCTCCTGAGCCTCGGACCTGACGCTATTCCCTATGACCTAAAATTCAACGCGACGGAATTTCAGCGTCGACTCTTAGCGGATAAATATGACGAGATAACCATCGGTGCGGCGCTCCTCGATCAGCGCATCCTCGCCGGCCTCGGAAACTACCTGCGCGCCGAGGTGTTATTCAGTTGTCGTCTGAATCCGTGGCGGAAAGTTGGCGCGCTTACAAAAAGAGATTTGCAATGCTTAACCAGGGCTGCGCCGGCCCTCGCCCGCCGCGCCTACGAGCATAGTGCCACGGCTACTGACACCGAACGCGAACGCATGCGCAATGATCGAGCGCTCGTCTATGTGCCCGGCCGCGAGTATGGCACGCGTCATCTCGTTTTTCGCCGCACGAATTTGCCCTGCTTACATTGCGGCGAACCGATCAAACAACTGCGGCAGAAGACCGTAACGCAAACTGACAGTTTGCATCCTCAAGCATCATCAATCTCACCCAAAGCTAAAACGACAGACGAGCCTGCCGAACCCGACGAACGCACGCGCATAGTTTACTTCTGCGCGAAGTGCCAGAAGGTGAAGGAGGATTTTGGAGTGCGCTGACTTGTCAGCGCTTTCGTCTGCGGCGGCTTGACGCCGCACCTCTCAGGCCGGGAAACTGCGGCAATAGCCAGACTATAAACGAGGCCTACGACGCGTTAATATCCAACCATGTCCAACCAACGCACCCGCACAATCACCTGGTCCGATCCACGCGCGCTCGCCGCTGCCGCCGCGGGGCTCTCGGGTCTTGAATACCTGCACAAGATCGTCGCCGGCGAACTGCCGCCGCCGCCCATCGGCGTGCTGCTGGACTTTCGCATCGCGGAGATCACGGAAGGCAGCGCGGTGTTTCTTGTCACACCGGCTGAGTTTCACTACAACCCCATCGGCGTCGTGCATGGCGGCGTCGCCGCAACCCTGCTCGATTCCGCCATGGGCTGCGCGGTTCATTCAACACTCCCCACCGGTGCGAGCTACACAACACTCGAAATCAAGGTCAACTATGTGCGCGCAATGACAGCGGAGACGGGCGAAGTGCGTTGCGAAGCGAAAGTGATTCACGTCGGCGGCCGCACCGCGACTGCGGAAGGAAAGATTGTCGACGCCGCAGGAAAACTCTACGCCCACGCCACCACCACCTGCATCATCTTCCGGC
>JANLYZ010000433.1:0-4847 GCA_031365905.1 Chloracidobacterium sp. | reverse complement strand
GTCTGACAAAGGCCAATGGCATGTTCCAGCGACCTTTTTGGGAAAGCAACATAAGAATCAGAAACAGCTATTTCGGTTTGATGACGATTACCGAATCCATGTGGCCGCTCCCGTCATCTTCGGTGGCGGAGTTGGCCGGATCGTTCAGCCCTACACCATCTACCAGGAATCGGTAAGTGTACTTCCCCGGCGCCAAATCAATGCGACAGACCCACCCGCCACTCTCTTTCGCGCAGTAATTCTTAGTCTGGATCCAATTGTTGAACGATCCGTAGATGGCCACGGCCTCCGCGTCGGTGTGTCCTGCCAAAGTAAAAGTCGTATTGCCGGTGAGACTGGGCACTGGCGGCGGCATCTTTTTGACCAGCATGTCTCCCTGTCCAGTGTTTAGAGTGAGACCAGTCACCTTGCCTTTTTCGTCTTTAATAAAAGCGAGGTGCAGATCTGGAATCTCGCTGTCATAGAACCTCGACTCGGATTCGGCCATGACCTGGCGCGGCCTCAGGGATGAAGGCCTGACCCACAGAGAATCATCCTTAACGCTTACATATAGGACGAAATCATGCGTGAACTTCGGATCCAGTTCATATCTGCCAACGTATTGTCGCAACAGAGCGGGGGCCAATTTGACTTGGGGTGTGGCGCTCGCTTTTTTCGGAGTTGAAGATTGCGCGACGGTTTTTTTGTCCCGCGCAGAAATCTTAGGCTCAGGTTTGATACCGACGAGCGCTATCAGGTGACTCGCCAGCGTCCCACGCCAATTGAACAGTCCGTGGTTCCCATTAAATTCTGTGTAATGGACCGCGTACCCTTTGCTCTGGAGCGTGTCTCGCAAATTACGATTAGCCGCGAGAAATGTGGGGTCTATCAAATTAGCGGGCGGCGCATTCGGTTGCTGTAGCATGAGATCGCGCCACCACCAGGTCCCTTCCAACAATCCGGCTTCGAACGAAAAGCGCAAAGGCAGACGGGGGCTGGCGGCGAACTGGCGTTTCACCCATTCCCACTCCTTTTCGCCATCGGGCTTCCACTTAAAATCACCCGACTGGGAAAGCACGTTGCCGAAAACCTCCGAGTGTTTAAGCCCTACGCAGGCTGCCTGCAATCCGCCCAAGCTCGTCCCGCCGATGATTGTCTGCTCAGGACGGTCGGTCGCGTGGTAGTTAGCGCGTGCCCAGGGAACAATTTCCTGGGCCAGGAAGTCCGCGTATTCTGAATTGCATGACAACTCGCGGAAGCGGGCAGGGTTCTCCACCATCACGGCGACCAGAGGAGGGATCAAACCCGCGGCGATCAAGTTATCGAGAGTAGTTGCTACTCGCGCCGTGTTCACATAAAGACCGCCATCTGTCAGTACCAACAAACCGTAAGGCTTCTTACCGGTAGCGTAGCCGTGCGGAGTGTAAATCCAAATTGGACGTTCGTTGCCGAGGAGTTTGCTCCGGAATTTGTCGCGCTGCACTCGTCCAGTAGGAACTGTCGGACGGACGACGTTCCAAATTTGCGGCGCGGCGGAGGGCAGTTCCACCGCCGAAGTGAAAGTCACTTCATACGGGTTGAACTCGTTACCGCGCTCGGTGAACTGGTGCGCATTGAGCGGGTCGTTCCTGAGGTCGCGCGCAAAACGGGTAATGCCTCCCCACTCTTTCGGGTCGGGCAGGTTCGCCGCGAATTGATAGATGAAGCGCGCACCCTTCTGAAGCTGGAATGTTTTGTACCACAAATCAGTGTCGAGCAGCCGCGCCATTGGCTTGCTGACGTCCCCGAGGCGAAAGACGAAAACGTTTCTCGTCTCCTCCTTAGCTCGCCAAAGCATCGTTACGAGCACGTCGCGATCGTTGTCCGGTGCAGGCTCAATCATCGGCGTGCCGCGTTCGGTGATCTCTTTCCAAAAATTACTAAGCGCGTCCCGGTCACCCGATTTGATGCGCTCCTGGAGAGCTTGCAGACGCGGACTTAACGGCAGCTCGTTAACTTTCTGTGCACTTACCGAATCTGAGGTCGCCGACACCGCCACGTTTGTTGCCAAACTCGCATTCAGTATAAGCAGCGTAATCAAACCTACAATGATCTTAGGCAAGCTTTGTGTGTGCATGGTAGATCCTTCAGTTATTGACGGTGTGGTCTTTTGTTTCGGCGGGCGACCAGGAACAAGCATGTCAAAACAGCGATAAAGAGTAACTGCCACAGAACGCTGATGGGGCTTTTGTGTGGGAGGTTGGCCACCCACAAAGCTGCTGCGCCCGCAAGAGTTGCGACGGCGATATGCAAACCGATCTTTAAAGGCGTGAAGTCGAAGGGGAGACTCCGTCTGATCTCACAACACGTGCCCTTAATCCGGTCGAAATCTCCGAAGCTTTGCAGAGCTGCAAGTTGTGCTTCGTCTGGTTTCATTCCGTCCTCGATGTTGGCTACCGTGCGCATTTCTACGTGGAAGCGCAATTCCGCATCAACTTGGCGAGCGATCTCATCGGGATGTCGCCAGGCGTGAAGAAATCGAAGTGTGGCTTTGATCCGGGACATAGATTTTCGCAGCCTCCTTAACTCGCACGTAAGGCCTTCATGGTCGCACCCGCAAGGCGCTCCCAGTTCTGCTCTTCGAGAATTAATTGTTTGCGACCCGCTCGAGTCAGTTTGTAAAACTTCGCTCGCTGATTGTTGTCAGAAACGTCCCATTCCGATTCGATCCATCCGCGGCTCTCAAGCCGGTAGAGTCCCGGATATAGCGAACCCTCCTCAATCTTGAGCGCGTCGTCGGAGATTTGGGCAATTCGTTGGCCGATTCCGTAGCCATGCAGTGCGCCAAGCGAAAGGGCTTTCAGAATCAACATGTCCAGCGTCCCCTGAAGTAGGCCAGCCTTCGATTTACCCACCGCGGATACCTCCTAGATAATCTAGGGCCAGCATAGCACGGACTACCCAGACCGTCTAGGGGCAGGGTCCCCCAACCGAGATCGATTACGAATTTTTGGACGGATCTGCCGGCATTCGGTAAGGCCGTCTGGCCAATGGTCGCGGCCACTTCATCACAATCGGGTTGTCCCGCACCTCGTAATGTTCTAAAAGTGGGATTCATTCAATCTCCAACCGGTCCTTACTGTAGAATATTTTTCCTACATGACTGACAACGCATTTCGCGAACTCGAAAGTAAAGGCTCCATCAAGATCCGGCGACGTCGCTGGGTGCGGCTTGCTGTCATCTGGGGAATCTGGACCTTCATCGGCATCGTCTTCACGCTGCAGGGCTACTTCACCTCGTATCGCTCCGAGCGGCCCATGCCATTCATGGAATCGTTCTACCTGCAGATGACCTGGTCGTATGTTTACGCGCTGGGCACGCCGCTCGTGTTGTGGGCCTCAGCCCGGCTACCTATCGAGCGAAGCAACTGGATTCGGAGCGCTCTGCTGCACATTCCGATGAGCATCGTTTTCAGCGTGGTCCTGACGGCGCTGGCACGTGTAATCATCTGGCTAGTCCTTGGCTACCGCATGGGCAGACCGCTGACCTTTCAAAACACAACCAATTTTGTGGTCGGCAATTTCACCGAGGGCATCGGCATTTATCTGCTGATCGCGCTGCTGAGTTATGCCTACAGCTACTACCAACGCTATCGCGAAGGTCAGGTAAAAACTCTCCAGCTCGAAGCCCAGCTATCACACGCTCAACTGCAAGCGCTGAAAATGCAGCTTCATCCTCATTTCCTTTTCAACACACTGCATTCGATCTCCGCGTTACTAAGCAAGGACGTCGAAGCGGCCCGCAAGATGATCACGCGTCTGGGAGATTTTCTTCGTCTAACTTTAGAAAACTCCGGCTCGCAGGAAGTGACACTCAAACAGGAAATGGAGTTTCTCAGTTGTTATCTCGAGATCGAACGCATCCGTTTCCAGAATCGACTCGTTACCCGCATCGATCTGTGTGAACAGACCCTTGATGCAAAAGTGCCAAACCTTATTCTGCAACCACTGGTAGAAAATGCTATCCGCCACGGAATTGCGACACGCTCGTCACCAGGTCTAATCGAGGTCTCAGCGAAACAACTCGGTGACGTGCTGCGTATTCAAGTGCGGGACAACGGCCCGGGGCTTCCCGAACATCGGACATCCCAGAATCATTTCAAGAAGGGTCTGGGGTTGGCGAATACGGAGAGTCGGCTGCAACGGTTGTATGGAGCGGATCATCTTTTCGATTTGAGAAACGATCCCGCCGGCGGGTTGATAGTGACTTTGGAACTACCTTTTCATACAGACGGCGCCGCTCTCAACCATGCGGAACTCGAGTAAAGAGTTCCACCACAGCTGTCTCCAAGCCTTCGGGCAATTCGAAACTAGAAATCGAAATAGATCCCCACAGCGTGCCGCAGTAACGCAAACTGGGCGGGGTCCCCGGCCGGGCAGCCCGGCTGGGGTGCTTGATAGTTTGCGAAACGACGATACGGCTGCCAGCCTGAGTGATAGTGAACCGTCGCAACCTAGCAGTTTGCGGTACAACTCTCCGGGTCAAACTCAAAACATTCAATTCATCGACGCGACGTTTACTCCGATTGAGGATTGGCTGTGGCAGAAAAAAGACTGCGCCGAGTTGCTTTTAAATCACTTCGGCGCCCGTTCGCTGGAAGGTTATGGAATTGAACGGAAAGAGGAGGCCGTTCGCGCAGCCGGTGCCTGCCTGCGCTACGCGCAGGAGACACAACGAGCGGCCGCAGCTCACATTACCGATCTCGTTTATTTCGAGCCGGCCGATCACCTGGTGCTTGATAACGTCTCTGTTCGCAATCTGGAATTAGTCGAGTCTCTTAGTGGTGTCGGCGGTGCGAGCGGCCGCACCGTGTTGAGCGTTAATGACG
>JANLYZ010000431.1:0-10656 GCA_031365905.1 Chloracidobacterium sp. | reverse complement strand
GATCCAGGAGCGTAGGCGCTTGCGAATAGCAATTGACGCCCACTCAGTTGGGACTGGACTTGGTGGCAACGAAAGCTACGCAACGAATCTGATTGAAGCGCTCGCTGAGATCGATCAGACTAATAGTTATACGCTGTACGTGACGAAACGTGCGGCAGTGGAGCGCTTCAGCAATCGGTGGCCAAACTTTTCCGTTCGGTCCACTTTGCCACACACCCCGTTTATTCGGATTCCCCTGACATTAAGTGCTGAACTAAGACGAAACCCCGTTGACGTTCTGCACGTCCAGTTTACCGCTCCACCTTTTTCACCTTGTCCGGTTGTAGTCAGCATCCACGATCTTTCGTTTGAACATCTGCCGCAAACTTTCAAGTGGCGTAGTCGTAAGCAACTCCGGATCACGGTGCGCCGCTCAGCACGCCAGGCTGAGCAAGTGATCGCGCTGTCGGAATACGCGCGCCAAGACATCATCAATACTTACAGGGTCAGTCCCGAAAAAATAACAGCCATACCGCTAGCCGCCGCCACTCATTTCAAGCCCATCACGAGCGAAGAAAAACTTCAACGCGTTAGACACGCCTTTGGCATAGAAGGCGAGTACATCCTTTCGGTTGGCGCCATTCAACCGCGCAAGAATTTGAGCCGGCTCGTAGCTGCTTACGCTCGCTTGCGCAGCGTCAAACCCGAGGTTAAGCTGCCCAAACTTGTGCTCGCGGGGAAGTGCTCGTGGTTGTATGATGAAACACTCCACGCAATCAAGGAACTGGACTTAAGTGACTCGGTAATTCTGACTGGGTATGTTCCGGAGAGCGATTTGCCGGCACTTTATTCCGGAGCGCTTTGTTTCGTTTACCCTTCTTACTTCGAAGGGTTTGGCCTGCCCCCGCTGGAAGCAATGCAGTGTGGCACGCCAGTCATCGTGGGAAATCAAACTAGCTTGCCGGAAGTGGTTGGAGCTGCAGGGGTGCTCGTGGATCCGTTTGATGTGGATGCTCTGGCGGCGGCAATTGAAAAAGTGACAGGCGATTCAAACTTGAGGGCCGAGCTTCGCGTCAAAGGACTGGCTCGCGCCAAGGGATTCAACTGGCAAGAAACTGCTCGTCAAACTCTGACTATTTACCGAAAAGCTTGCGGTGTTGAATAGTTGGCCTAATAGGTTAAGATTGGAGTTCGCCGGCATCTAATCGGATCGATTCTAGTTTTTATGCGCATCGCCATTCTCGGAACGCGAGGCATTCCAGCCAGCTACGGCGGTTTCGAAACCTTCGCTGAACATCTCTCGACGAGGCTCGTCGCCCGCGGCCATCAAGTCACGGTGTATGGCCGGGCTCACTATGTCTCGCCCCGACAACTGGAGTACCACGGTGTTCAGTTGAAGGTGCTGCCTACCATCCGGCACAAATACTTTGACACAGTCGTTCACTGTTTTCTTTCCGCGGTGCATGCGGTGTCGGCTCGGTATGATGCGGCGTTAATCTGCAATGCAGCCAATGCTCCGTTTGCTCCTATCCTGCGGCTAACGGGTACGCCGGTAGCGCTCAATGTCGATGGACTTGAACACAAACGGAAGAAGTGGGGTTTGGTGGGGCGGAGTTACTATCTCGCGGCCGAGCGGTTGGCGACTGTGTTGCCCAACGTCATGGTAACGGACGCGCAGGTCATTCAGGATTATTACCTGGCGCGCTATAACGCACCGTCGGAAATGATCACTTATGGCTCGGAAGTCGAGCGACGTCCGGATCGTGCGGCCGTACGACGTTGGCGCGCTGAACCGAACCGTTATGTGCTTTACGTGTCCCGGTTGGAGCCGGAAAACAACGCCCACCTCGTCATCGAAGCCTTCAAGCGAGTGCGTACCGCCTATCGTTTGCTGATTGTCGGCGATGCCCCTTATGCTCACGACTACATTACAGACTTGAAAGAACGCGCGCGTGGCGACAAGCGCATAGTTTTTACAGGCTTCGTTTTTGGCCAGGACTATCGCGCCCTGCAACAGAATGCTTACTGTTACGTGCATGCCACCGAAGTGGGTGGCACGCATCCGGCTCTGCTGGAAGCGATGGGCTACGGCAACTGCGTCTTGACTCTGGCGACTCCGGAAAATATCGAGGCCGTTGGCGACGCCGGAATACCTTACGCGAACGAGTTTGACTTGGCTGAAAAGCTGCAACGAGTTTTGCGAGACGGGTCACTGGTACAGAGTTATCGCAATCGGGCTCAGGTGAGAGTGCAGCGCTACTATGATTGGGACCGAGTAGTCGATCAGTATGAACGACTCTTTGCAGAGATGAGTGGGAAGGTAGAAGACGTATGCTCCTCAGTTTCCGGCGCTGAGGCGGTGCCGCAAAAAGAAGAGGTTCTTACGAGCAAGTAGTTTTGAGATTGACTCAATCAAAAGAGGGTGCCCCGCTAATCAATCAAGATTAGCGGGGCAAAACTTTGCGGCAGGTTCGGGTAAAATTTAGGGGATGCAAAGACCTGGTAATCGTCCCTAAAGGCGATCCCTTGAACCGGGGGTGCGATCTGCGGGTGAGATAAAGCCAAGCGGCATCGAAAAATAAAGCCGCATCCTCTCAAAAGCACCAATTAGAACGAGCTAAAGAATCAGTGTGCGAAATTACACTAATTCCGCGTGATGTGTCAAGCACAATTCGAGGAAACTTCTGTGACAATCTGAACTGCCGGTTCAGTAGTTGGCACATGAGCCAACCATGTCACTCGCCTGAACGAGTCGTAGCCAGTCGCAATGCCTGGCGGCGGGTAGCTTCAGAAACGTTTCTATTTTGGGCAAGGTTCTTCAGATCCTTGGTGCGAATACGAGGCAGGGTGGTAAGCACGGTGGGGATCGGCGTGCGCGGATTGCGCACCAGATTGTGAATGACAGGATAGGAGCGAGCCCAAGCGCGATTCACCGCAATCAAGCGCAGCACTTCATCAGCAACAGTTCTCATGGACGCAATGTTTTCTACTTCCTGATCGGTGACGCGTGGATTGTGAATTACTCCCGTGGCTACCACTCTATTTGAGTCGCGAATCAGAATACTACGGGCTTCGCGATCACCTTTCATCCCGAGCTTCATGCGGTCTTTCACATTCATGAACATAACGCGCCGAATCAAGGCTACGCGCTCCGGAGGAGGTTCGCCGATTTCAGTTCGTTCCGACTCGACCGCGCGCTTAAAGTTGGCAGCGCGCTCTTCGTGAGTTTCAACCTTCAGTTCTTCATAACGTTCAGCGGGCAGCCAGGAAGTGTCCAGTTCAGCATCCGAGACTTCGATGTGTTGAGCAATCAACCAGGCATCTTCGACACTCAAACCGCTGGTTAGGTCAGCACTCTCAAGAAACTCCGCGGCGGCGCTGTTGCCTCGATTCCTGAGTTCCTGGGCAATCTGCTGCGCGCCTCTTTCCTTCTCAAAAAATTCCTGACGGGTCTCGCGCGCGCGGCGTTCGGCCTCACCGGACCGGTCCGAATTCGCGAGGATCGCGTCGATGATTTTCGGAAAGCGGATGAGTCGCTGCTGATTTGCGGCAATTAGATCCAACAAGGAACTATCGGAAGTAGAAGCGGCCAGGCGAGCGATCGCTTCATCCGAAGTCCGATTGTTTAGAATAATCGCCTCGTGAACGTCGCGCTTCTCGTTTGAAAATGTGGCCAGGTAATCAAGT
The DNA here is from genome assembly GCA_031365905.1 of Chloracidobacterium sp. Lineage (GTDB taxonomy): Bacteria > Acidobacteriota > Blastocatellia > Pyrinomonadales > Pyrinomonadaceae > PSRF01. The sequence goes on along the minus strand of JANLYZ010000431.1, from coordinate 6,990 downwards.
ACGGCGGTTGAGGTTTCGTTGTCTTTAGCCGCGGCTACCAGGTCTCCCGCATCCTGCGACGCCAGTGTTTCTCTAGCCGCGTCGCCAATTTCAGCGTCCTCGGCGGCCTGCAGCGCCACCAGCACTTCCAGCAAATCAGACTGCGGCAGGGGCAACAACCCGCTGGCCGCTGCCAGCCGGGCTTGATGCGGCGCGGTGCCTTCGATGATCGCCTGCACTGCTGGATTCGTTGAAGTGGTAGTACTCATTCGGAAACGGTAGCGATATTTAGGGAGCGAAAACTAAACTAGGAGTTTACCCTATAAAACCAAAGCGCCTTCGGCGCTCAGAAGAGATTGAAGTTGTATTCGAGCTGGATGTACATGGAAACAGGATTGCCGTCTTTGATGGCTGGTGTGAATTTTATTTTACGAGCTGCCCTGACAGCCTCGGTCGTAAGGCCAAAGGGTAACGCTTGAGTCACGCGAAGATTTTTCACCTGACCGTCCGACGCAAAGACCGCGCGCAGAATTACAGTTCCCACGACGGCAGCCTTTCGCGCTGCTTCCGTATACTGCGGTTCGGGTTTGGTCAGGACATGCGCCTTCTGGGTGACCTCTCGGGGGCTCAAGATTGGACTGTTCACGAAAGGCGGAGTTGTGGGAGGCGTCGATTCGCTCCCTCCCGTCTTTGTTAGTTGTCCCCTCCACGTTTCCGCATCGGCATCATTGGGATTGAGCTCGAGAAATTTCTCCAGACTCGCGGTGGCTTCCGAATACTGCTTAAGCTTGTAGTGGGCGAAGCTCTTGGTGATTAAAGCAAGCGAGAAATTCGGGTTGACCTTCAGCGCCCGATCCGCCTCTTCGACAGCCATCTCAAGCGGCTTAGTTAGAAGAGGATCCGCGAAAGATCTGAGACTTGCTTCCGCGATTGCATAGTGGGGTTCAGCGCTCTGGTCGCCCAACTCAATCGCGCGCTCTGCCATGGCAATAGCTTTCTGAGGCTCATTGCCGAGAATAAGCGCGTAGGAGAGCTTGGCGTGTGCGTCGGCGGAGTCTGGCCGCAATTCAACCACACGCTCGAATGGTCGCCGCGCTGCGCCGATCCAGCCCTGGCTGTGGTATGCGAGTCCAAGATAGTACCAGGCATCGGCGTCATCAGGATGTTTCTTAACGACCGCTGTCAATACTTTGGCTGCCCCTGAAGCATCGCCTTGCAAGTAGAGTTGGATCCCGCGCGCCGAGCTCGCCGGTTCAGGTTCTTGAGCGCGAGCAGAGTTGGCCGATGCACAGACCAGGAAAGAAATACCCAGGATTGCCGCGAGAAACGCGAAGCCAAGCCGGCGAGGATTAGACATCCGGTACTCCTTCTGGAGCGCTCAAAATCAAATGGCTGCTCCATGACACTTCTTATACTTCTTGCCCGAACCGCAGGGGCAGGGCTCATTGCGGCCGACCTTCGGTTGATCGCGAACTACCGTCTTCACTTTTCCTGCCTCTTCGCCGGCGGGAGCGGCGCCCTGGTTTGGTCCAGTAAAAGTCATTGGCGTCGGCCGGCGTGGCAGGCGTCGTTGCTGCAAAGCATCGGGCGGTTCTTCCGAAACCACCGTCAGATTGAAGAGCGAACGGATGGTGGAAGTATCGATGCGATCAAGCATCTCCTGAAACATGTCAAAGCTCTGCTTCTTATACTCGACGAGCGGATCCTTCTGACCATAGCCAACCAAGCCGATGCCCTGCTTCAGGTGATCCAGCGACAGCAGGTGATCTTTCCACTGCGCATCGATGATGTTGAGCATGATGATGCGCTCATAGGTGCGCATCGCTTCCGGTCCGATATGCTTTTCCTTGTCAGCATATTTGACCTTCAGCTTTTCCCAGACCTCATCGACCACTTCCTGCGAAGTGAAATTCGGAATATCGAGTCCTTCAGCATCAGCGTCGAAGTCGTAGATCGTCTTGATTTGGATCTTGTAGTTTTCGACGTCCCAATCGTCAGGCGAAACGTCCGGATTCAAATACTGCTTGGTCAAATCGGACAGCAGATCGTAGGCAACTCCGGACTGTGGCGGATCGCCCATCAGGTAGTCGCGCTGGTCAGGCACTTCCATCAACTGACGGCGCAAACCGTAAATCGTCTCGCGCTGCTTGTTCATGACGTCGTCATACTCGAGCAGGTGTTTGCGCGATTCGAAGTTGCGTCCTTCTACCGACTTCTGCGCCGACTCGATGCGCTTGGACACCATCTTAGATTCGATGGCGACGCCTTTCTCCATTCCCAGGCGCTGCATCAAGGCTTTGACTTTATCGCCGGCGAAGATGCGCATGAGATCGTCTTCAAGCGACAGGAAGAAACGCGACGAACCAGGATCGCCCTGTCGTCCGGCGCGTCCACGAAGCTGATTGTCAATGCGCCGGGATTCGTGGCGCTCCGTGCCTAAAATATGTAAGCCACCGATGCCCACAACTTCCTTGTGCTCGTCTTCGACGATGCGTTTAGCGCGCGCGAAGGCGTCCGACCATTGATCTTCTGTCGCTTCGTCCGGATCGATCTCCTCCTTCTTGAGAAACTCGCGCGCCATGAAATCCGGGTTGCCGCCCAACAGAATGTCGGTGCCTCGGCCGGCCATGTTGGTGGCGATCGTGACTGCGCCTTTGCGTCCCGCCTGCGCGATGATCTCTGCTTCGCGCTCGTGATACTTCGCGTTCAAGACGTTGTGCGGCACAGCTTCGCGTTGCAGTCTGGCTGCAATCAATTCCGAGTTTTCAACGGACACAGTACCGACGAGAGCCGGCTGCCCGCGCTCGTGGCAGTCCTTGATCTCTTCGATCACCGCATCCCACTTCTCCGGGAGCGTACGATAAATCACGTCAGAAAAATCGCTGCGCACCATCGGCATATGCGTGGGAATAACCATCACGTCGAGTTTGTAAGTAGTATGAAACTCGGCAGCCTCCGTCTCGGCCGTACCAGTCATTCCCGAAAGTTTTTCGTATAAGCGAAAATAGTTTTGCAGTGTGATCGTCGCGAGCGTTTGATTCTCTTTCTCAATCTTCACGCCCTCTTTAGCTTCGACCGCCTGGTGCAATCCGTCCGACCAACGCCGGCCCTTCATCAATCGCCCAGTGAAGTCGTCAACGATTATTACTTCGCCTTCCTGAACTACGTATTGATGATCAAGCCGGTAAAGCGTGTGTGCTTTCAGAGCCTGCTCGACGCAGTGCAGCAGTTCCATGTTAGAGGGCTCGTAAAGATTTCCAACTCCCAATAGCTTCTCTGCCTTGTCGACGCCGTCTTCCGTCAACACGGCGGTGTGCTGCCGTTCGTCGACAACGTATTCGCCCGTTTTCTTGCCTTCGATCTCTTCGCCTTTTTTCAATTGCGGAATAATCGCGTCCGCTTTGTAATACTTGTCCGTCGCTTCATCCGATGGTCCGGAGATAATCAACGGGGTCCGCGCTTCATCGATCAGAATCGAATCCACTTCGTCAACAACCGCGAAGTAATGGCCACGCTGAACGCAGGTGGCGAGATCAAACTTCATGTTGTCGCGCAGGTAGTCGAAGCCGAACTCGTTGTTGGTGCCGTAGGTGATGTCCGACGCGTAAGCTGCCTGCCGCTCGAAGTCATCCATGTCGTTTTGGATACAACCAACTTCGAGCGCGAGGAAGCGATGGATTTGGCCCATCCACTCCGCGTCGCGCGAGGCGAGATAATCGTTTACCGTGATGACGTGGACGCCCCCGCGTCCGGTTAACGAATTGAGGTAAGCGGGCAACGTGGCGACCAGCGTCTTGCCTTCGCCCGTGCGCATCTCAGCGATTTTGCCCTGGTGCAGGACGATGCCGCCGATGAGCTGCACATCGAAGTGGCGCATGCCGGTGGTGCGCACGCTCGCTTCTCTGACGATGGCGAAGGCTTCTGGAAGAATCTCGTCAAGCACTTCACGTTCGCGACGCTTGAGCTCATCTTTGTCAGTGATGCCGGCAACGGCCTGCTGCAACTGTTCCTTAAACTCCGCCGTGCGCGTGCGCAGTTGCTCGTCAGACAGCTTCTTTATTGCCGGCTCGAGCCCATTGATTTGCTCAACAATTGGCTGGATCGATTTGAGGTAACGTTGGTTGCTGCTTCCGAAAACTTTAGTCAGTAATTGATCGAAACCCATAGTCTTTTCTTAGTCCGTGGCGCAAAAAAGCGCCTATTCATCAGTATATATAGTTCCTTGATTTTAGTTGAGCGTGAAGAAGGTATCAAGCGGGCCTTCTGTTGCCGTTAGCTTGGCTTATCGGCAAGTTGTTTCTTTATTAGATCAACTACAGCCTGGCGCGGCATCGTAAAATTGAAAACGATCTTTTTGCCCACCGGCACGGCGTTGGTATTTCTAAGCAACGCTTCTTCATCTTTTCCGGCGCGCGACTGCGCGCCCAGCGCCAGCGCCATCTGGAAACCTTTCGCCAGCACGCGCGCATTCTCCTCAGAAGAGGCTTCTGACTCTATGGTCGCCAACACTTCGCTCTCGCCTTGCTTAATGGTAAACACAACCTTCGATCCCGGATTGTCTTTGTCGAGCGGTTTCAGGTAAATAAGAAAGCCGCTGTCGTTCAACGCCGCAACCATACGACCAAACAAGTCCACAAGGTTTTCGTCGCCGGCTTTCTTCGTAAACTTCGCGTTCTTCAGTTTGCCGTCCTGGTCGAGTTCGGCTTCGATAACGATCTCGAAAGGTTTGTTAAAGTCGAGCTTACCTTGCTTCTTCAGGTCGTTAGCGTAGAGGGCGAAGTCTTTCATCGCCTGTTTATTGATCTCGTTTTCCTTCGGCAGAGTCAGCTTATTTTTTTCGGCAGTCTTCTCAAGTTCAGTTTGCGCTTGTTCCGCCGTTAGTGCCGGGCTTGGACTTGGACTTGGGCTCGGACTCGGCTTCGCCTGCGCGATCGAGTGTCGTCGTGGGCCGCGAACTCGAGGAGCCGGTAACGGCAAGGCAGCCGCGAACGGACTCGGCAAAGGTGATGGCGAAGGCGCAAGCTCCGGTTGGACCGCAGGGTGTGCCTGGGCAACGAACGGAGGAACCGGCGTGGGCGTAGGCATCGCTATTTGACCTTCGGGCGCGAAGTATCCGTCGGGGTAGCGAAACTTCTCGCTGGTGAGTTCTACTAGTTGAACGTCATCGGCGATTTGTGTTTGCTGGTAAGGCTTGTCTACAAACCTGGTGTTGCCAAGCAAGCTCGCGATATTGAATGCAGCTCTGACGCTCGGGATATAAAGGACACAAGCAGACAGGATCACGTGCAATACAAACGAGCCTGCGACCAACTTCGAAATGATCGGCCAGCGCGGCTGTTTATTGATTTCGAATTTTGCGAACAGTTCTGACATTCCCTACACGTTCCTTGAATAAAACGCCTTCTAGAAGACTTTGGTTCCCTGCGTTAGACGCGCACCACGAGCGGTGCGTTGTGAAAGCTTTTTGACCTCGCCCTACGTTAGCATTTCGCGAGCGAAGTGCCCAAAGCTAGAATGAGTTATGCGCCGTTCTCGTGACAGAGTTGTTAACAAGAAGCGTCGATCTGCTAACAAAAGCAGGTCGCGCGGCTCTGAGCCGTCGGCAAAACCTTTTGCACAAACATCCGCAGGCTCGAAAGTCGACCCTACGCGTGCGCCCTCCGCCGCGGTCAAGAAGCTTCTGGAAGGAATCGGCACGCCCGAGCGAGCGGCGGAGTTCAAACCCGATCCGTTTCAACTGGAAGCGCTCGCGGCGGTCGAATTCGAGGATGTGCTAGTCACGGCGCCGACCGGCAGCGGCAAGACTTGGATTGCGCGCGAAGAAATTCGCCGGCTACTCGCTGCCGGACGCCGCGCCTGGTACACGACGCCGCTGAAGGCGCTCACGAATTCCAAGTATCAGGAGTTCTCGGAAGAGTTTGGCGCCGAACGCGTGGGCATACTCACCGGCGATCGGAAAGACAATACAGATGCGCAACTGATCGTCGGCACTACTGAAATTTATCGCAATCAGCTTTTCGATTCTTTGCGCGGGGGCAGCGACGTCGACGCGGATCTGGTTGTGCTCGACGAAGCCCACTACCTCGGCGACGAAGATCGCGGCCACGTGTGGGAGGAGGCGATCATTCTGACGCCACCACGGATTCGCCTGTTGCTGTTATCGGCGACAGTAGGAAACGCGGCTGAGTTTGCGGAGTGGATTGCGGAAGTGCGCGGCGTTCGCTGTGGAGTGATTACGCGCCCGGGCGCGCGGCCCGTGCCTTTACGCGCGGCGATGCTGCTCCCAGACAGGCGGTTAGTGCCCTTGCTTACTGAAGGAGGGAAACTAAACACCGAGATTACGCGCCTGTCTGAAAGGCAAAAGGAAAAAGGAAAAAGGTAAAAGTATCGACTGCGAAGACAGTTGAACTTCAAGAGAGGAGAGTGCTGTTGTGAGAGACATAAGAGAACGAACTTTTGATTTTGCTTTGAGGATAGTGAAGTTATGTCAACAATTGGATTCACAGCCTGGCGTTGCACGAACTCTGGGAAGACAATTGTTGAGGTCCGGCACTTCGATTGGAGCCAATATGGAGGAAGCGCAAGCCGGTCAAAGCAAACTCGATTTCATCAGCAAGAATGCAATCGCCTTAAAGGAAGCGCGCGAGACAGTTTTCTGGCTGCGTCTGTTGACTGCCGCGAAAATCTTACCCGAGGCGCGTCTTTCTGAACTGAAGTCCGAAGCTCAAGAGTTAGCAAGAATTATCGGCTCGATAATTGTTAGCGCGAAAAGGAAAAAGGTGACGCTTTGAACATTTTTGCCTTTTTCCTTTTGCCCTTTTCCTTGTTATGAAACTCCACCTGCCGGAAATGCCCCCCGCTACGTTGCTGGGCGCACTCGGCTCTTACAACTTGTTACCCGCGATCGTGTTCATGCCAACGCGGCGGCGCTGCGATCAAGCCGCCTCGGAAACGGCGATCATGCGACGCGATGGCAACGACGAACGTCGCGAAGCGCGGCGCGACTTCATG
>JANLYZ010000419.1:0-3588 GCA_031365905.1 Chloracidobacterium sp. | reverse complement strand
GAAGAGGCGCACCACATGTTCGTCGGCGACACCGGACTGAATCGCGTCGTCAAGCGCACGGCGCAGTTGATGAAGCAGGGCGACGTGCGCGAGCTCGGCGGCATTCCGCTCGACATCATTCAGAAACACGTCAACTTCTGGTTCAGTTATTCGCTTGATCTCTTCGGCGGCGAAATCAGTTCAAACTCGGCTGATTTCTTCGCGGCTGGTTTGAAGGGGCGCTACAAAGAGCAGGAGCAATACACGGATCACATCGTGGCTGAACAAGACTTTACGATGAAGATTGTTGAGGATGGACAACTGAAAGATCGCGAGGTTGCGATGCGTAACGCGCTTAATGAAGTGTTGCGGACCGAGTATGTCAAAGATTGCGAAAAAGGGTTGGCGCGCTGGAACAAGTCGCTTGCCGATGAAGGGTTGAGTGAGCGTCTCTCCTTACCGAGTTCGAGGTTCCATCGTCACGTCGGGGAATACGCCGGCCATCATTTCGACACCGAGGGAAACTTGATCACCGCGGAAGAGTTTGATCAGCGCAAGGAAGATTGGTTGCCGACGATGGCCGACCGCGAGTATGTGCGCAACCTGATGCATCCGGTTGTCCAGCCGGGGAAAATTGCGAACTGGATCGCGCCGCCGGCGACAGGGATTAAGGGCAAGCCGTTTGAGTTTGAATACGTCAGGCTGTAGCTGGGAGCGCGGGCATCCTGCCCGCAATGATCGCGAAGCGCGAACCAGTTTACCGAAAGTGAGAGATTATTTTTAAAGAGCGTGTTGCGTACGCATGCAGGCAAGATGCCTGCGCTCCCAGCTATGGAAGCAAATCCTGCAACAGATTTCAGCAAATACGATCAGAAGCTGGAGTTCATCCTGCGCAACGCCGCGCGTATTTTTGCCGAGAAGAACTACCATTCAACCACTATGCGCGACATCTCGCGCGCGACAAACGTAAGCCTGTCCGGCCTATATCACTACTGCAAATCGAAGGAAGAACTTCTCTTTCTGATCCAGGACAATTGCTTCGGTCGCGTGCTTGAACGACTCGAGGAGCGCCTTTGCGGAGTGGACGAGCCCTTAACCAAGCTGCGCATCTTCATCGAGAACCACCTTTCGTTTTTTGCCGCAAACATGGCCGAGATGAAAGTGCTTTCCCACGAAGCCGAGTCCCTTGAAGGGGATTTGCACGCGCACGTCTCTACCAAGAAAGAAAAGTACACGAAACTGGCTCGCAAAATTCTTAAAGAGATTCAGCAGCAAAACGGCGGGACCCAAGTCGATCTAACAGTCGCCACTTATGCGCTCTTCGGTATGATGAACTGGATTTACAATTGGTATGATCCGCACGGCAAACTCAAAGTAGCGGAATTGGTTGATAATGTAACCCGCCTGTTCCTGCGCGGCTTTGTTGCCGGATCAGCAGTTGAAGAACTAGACTTCGCTCCGGCAGCGAGCGTTGGGCCGCCGAGTGTTTGGCGCGGCACGTTGTGAAGAATTGGCTGTTGCGTCCAAAGACGTTTGTTAATCGTGCAAAAGAAGAATCCCATACTGGCTGTTGCCAGAGGTCACCTCACGGTTACGCTTCCGGTGTTGGTTATCATAGCTGCTGCTGGATTCGTTGGTAGTTTATTCGCGGGCACTGGCGGTTTTCTGATTGGCATAATCATGGGAGCATTGCTCGCGTGGCCGTGCTGGTCCTTTTTGGTTCCGCGATGGCGGGACTGGGTTGAATCCGAAGGAATCGCTCCCGAAGATGTTCAGACACTGGCCGCTAGCACTGGACTACTCTGGCCGAGAGGCTCTTTCTTTGAGCGCACAGAATGCCGCCGCAAGAGCGGTAAGCGGGGGTGGTGAAAATGGCTGAGGCTGAAGTACAACTTATGGAAACGAAATCAACCGGCGAGCTAATTCAATATGTCGCGCGGGATGGCATCGCCGTTCTGACGCTTAACGATCCACCTGCGAACACCTACACGCACGAGATGATGCAGTCGCTCGACAGCTCGATTCTCAAAGCGCGCATGGACGAAAGTGTCGAGGTAATCGTGATCACGGGCAACGGTGAAAAGTTTTTCTGCGCCGGAGCGAACATCCAGATGCTCGGTAATGTGACCCCAACGTTTAAATATTATTTTTGCCTGCACGCGAATGAAACGTTGTCGCGGCTGGAACAAACACCGAAACTCGTGATTGCCGCCATGAATGGTCACTGCGTGGGCGGCGGATTGGAAGTCGCGATGGCCGCAGACATTCGCGTCGCGCGTCGCAATGCCGGCAAGATGGGGTTGCCGGAAGTTTCGCTGGGAGTGTTGCCGGGGACGGGAGGCACGCAACGTCTGACCCGCATCGTTGGCAAATCGAAAGCGATTGAACTGATGGCGACGGGAGAACTGTTTCCTTTCGAGCGCGGTCTCGAATTGGGAATAGTAAATCAGATATTCGACGCCGAAACCGGCGAACAGTTTAGTCAGCAAGTTATGGACTACGCAGCGCAGTTTACGACGCCAAACAAAGCCGCCGGCGCGGTCGGCAGAATCAAGCGCGCCGTGCAGACCGGTGCTGAGATTGCCTTCGAATCAGCCCTCGCGCTCGAGCGCGAACTGCAACAGCAACTGTTCCAGGCTGAAGACGCGAAAGAAGGACTCGACGCGTACGTCAACAAACGCAAACCGAACTTTACGGGTAAATAGTGAATGGTAAATGGTGAATAGTCAGGACCTGTATTCGGATCATCCGAGTGCTTTTCAGGTCGCTAGTTCAGTCTCTGGTTTTCCCATTTACCATTTACCATTTACTATTCACTCTCTTATGGCCTACGAACAAATCGACATCAACGAAGATTCTGGCATCCTGACGATCATCCTTAATCGTCCGGAGAAGTTAAACTCGCTCGCGGGCCACATGCGACGCGATCTTGCGGAAGCGCTCGAAGCGGCGGGCGCCGAACGCAGTGTTCATGTCGTTGTCATCACCGGCGCGGGACGAGCGTTTTGCGCGGGCGGCGATGTGGCGGCGATGTCGGATCTGATTGAGCGCCAGGATACCGAAGAGTTTGCGCGTTTACTTGGCGCTGCGCGCCGCGTCGTTACCGCTATCCGGCAAATGACGAAGCCAGTGATTGCCTCCGTCAACGGCCCGGCATTCGGCGCTGGCTGCAACCTGGCGCTGGCGTGTGACCTTCGCCTTGCCTCGACGACAGCAACCTTCAGCCAATCGTTTGCGAAAGTGGGCCTGCATCCCGATTGGGGCGGCACATATTTTCTGCCGCGCCTGGTTACGCCAAACAAAGCGTGCGAAATGTTTTTTCTCGGCGAAATAATGGATGCGGCCGAGGCTTTGCGCTTGGGTGTGGTAAACAAGGTCTACGAGCCGGACGAACTTGCAGCGGAAACACGCAAGCTCGCGGAGCGTCTGCGCGATGCACCGGTGGTGGCGCTCGCTGCCGCGAAGCAGGCGGTCTACATGAGCCAGGCAGAAGAACTCGAAACGATGTTGCGCTTTGAGACGGAGGCGCAAATGCGTTGCTTCGCGTCGCTCGACGGCGCCGAAGGCTGCCGCGCGTTTTTGGAAAAACGTGCACCGAAGTTTACTGGA
>JANLYZ010000349.1:0-3039 GCA_031365905.1 Chloracidobacterium sp. | reverse complement strand
CACTTCATCATCCTTCGGTCGAAACAATCCTAACGGTCTGACATCGCGATAACGCATAACTCCATTTGCATCGATCACAAAAACCGAACGCGCCACTTTGCCGGGAATCAACGATCGCGCGCCGTAAAGATTTGCGACCTTTGCCGACGTATCGGACAAGAGCCTCAAGGGAAGTTCATGATGCTCGGAAAACTTCTGGTGCGACTCAACCGAGTCCGTGGATATACCAACGACCTCTGCGCCGGTTCCCTCGTAGTCTTCCCAACGATCTCTGACGGAACACATCTGCCGCGTGCAGATCGGCGTTTCGTCACCCGGATAGAAAAGCAACACGACAACCTTGCCGCGCTTGTCTGCCAAGCGCCACTCGTCACCGTTGCCATCCTTGAGCGTGAAGTCAGGCGCCGCGGCGCCAACTTGTGGGTCGTCTTGTTTGCTCATGCGTGTCCTTATCGGCCAGCTTCGATTGCTTTCAAGTTAACCACATCGCCGCGCGTTTGTCTCAGCGGGCCCAGGTATTTACGTCCGCCGATACAAATACTAAGAAAGTTGCACCGGCGGCAATGCGCGGCGGGGTTGATGGGAAACTCATCAGGCGCGCCGGAAGAAACGATCTTCATCATAGCGTCGTCTACCGCGCGCCGGCAGGCTTCGGGCGCGAGCATATCGGCTGGCAGGTGAAACTCAACGTTCGGTTCGAGAAAGTGCAGCGTGGAAACAATCCCCGAACCTTCGTGCAAAAACGGCACGAGTTCACGCACCGCCAGCGCGTAAGCCTGCATCTGTAGTTGATAGTCCATCGCAGCATTGCGGACTCGATCGTGTACAGAAGCTTCAGACACGATCCGCTCTGCCGGCGCCGGTGCATTGAAGTCAAAAGCAATCTGTTCCACTTTATCCTGAGACCGTTGTTGCTGGGACCGTGGGCGTCCCGCCCGCTCTAAAATCGATTGTTGGTCATTGAGTAGGGGCACGGCATGCCGTGCCCCTACAGGCGGGCGGGATGCCCGCGGTCCCAGTGAAGAGCTTGAATCCTGGCTCAGCCGGTTCGTTTTGAAATCGATGACTTCAACTGCAAAACCTTTGCCGTCAGCGGTCGGCGTGATCAGCAACTTATCAATCGCACCACTTAGAATTCCGAGCGGCCGGCGCAAACGGAAACTGAGTTCGCTCCACAGCCCAGCTTTTCCGTAGGGCATCGCGAAGGATATCCCACCCGCTAACGCCGGTGGGACTGAGAAGATCGCGCGGGCGCGTTCGATGCGCTCGAACACACTGCTCGCTAAATAGTTTTGCGTCAACGGCAACAACTCCGCGATCGCTTCTGCTTCATTGATCTCAAATATTCGATCGGCAAGCTCTGCCTGACGGCCGCGCACCACTTCGGCGAAGCTTGTTCGCAACCGCGCTTCCGAATCCTCGCCAGTCAGATACGTTTCGCAGAACCGGTGAATCACCGCGCCTTTGAGCGTCGCCGTCAGATTCGCGGGCGGCTCCGGCGCTTCAGCGTTGTTCCAGACTGCGAGCGCGTCCGGTGCCGGCGCGTGCAGCACGCGATCGAAATAATACTGACGCGGACAGCGCTCGTAGTTGATCAACTGCGTGACACTGAAACGATGAATCGCGCGGCTGTGCTCCGTCTCGACTGCGCCCAACAGCGGAAAGGCTGCCCCAATCGATTCCGCCGTGGCCGCGATCTGTTCTACCGCTGGATTTTCAGAGGTGCGCGTTAGTGCCGCAGCAGACGCTGGTTCATCAGCGATGTTTAATGTCACCTGCAACTGCACGTCGCCGTTCAATTCAACGACACCCGTTCTGGTTTGCGCCGGCATTTCCAGCGACTGCCAGATCCAGTTCAGCCACGTTCCTTTCCCCGTGCTTAGCTTGTCGAGTTCTTTGGTGGTGCCGGAGAGAATCAAGCGATCCTGCGCGCGCGTGGCCGCCACATAGAGCAGGCGCATGCTCTCAAACTGTTCGCCCCAGGCGTGGCGCCTTTCAAAATTACTGAAGGTGAGACCGGCCACCAGCTTGCTGCGTCCATCAGGAACTTTCAAAGTCAATCCGCGCTGGCGATCCAGTAAGACCCAGTTGTCGGGGGGCCGCGACGAGCGCTGCAAATCGGGAATGATAACAATGGGAAACTCCAGACCCTTCGCTTGGTGAATCGTCATCAGCTTTACGGCGTTGGTAGCTTCATCGATCTGCCCCTCGCTTTCGCGGCTGCCGATCGCTTCAAACTCTTCAACGTAACGCACGAAGTCGCGAATCAAGTGCGCGCCCGAACGCTCGAAGCGCTCGGCCAACGTGAAGAGCCGCTCGACATTCGCGAGCCGCTGCGCGCCGTCGAATGAAGCGGCAATCACAGTAGCAAACTCCGACCGCTCAACCGCAAATCTGAGTAACGAGGAAAGCGAGTAATGATGCTGCCGCGCAATCAAACCCTTGATTAGTTCAGCCGCACGATCGAGTAGCACGTGTTCGTCGTCGCTGATGTAGGCGATGTCTCGTTGACGAACCAGCGCGTGGTAAAGCGGGCGCGTTTGTGTGAAATGGCGCAGCGGATCGCTCGTGTCCACTTCATCTCGCCAGGGAGCGCAGCGCAACGCGAGCAAGGCGTTGTCGGAAATTCCGCACAAGGGCGAACGCAGAACCGCGGCTAGGGCCAACTCGTCCGTTTTGTTATCAAGGAAACGCAGCAACTGGATCAGATCCTTGATCTCAGCGCGTTCATAAAACCCGCGACCCAGAACTGTTTGATAAGGAATGTTCGCGCGCCGGAAAAATGATTCGTATACACCGACGTTCGTCATCGCGCGGAACAAGAGCGCAATGTCGCTGTATTTGGGAGCGCCGCTGGGAGCGCAGGCATCCTGCCTGCCTTCTTTCAAGATCACTTCTCCTGAGTCTAAAAAGTGGACCTTATCTTTTTTTCTTGCGTTACTTGAGGCTGGCAGGATGCCTGCGCTCCCAGGATCAACCAGCGAAACGATCCGCTGCGCAAGTTGTTCAGCGTCAAGCTCTCTTGATCCTTGTTCCGCC
>JANLYZ010000347.1:0-5142 GCA_031365905.1 Chloracidobacterium sp. | reverse complement strand
TTGCTCAAGAACGTGCCAAACAACAACGGACGGGTTGGGATGGCCGGCACGAGCTATGGCGCGTGGCTAACGGTGATGGGGATGCTCGAACCGCATCCGGCGCTCAAAGCCGCCGTCACTCAGGCCTCTCCGGCGGATATGTGGCTGGGTGATGACTTCCATCACAACGGCGCTTTACGCCTGAGCTACGGCTTCGAGTACGCCTACACGATGGAATCGTCGAAAGAGATGTCTGACCCGGCGGCAGTCATCGATAGTTACGATGCTTACGACTGGTATCTGCATCTCGGGCCGCTGTCGAATGCCAACGCTAAGTACTTCCATGATCGGCTCCCCACGTGGAACGACTTCGTGAATCACCCTGATTACGATGCGTTCTGTAAGCGACAAGGTTTTGCGCCCTGGCTGAATCGGGTGAACGTGCCGACGCTGAATGTGGCGGGCTGGTGGGATCAAGAAGACTTCTACGGCCCGCTAAAGATTTACGAACTGCTGGAGCGGCACGATTCGGCAAACAAGAACTTCCTCGTCGTCGGCCCTTGGTACCACGGCGGTTGGTCCAGAAGCGATGGGCAGAAACTCGGTCCCATCGATTTCGGCAGTAAGACCTCGGAGTATTATCGGAAGAACGTACTGGCGCGCTTCCTGGCATATCACTTGAAGGGAAAGGGCACTCTCGATCTGCCTGAGGCGTTGACGTTCAGGACCGGCGTGAACGAGTGGGTGCGGCACGAGGCGTGGCCGCCGAAACGCAATGTTGTTGCGCGGCAGCTGTACTTTCAGGCAGATGGGAAGCTGTCGTTTGACCTGCCACCCAAGACTGCTGCGGAGGCGTTCGATAGTTACATCTCGGACCCCGCGAACCCGGTACCCTATCGTCACCGACCCGTTGAAGTGCACTCGGGATGGACGACTTGGTTGGTCGAGGACCAGCGATTCGTGGATCATCGGCCAGACGTGCTCACCTGGGCCACTGATCCGCTTAAAGAAGATGTCGTCGTATCGGGGAAAGTTGTCGCCAACCTCTTTGCGTCGACCTCGGGCACGGACAGCGACTGGATCGTGAAAGTCATCGACGTTTATCCTGAGCAGTATGGTCCCGATCCGAAGCTAGGCGGCTACGAACTAATGATCGCCGATGACGTATTCCGAGGGCGCTACCGCAACAGTTTCGAAAGGCCCGAACCGATCGTGCCCAATGCGGTAACGCGATACGAGATTGGCTTTCCTGCCAACGACCACGTCTTCCTCAAAGGTCACCGGATCATGGTGCAGGTACAAAGCACGTGGTTTCCGCTGATCGACCGCAACCCCCAGCGATTCGTGCCGAACATCTTCCTGGCGAAAGAGTCAGACTTTCAGAGTGCGACCCAGCGAGTGTTCCGCTCCGGGCAGCATGCTTCATACATCGCGATGCCGGTGGAGCAAGCGGCGCGGTAGTGATGGAAAGTCGATGGCACATTCTTTGGAGTGAGCGTTTCACTTGTCATCAGCGAAGCTCGCGGCTGGTCAATGACAAAATCGCAAATGAAGGACGAAACATTGAAATACAAAATGGAATTCACTGACGATTTTCGGGACGAAGGAACCAATTATGAATGAATTCAGACGACAAATTCGGCGACCAATTCTGCTGCGCCAATGGTTCTTGCTCGCCATCAGTATAGTGGCGATATTCTTGACTGCGGCCAGGCCCGCTATCTCCCAGACTATCAACACCGATCGCGTCGTCGCGGAGCTCGAACCTGAAATTCAGCGCGCTTTGCTAGCGGGAAACATTCCTTCAGCGTCAATCGCACTCATCGCCGGCGATCGAGTGATCTGGACGGGTTCATATGGCGAATCAAATTTGTGGGCTCGCACGCCAGCCACGGCGAATACGGTCTACTTGATCGGTTCGACCTTTAAGACGATGTCCACGGTTGCCCTCCTTCAGCAAATGGAAAAAGGCAAATTCAAGCTTGATGATCCCGTTAGTAAATATCTAGATTTCAAGATCCAAAACGACGATCCAAATAATCCAGTAACATTTCGCAATCTATTAACGCACACCTCAGGGTTGACAGGTGATTTCGGAGCCGTTC
The DNA here is from genome assembly GCA_031365905.1 of Chloracidobacterium sp. Taxonomy (GTDB): domain Bacteria; phylum Acidobacteriota; class Blastocatellia; order Pyrinomonadales; family Pyrinomonadaceae; genus PSRF01. Next base: position 3,058 of record JANLYZ010000347.1, on the reverse strand, counting down.
CCGTTTGGAGCAACGACGCACCGCTCCCACTCAAAGATTATGCTCGTACATCGCTCAAAGTACACGAACCGCCGATGACGAAAGTTGAGTACTCAAACGCGGCGTTTACATTGGTCGGTTATCTTGTCGAGAAACTTTCCGGCGTACCATACCGGCAATATATTCAGGAAAACATTTTCAAACCGCTTGAGATGACAAGCACAGCTTTTGATCCGACACCGGATATGGATGAGCGTTTGTCCGTACCTTATGTTGTCGATGAAAAAACCGGGGGTCAGATGCCGGTCGTTCGAATCAAAGCCGCGGTTTTCCCGGCAGGCGTTGTTTACGGCACGGTTTTAGACCAGGCCAATTGGCTAATTCTGAATCTGAACGGAGGAGTGTTCAAAGGCAAACGGATCATTAGCGAGGCGACTTTGAATCAGATGTTCACACGTCAATACGATCAATTTAAGGGCGGGATCGAAGGGATTTGGGGAAATGAAACCGCTGGCTTCGGATTGACCTGGTGGACGCAGGAGCGAAACGGCGACCACTACTTTGCTCACAGCGGGAGCCTTCCAGGCTACACGGCTTTCTTGCTCGGCAATCGTGATCGCAAGCTCGGGTTCGCCATCCTGACCAACGGCAATCGTGCACATCCTCACCTCTTCAAGCTGGCCGACCGTGCGATCGATCTGATGAAGAAATATTCCGTTCCGGAGAGAACCGCCGTTGTGGCTCCTACTATCAGAGGAGACAAGAAATGAAAGATCATCTTCGATGCATCTTTGTCGAGATGCTCGTTTGTCTGCTTATTGTGAACGTGCTCGCAACACCGACCGCGGCACAAACGGACGAAGCTTTGTATGACATCGTCATTCGAAACGGCCGTGTGCTTGACGGCGCGGGAAACCCTTGGATCGCGGCGGACGTTGCTATCAAAGATGGCCGCTTTGTTCGGATCGGCAAGATCGAAGGCAAAGGCAAACAGGAAATCGATGCGACCGGAAAATATGTTTCGCCCGGATGGATCGATATGCTGGATCAATCCGGCTCTGTGTTGCCAAAGAACGGACTGGCTGAAAGCAAGCTTCTGATGGGTGTGACGACGGGAATTGCCGGCGAGGCCGGAACGCCTGTTCCCGCGGAGAAGCTAGCCGAATATTTGGCTGACCTGGAGAGAAGCGGCATCAGTATGAACTTCGGTACTGCCTACAGCGAGACGCAGGCCCGCGTAGCCGTTCTTGGAGAAGTGTCAAGAGAACCGACGCCCGAAGAGCTTACGCGAATGAAAGCCCTGATGGAAACCGCTATGAAAGCGGGAGCGAGGGGGATGACGACGGCGCTGATCTATCCGCCAGCAAGTTACAGCAAAACGGAGGAACTCATCGAAATGGCAAAGGTCGCCGGGCGATACGGCGGCATCTATTCCAGCCACGTGCGCGGAGAGGGTGTGGAACTCGTTCAATCGATCGAAGAAGCGATAATGATCGGCGAAAAAGGCGGGCTGCCTGTTGAGATCTTTCACCTTAAGGCGGCTTATCAGCCGGGTTGGGGAAAGCTTATGCGTGCGGCGGGAGAAAAGATCGAGGCGGCACGAAACCGCGGCGTTGATGTCGCGGCGGACATGTATCTTTACACGGCGGGCGGCACGTCACTATCTGCCGTGATCCCTTCGTGGGCAGCCGAGGGCGGAAACGAAAAACTGATGGAGCGGCTCAAAGATCCGGCGGTCCGAGCCCGTCTGAAAAAGGAAATAAAAAAGGGATCGCCAGGTTGGTGGAACGTCGTTGAGGCAGCTGGCGGTTGGAAGAATATTGTTCTCGTCGGCGCGGGAAACAAAGACAATGAGCGATTTGAGAACAAAAGCGTTGCTCAGATCGCCAAAGAGTGGAACAAAGATCCGGCGGACGCTGCATTTGATCTGGTCCTGCAGAGCAACGACCGGACTGGAGCTCTCTATTATCTGATGAGCGAGCCGGACATCGAGACCGCGGTCAAATTTCCATGGGTAAGTCTCGGCAGTGATGCGGCGGCCTCGCTCAAACTCGCTGATCCTAACACAGTGGGAATGGGCCACCCACGTGGATACGGGAATTTCCCACGTCTGATAGCCGAATACGTACGTAAGAGAAAAGTGCTGACGCTTCCCGACGCAATCCGCAAGATGACATCGTGGCCCGCGACGCGATTGCGTTTGGCTTCGCGCGGATTGATAAAGGAAGGCTGTTGGGCCGATGTGGTCATCTTCGATTTCGACAAGATTCAAGACCAATCGACCTATGAATATCCTTACAAGACGCCCACGGGAATCGATTATGTTCTGGTAAATGGACAGGTCGTGGTTGAACATGGCAAGCACACCGGCGCGCGGCCCGGACAGGTGCTCTACGGCCCAGGCCGACAACTTCAGTAAAGCGGTTTATTGCTTAAAGTCTCTGCCGCATCCATTCAATGAAGGCTAATTAATAGTGACGATGCCTGCCGCAACTGAGATCCCAACCATAGTTATCCGCGACATTGATAGGGGTGCAGAGATGCGGGCCGTCGAAGAGCTTCAGAAGGAAGTGTGGGGGATACGCGATCTCGACGTTGTGCCACTTACACACCTAGTGGCTACCAAAGCCGCGGGCGGAGTTTTACTAGGTGCCTTCGATCGTGAACGCTTGATTGGATTTGTTTACGGTTTTGTCAGTTACGAGCAAGGGGCTGTGGCGCATCACTCTCACATGCTGGCGGTTAATCCCGCCTATCGTAATTTCAACCTTGGATACAAGCTCAAGCTGGCGCAGCGCGAGCGTGTGCTTGCGCAGGGCATCCGGGTGATGACGTGGACGTTTGATCCGTTGCAGAGTCTGAATGCTTATTTCAACTTCAGCAAATTGGGAGTGCAATCGGATCGGTACTTCGTCAATTTCTATAGCGAAGAGGCGGCGAGTTTTCTGCATCGAAATGGCACGGATCGCTTGTGGGTGAATTGGTTGCTTACGAGCGGCCGCGTGAGTGAACGACTACAGGGTACAGTTTCGGAGCTCGAATTGGAGAACGTGACCCCGCTTGTTCAACTCGGGGTTGA
>JANLYZ010000248.1:0-3488 GCA_031365905.1 Chloracidobacterium sp. | reverse complement strand
CCTTCTGCTTTCTGCCTACTGCCTTCTGTATCGCACTGCTATCATGCCTCGCGTGTCGCAACCTATCCGATTAATGATCGTAGCCGGTGAAGCGTCGGGCGATGCCCATGCGGCGGCGCTCGTTCAAGCCCTACGCGCGGTGACACCTGACACGAAGCTGGATATCTTCGGCGCGACCGGTCCCTTAATGCGCGCCGCCGGTGTCGAGTCAATCGTTCGTTCAGACGACCTGGCGATTTTGGGCCTACTGGAAATTGCCCGCGCCCTACCCAAGTTTTGGCGGGCCTACCAGCTTCTCAAACAAGCGGCGATAGATAACAAACCCGCTGCGGTTATCTTAGTTGACTGGCCCGACTTCAACTTGAAACTCGCGCGCGCGCTGCATCGTCGCGGATTGAAAATCATTTATTACATCAGTCCCCAATTGTGGGCGTGGCGCTCGTATCGCGCGCGCAGCATTGAACAGAGCGTCGATCTTTTGCTTTCAATTCTTCCCTTCGAGCAGGAGTGGTACGCCGAACGCGGCATCGATCACGTTGAGTTTGTAGGCCATCCCCTCGCGGGTGAAGTTCGCGCGCGCGTGGATCGCGCGGAGTTTTGCCGGCAGAACAAACTCGATCCGAGACGGCCGGTCATTTCCCTGCTGCCCGGCAGTCGTCGGAAGGAAGTGGAGCGCATTCTGCCGCCAATGCTGGAAGCGGCGGCGCTGATTTCTGTGCGCCGTCCGGATGTTCAATTCGTTGTCGTGGTCGCACCCAGCCGGACATCTGATGAGATAAGAAGTATCGTGCGATCGCAAAGAGCCACGCCGGAACCTTTGCCTTCGTGTCTGCACATTGTTTCCGGCCAATCGCGTGAAGCGCTCGCGGCCTCTGACGCCGCGGCGATCGCGAGCGGCACCGCGACGCTGGAAGCCGCATTACTCGAAACACCGATGGTGGTTGTCTACAAAGAGTCGTGGGTCAACTGGAACACGTTAGGACGCTTGATAACAGTCGATCACTACGGCCTCGTTAACCTCGTAGCCGGCGAACGCGTGGCGACTGAACTAATGCAGGATGATCTGAACGGCGAGCGACTGGCAAACGAGCTGCTTCTGTTGCTTGACGAAGGACGAAACAGCGATGCGCGCGCGCGTTTGCATGAAGTGGCGCATCAGCTAGGCGAGGGTGGCGCTTCGCAACAAGCTGCGGAGTGCGTTCTCGATGCTTTGCGGGACTGGGCGTAAGGTCGCACTCATTTTGCCGCGGATTCGCGCGGATGAACACGGATTAGATCAAAAACAGGAACCAAGATCAGCGACGAGGGAGAGGACGCCCAAAGTTCTGGTATTATTTCTTGATCTAATCCGCGTTCATCCGCGCAAATCCGCGGCTAATAAAACCTTGCTGAACTAGTCTTTCTTAAGTTCATCTAGCTGTCTTTTCAATTCCTTGATCTCTTCGCGCATTTGCGGGACGCGAGCGAGGTGCGCATTGAGTTTCTTATAGTCATCGAGTGGCTGAATCGGAATTCCCCACCACACGCCCGGGCGCACAATCTTGCCGGGCAGCACGCCGGCTTTTGAACCAATCACCGCGCCGCTCAGCACGCGTATGTGATCGCCGAAACCAACCTGTCCGCCGATCACACAATCGTCTTCAATCGTCACGCTGCCGCTGATGCCGGTTTGCGCGGCTATTACCACGCGCTCGCCGATGTCGCAGTTGTGGCCAACGTGAACCATGTTGTCGAGTTTTGTTCCGCGTCCAATTCGCGTCTGGCCCAGCGCGGCGCGATCAACACAGGTGTGCGCTCCTAATTCAACGTCGTCTTCGATTAACACGGTGCCGCGCTGCGGAAACTTGTGATAGCCGCCGGTCACTTCACCATCGCGCACGTAACCAAAACCGTCGGCGCCGATCACGACGCCCGCATGTAACACGACGCGATCGCCAATCGAAACGTCGTCGTAAAGCACAACGCCGGGATGCAGCACCGAGTCACGTCCGACGCTCACGTTGTCACCAATCACAACTCCCGCTTCAACGCGCGTGCCCGATCCGATACGAGTTCGTTCCCCTATCGAAACATGTGGGCCGATGAAAACTGTGAGATCGATATCAGCCGTTTCCGCAATCGCTGCGGACTGATGGACGAAAGGCTCGCGATGTCTTGGTGGATGCAGCAGTCCGGCAATCAAAGCGAAGGCAAGTTTTGGTTTCGCCACTTCAATCAGCGCCGAACCAAACTCGTGTGCAACGATGATGTCGCTCACGGCGGCGACAAATTCTGGTGACACGATTAGGCAGGAAGCCGGGCTGGTCTTCCCCGTTTCGAAGAACTTCTCATCCTCGACGTAGGCAATCTCGCCCGCTCCCGCGGTTGAGATGTCGGCCACTCGCTCGATATGAATACCGCCGTCGCCAATCAGCCGGCCATCGACGTGGTTGGCGAGTTCAGCGATAGTCGATAGTTTGGTTTCAGGCATTTGGATTAGCCGCCGATATTACACTCTTTCAACGCGCGATAGCATATAAACCGGAGTGAATAGGGCCTCTTGACGCGTGCGGTTGACGCTTGGCGGCTCCAGCCAAGCGGCCTTTTCACCTTGCCATGCCCCAGCAGACCAACTATCATGACCCGGTTGAAAATTGCCGGTATTGTATTATCCCGACCCGGCAACTTATTTGGAAATATCTCATTTTTATTGATGATTTGGGCGCGTTTGGAGAATCAGGCGCCCGCGAGGAGAAGGTTTAATTGTTTAGCGATCAATTCCGCAGAGGCGAAGCAGACAAGGGTAAGCTCACCGGGGTAAAAGGCTCGAAGCTTCTTTCCAATATTTCGGATGTCGCCTGGAAGGCTTTTCAGTCGGTCAACACTCGTCTGCCTGAAGGCGAGGCCATCAGCCCCAAATGGGCGCCCGGGAAGTTGCTGAAATCCTACGAACGCAGCTCGCCGCCGCTCGGGTTCCCGCGCGAAACTGACAGCCTTTGTCCGCGTTGTGTGAAGGAAGTTCGCGATGCGGTGATCAGCGGCGAAACAACTCTCGAGTCATTGATGAATGAACATCCGGGTGAAATCAAGGCCCAGATCGTGGAAGAGAACGGACAAGTGGTCATGCGTAAGACTTGCCCGAAGCACGGTGAGTTTGTCGACGTGATGGCAACTGACCCGGCGTTTCTCGAGCGCATCGAATCGCTCTTCTTTGGTCGTGACTTCAAAGCCGCCGAGGATTCACACGTCCATCATCACGGCACGTCGAACATTAAGTTTGGTCGCGGCGCTGTTCTGACTGTCGACCTGACCAACCGCTGCAACATGATGTGCAATCCCTGCTTCATGGACGCGAACCAGGTTGGTTATGTTCACGAGCCGACGTTTGAAGATACCAAGCAGATTCTCGATAACGCTGTTTCGTTTAAGCCCAAGCGCCAGATCATAATTCTCTTCTCCGGCGGCGAGCCCACGCTTTCGCCTTACTATCTCGAAGCTGTCGCTTACGC
>JANLYZ010000245.1:0-8524 GCA_031365905.1 Chloracidobacterium sp. | reverse complement strand
ATCGTTGACGTGTTGGCGAGCGTATCAGCGCTGCGCAATTCGAACCAACGAATGCCCGCCTGATAGGTTGCGGCGTTCGTCGGCATTACGCCGCTGACGTTCACCGTGAAGTTTCCTGTCCATGAATTCGTTGGCGACGCTGTCGTGCCGAGGTTGCGATACCCAAGCCGGTGCATTAAGCGATCGGCGATTCCGTCAACGGCCGTTCCGCCGGCACCCTGCTTGATAAGGTTGCGTGAATTGACCTGCGTAGCGTCGAATGCCGCCAGAGCAATATCTGTGCGAATGGTGAATGTCGAAGAAGCCGGCGTAGTGTAGTTGGGAACAAGCTCGTACGCACGGATTGCATCGAGCGGGTCTAACGCCTCAGTAGACCTGAACTCCATAACGCGGTTTGGCAAGCCCACAGGCGGTGGAACGATTCCATCAAAATCGGTTGGCAGCATGCCGCCGGCATTGGGATCGTCAGTAAAGACGTTGTGGTAGATGTAATTTGCCGTGGAATCGCCAGCCAACATTTTCTGGCGATTGAACGCAAAAATACCAGCGCCCAAGAAAGCGTTACCAGCCTGGTTAAACTGGTTGGTGGTCATGTAGTAGCCATTTGGCCACACGCCGAGATGCGGGTAGTCCTGAAAATCAGTACTGGGCATCACGAAGTCGTATGCGAAATACGCCCCGAGCGGATCGCTGGTTTGCGAGATGGCAATACACTGACGGCCTGGAACGTTATTCACTTCGAATTGAGTAATCAGCCAGCGATCGGCCAGCGGATCATAGAGCACGATCGGATCGCCATCGTCGCCCGTGCGACAGGCATCGCCCGCGGGCAAGCCGGTGAAGAAGACGGCGCTCTGCAGAACCGGTCCGGTCAAGCGCGTTCCCGTCTTGTCATAGATACTGACTGAAGTGTTCACCGTCTGCACATAGTTATTCAGTCCTACGTCGCCATTCGTGTCAGGCGGCAAGCAACCGCACATCGACTCGGCCGCTGTTTGTCCCAGAAACGTCAGAGACGGAGTAGGCATTGCCAACGGCTGGTTCATTCCAATACCTAGTCCGACAAGGGGATCTTTATCACCAATAATCCCAGGCTTGGGAAACTTAACGCGGTCATTCAGATTCTTTTCTATTTCACCTTCGGCTGCGTCAAGATCGCGTTTGGCACGCACTCTCATTTGCGCTTCCGGTCGTTTCGCTAAATCGCGAACGGTTCCGGGAGTAGCGCCGAAAGCTTCGGCCGTCCGCGAAATAAACCTGTCGCCCGGAGCAGCAGCGTCTTGCTGCCCAAGTAAGGCGTTCATCGCCATTAGGGCCTCAGATCCAGACAACTCCACGCGGGCGCCCTTTTTCCGATGCGTCTGTCCTTTGGCAGGAGCTTTGGCCTCCGCCTGACGCGACAGAGTGCGCGGCATGAACAAGACGGACAGGACTGCGATCACTGCTACCAGCACTGCGATGGCGACGTTGCGTTTCATTGGGTAGGCTCCTTGTGCAATTACTAAAAGCGGTTCTCTAGTCTTCGCGTCTGCTTTTCTCGTTGTAGAGATCGCGGCAGTTACCGATTCTGCTTAAGCGCCGTGAACCGATTTGACGGCAATTCAACCGCTACAATTCCGGATGAGTTGATACTCGACAATTCCACGAAGCCGGCCGTTTTCAGCACCAGCATCAAGAGAGTTGATTCGAGTTTCAATTAGAAAGAAATAAGACTTGAACTATTCAGCACAGCGAACTTGGGAAGATGTGGCCTCACCTTCGTAACGAAAAGACATTGCCACAACATTTATGAAAACTATAGGAGAGAGATCGCCGACCACTCTGATGGAAACTAAACCAAGCTTATTGTTAGTGCTGATTTCGGTTTTTGAGCCGAAGAACTCCGAGGTATTACGAGCCCCGCTAATAATCAATGGCCGCGAGATTATTCGGAAACGATGTGGATTGTCAATAGTTGAGCGGGAATTTCGTCGAAAAGATGGGTTGACAGTTTCAACCGAACTCAAGCGTTAACATCTTCACCAGACTCTGCCTGTCCGCAGTTGATAATCTTCACAGGCTATCAGAACCCGAATGCAAGATTCTATTGACGAAAACGGTTCCGGTATTCACCAGAAACGATGAACGCTTTGACCATCTCCGCCTGCTCGAAGTTGCCGCCAAACTGGTTTAACTTGCTAAGCCAGAATTGGTAGCCGCTTTCATCCGGATCGCGGCGCAGGTAGCCGAAGTATTCCATCATCACAAAGGCCTGATTGCGCTTCGTGCTCCCGAACCCATCGTTCTCAACCACCTGCTCAAGCACAGCCGCTCGCGACAAGCTGGCACTGTTCAAACCGCTGACAAGCGCATCGCGATCGCCATTGAACCCGTTCGCGTGACTAATCAACGTATCGACGTAAGTACTGTTTGCCATTCCATCGTAAGCAGATCGGAAGGCCGAGCGCTGCATCCAGGCACCAATGAACGCCAGCTTGTTGGCTTCCAGCCGCGCTGCCCAGTCGCCGTTACCAACGACAACATTCTGCGCCACCACAGCCGCGTCTGGCGTGAACTCCGCGTACTGTGGCCGACGGCCATAGCTGGCGCGATAGAGGCCATCAACCAGGCCGCCCGTTTGCTGAAACTCTATCGAGAGGAAGTAAGCCGCCGAGACATTGATCGAACGACGCTCAATACAAGCTGAATCGGAACCGCACGACAGCATCTGATCGCTCCAGAAACTAAAGCCGGCTTCGTCAGGTTCACGACCAAGGAAGTCGAGATAGTGCTGCCGCACGAAATATTCGGGCGTGTCTATCGCGTTACCGATCAGAGCCGAGTCGAGCGTGGCAGTGAAGACTGCGTTCGTGCTATTCCCAAGCTGCGAGAACGAGCGCGTTGACGGGCTGAAGTGATAATTCACGAGCGTTGGTGTTACTGAATAGAAACCGACAGTCTCGACGAAATCAAAACGATAGTTGCCATGGGCATCAGTAATCAGCTTACGATTCTGAGTGCCCGAAATGTTGACCACTGCACCACTCACCGGCGCTCCGTTTTGATCTGTTATGCGACCACTGACCGTACCATTCGCAGCGGTCGGACTGGTTGGTGGACCTTGCACGGCCACAGTAATTGGCGTTCCGGTCTTAAGGAAACCTACCGATGCATTGGAGGTCGTGGGCGCGTTTGTGTTCGGCGCCGCGGTCGGTGGTTGGTTAGCGTCGAAGCGGAAGTTATATAGAGTGCCCCAACGGATCGCATTCGCATTCTGATTTTGCGCAAAGGTTTCCGAAGTCCAGGTGATCGCACTACTCGTTCGCGTCACTGTCCAGGGCGTACTGCTGTAACCAGTGTTCCCAACCGTTCCATCGGCTGCCCATCCCGGTTGCTGTGGCGGTGCATGAAACGCGATGTTGGTCAATGTAACTCCGGATCCCACCGGCACGCTGAAAGATTGAATGGCTCGATCGAGGTTCTGGTTATAAATCGCATACTCATAATGCCAAACTCCGGCTGAGGGATTTGTCACTTTGTAGGCGACGAATCCAACGCCATCGGTTCCAGGCGCCGGTTCGATTTGGGTGATGGTTGAGCCGCTCCATTCGGTGATGGCCGGCTTCTCTCTCACCGTGGTCGATCCGCCCGTCGCAAAACTGAAGGGACTGCCAGTGCCCGTGACCGTGTACTGGCGGTGCGAGACGTTGTTATACATGTTGCACTGTCCGGGATTAGCCTGGCACCAAGCGTACTCGTGCGGCGTGATGTACTGTGCTTCAACCCAATAGGTCGCGCCGGGATTCAGCGTTGTGCTCAGGTCGTTGATTTCCACCAAAATCCGGTGCGAGGGGCCGGTGTGTGTATGTCCCGTGTGACTGTTGTTAGGCGTAGTTGAATCGTTTCGCGGGTAAGCCCCGGTAAAGGGATTTATCCAGGCGCGCGAACCCAAAGTGTGGCCGCTGCCGCCAGAATTCAAACTGGCGCTATAAGGATCTGAGCAACCGGAGCCGAGATTCGCACCGCCAACACCATTGCAGCCAAACCCACAAAGGTTATTCGTTAGCGCAGTAAACGCATGTTTGACGCTGGACTGACCAACCTGCTCAAAGCGTTCATTGTTGGTGGCGCCGCCACTCATGCGATAGAGATTTTGCGGGATCACCGGGTGGTCGTTGGCTGGGTTGGCTTGCCAGTGCAAATCCACGGTGCCGGCGTTGCAAGAGTCGGTTGCTACGGCGAGACCCACTTGCGTGCCGCTGCTGGCGTCAGGTTGAGTTAATCCCGACAGGTCTCCAACAATGACATCGGGCCCGGGAACACTGCCGACGTTTGGTTGCGCCGGGAGGACGTCAGATTTGGTTTCGCCGTTAACAAAGCGCGTGATTTCGATCGCGCGCATAGTTGCGGTAATAGTGATTTTCCCTACGACCGTTCCCGCTTCCGCCGGTCGCCCCAGCGCGGTCGCAAATTCTTTTGACAACAATAGCCGCCCCGCCTGGATGCTGAACAAATGGTCATTGGCCTCGTAGTCAATATTTTGTCCTTCAACGTTGAAAAAAACGAATCCACTTTTCCCGTCACGAATGACGAGTTCATAAGGTTCGCTTGGCTCAGTGCTCTCCACAACAAGCTGCTGATACGAGGCATTCAATACCGCGGGCAGAGCCACGGAATTCTGTGGCACAAGTGCCATTGAACTGGGCAGAGGACCGCGCAATTCGTCATTCAGAACCAGAATCGTAAAAAACGAATTCGGCACCAAGCCGAAACGCAGCGTACTCACTTCCGAGCGCGAGCGGATTCCGTTCAAGCGGTTCAGGTCGAGGTCCACCGCGGCGCTTCCATTTGCCACGATCATTTTTTCGAGCGTTGCCACATCGGCTTGAGGGCCGCTTTCATTTAGGCGGCTAAGCGAATAATCCGAACCATTACTGAAAAGCAAAAGGAGCGGAAACAGGGGGGCGAGAATCGTCTTAAACATAGCAGGGTTCCCAGCCTCTAAGGGCCTCGAAAAAGGTCTGAACTATGGACTGTAGTGGATGGCGCGCGCGGAAAACAGTGGCTCTTTTACCTCTTTTGTGTGTTTTAATCAAGGTCTGGAGCCAGCTCCCAAACCTTGTTGGAAAGTCTAAAGCGATTATGAAAAGCGGTTGTGGAAGCAAGGAAACGACGAAACGGAGATCGATTCCACTCCCCGTCTTCAAGAATTCTCCGGTTCAGGAAAACGGCATTCGCAAATCGAAAACGAGCCGCTGGCGAGCAGTGGCTCTCGTCACTCTGAATTTGCTGATGGTCGCGCACCTCATTCAGTGGCGCTTCATGGGTCAGACAATTTCCCCGATTGAGCCGTCAGAGACCATGTATACGATTCAGCGCGGCGCAATCAACGCCGGCTTCATCTTTTTCACTCTGGCGATCCTGGGAACGCTCATCTTCGGGCGCTTCGTTTGCGGTTGGGGTTGCCACATTCTCGCGCTTCAGGATTTCTGCGCCTGGCTGCTAAAGAAAGTTGGCCTCACTCCGAAGCCGTTTCGATCACGGTTGTTGGTGTTTGTCCCGCTGATCGCCGCGCTGTATATGTTCGTTTGGCCCACAGTTCTTTGGGCCTTCTCCAAGCCGGCAAACGAACGACTAATTCCCGAGTTTACCAATCATCTGGTCACCAGTAATTTCTGGGAGACCTTCCCAGCAGTTGCAGTAGCGATTCCTTTCCTATTCATCTGCGGCTTCATGACGGTTTACTTTTTGGGCTCGAAAGGCTTTTGCACCTACGCCTGTCCTTACGGCGGTTTCTTCAGTATCGCGGACAAATTCGCGCCCGGAAAGATCCGCGTCACCGATGCCTGCAACCAGTGTGGACACTGCACCGCAACCTGCACTTCCAACGTTCTTGTGCATGCTGAGGTGAAACAATATGGAATGGTTGTCGATCCTGGCTGCATGAAATGCATGGACTGCATCAGCGTTTGCCCAAACGACGCGTTGTACTTTGGTTTCGGCAAGCCGGCGGTCGCGGTTCCGAAAGCTTTGAAGAAAAACTATTCGCTGACTTGGCCGGAAGAAGTTGTGGGAGCGATCGTGTTTCTGGGAAGTTACCTCGCGGTATGGGACGTTTACCAACTGGTTCCGATGCTAATGGCGCTGGGCACAGCAACGATTACCACTTTTCTATTTCTCAGAACTTGGAGATTGCTGCGCGCTCGAGATTTATCTTTCTACCGTTTTGATTTGAAATCGCAAGGGAGAATTCGAAAAGCCGGCTGGGCGTTTCTGGGCTTAGCGTTTGTCTGGACGGGCGCGAATGCACACAGCGGCTGGGTTCGTTATCACGAATTCGCAGGCGAGCGCGCCTATCAAAACATTCAGATTCCTGATGAGCTGGCGCTGGCACGACTAAACCCTGATCCGTGGCTCAGCGCAACCGATCGCGAGAACATCGTCGCCGGACGAAAACATTTGCACGCCGCTTTGCGCTTCGGTTTGTTTGTAAACAGCCAGGCACTGCCGAAGCTCGCCTGGTTGGAATATCTTGGAGGCGACGCCGAGCAATCCGTGCGGTTGCTCGACGCAGTGGCAGCGCACCAGCAAGGCCAAGCCAAAGCCCTGAGTCTTTATTATCGCGGCACGATGCTGAACCGTCTGGGGCGTTACGAACAGGCGAAAACGATTCTCGACCAGGCATTGGCCGAAGCCTCCGACTTAGTCCTCGCTCGGGAGGAAAAGGGGGAATCGCTTTGGCAGCTCGGCCGTAAGGAAGAGGCGATTTCAGTTTGGCGCAATGCCGTGCAACGCAATCCGGGCCTTGTCGTGGCGAACAATCAACTCGCCGGCGCCGCAGCTTCGCTGGGTAGATCCGAAGATGCAATCGCTTATGAAAAACAGGCCGACCAGTCCACTCCCGCGGATCCTTATTTCCACTGGATGCTCGGTCTGCGTTTGGAAAACATCGGCATGAGGAAGCTTGCGGAGAAACACTTTCAACAGGCCATTCAACTTGATCCTGCATTTAGGTCTCGCAGGGGTTTAGTCGAGCATGACTCGGCTAGCCCGGCTGAAGCCAGCATGGAAGAACTCATGGCCGCACCTCCTGATATCCTGAGACAAGAGCAATGCGATATTGAAGAGAATGTATCTTACGCACCGGAAGAGGGCGGCGCGGCGCCACTCAGGGTCACCTTCAACGCCTCCCGGGCTCACGCCCCATGCGGGAGCATTCGGAGTTGGGCCTGGAGTTTTGGCGATGGAACCAGCGGCTCAGGACCGAGGGTCACCCATCTCTACACCAAGACAGGAAGCTACACGGCCACCCTCAACATCACCGATAGCAAAGGCTTTACCAATCTTGCTGAAACTCCCTACTTCATCTACGTCCACAACCCGCGTCGCTGACAAATCAATGAACTAGCGAATCGTGTGCAGGCGGAACCGTCGAGCAATTCTGATCTGACAGATCCGAATGTTGAGGTCTGCACTGAAATAAAAAAGGCACAGTCGAAGCCGTGCCCCTTAACCAGCGGAGAAAATTGTAGGGGCAGGGCTCGACGCTGCCCGTTGTGAATGAGAAAGAAGCGGGCAGGGACAAGCCCTGCCCTACCATCTAGTTTGCGAAGCGGTTTCGATACTCGCCCGAGACGAGAAACGCCTTCACCATTTCTGCCTGTTCAAAGTTGCCATTAAATCGGTTCAGCTTCGCCAGCCAGAACTGGTAACCAGCCGCATCCGGATCGCGTCGCAGGTAACCGAAGTATTGCATCATCACAAACGTCTCGTTACGTTTCGCTGTGACGAAACCTTCGTTCTCAACTACCTGCCGCAAGACCGCCGCGCGAGTAAACGTGCCGCCGTTCAAACCGCTAACCAGCGCCGCGCGATCGCCATTGAAGCCGGCTCCCGCGTGCGCGATTAGCGTGTCAACAAAAGCGCCGTTGGCCAGTCCGTCGTACGCAGCACGGAAATCAACGCGCTGCACCCAGGCATCGACAAACGCCTGCTTGTTTGCTTCCAACGTCTGCGCCCAATCGGCGTGGCCGACCACTACGTTCCGCGCCACTGCGCTTGTGTCAGGCATAAACTCCGCGAACTGCGGTCGTCGGCCATAACTAGCCCGGTAAAGTCCATCAACCATTCCACCTGTCTCTTGAAATTCGATCGACAGGAAGTAGGCTGCGCTCACGTTAATGGTTCGCCGCTCGATGCACCCAGCGTCGCCGCCGCACGACAGTATCTGATCGCTCCAGAAGTTGAACCCACTCTCGTCAGGTTCGCGTCCCAGGAAATCAAGGTAGTGTTGTCGCACGAAGAATCCGGCGGAGTCGATTGCATTACCACCAATGACAGCATCACGCATCGCAGTAAAGACTGCGTCAGTCTTATTCGCGAGCAGCGAGAATGATCGACTCTCTGGACCGAAGTGGTAATTCACGAGCGCCGGCGTCACCGTGTAGAAGCTGTCGGTGTTGTTGTTAGCAAAACTGTAGTTGCCGTTGCTGTCAGTGATCGCCCGCGCGGATCTGCCGCCGCTCAGGTTCATCGTTACACCTGC
>JANLYZ010000230.1:0-2453 GCA_031365905.1 Chloracidobacterium sp. | reverse complement strand
GGAGCCATTTCGTCATCATGTTTAGATTTTTGTGCAGGGCCAAGACACACTACCCCCTGCTGCCGCGAGGCGGCCATTGGAAATCTGATTTGTTCGAACCTACCGGGAAAGTAGAGACACGATAACTACCAAAGCGAGTCGCTAAGCCGTTTGTCGGCTCGCGCGAAGTAGCAATCGAATTTCTTACGTTACCGAATCACGAAGCTGAGCACTGACAATATCGCAGACAGCGCGTCGCCTGAGACCTGCTTGGCCACGCCATCGGACGGTATCAGTCCCGTCGACGTAGAAGTTGCTGACACCGTCGTTTCACTCGACTCCGGCGCACCTACAGACGGTATCAGTCCCGCGAGAGCTGAAGACGAAAGAGCACACGTCAGAGCCACTGCTATCAGAAATCGTTTCATGGGTTCTCCTTTGAAGGTTGGGGATGCAAGAGTTCTTACATCGGAAATAATAGAGCAACTTCCGAAAGTTCTTGCAAGGCGTTCGTAAGGCGACTAACATCCCCGCGTCTTAGAAAGCTTTCTTCCACTTCCTCGAAAGGCGTGACTCACATGAAGATAACCAAGCTCAAGGTAAACACCTCCAAGCTTCCAGTTAATGAGGAAGCGCTCCGCAGTTGCCAGACTGCCCTGAATCTAAAAGACAGAGGCGATTATGAAGGCGCAGGCGCGGCAATTAGTTCTTTGTGGTCTGGCATTGGAGAACAGGCTGACATTGAGGGGCTTCACGATTCGGTTGCCGCCGAGGTTTTGCTTTGCGTGGGTATCCTAACCAGATGGATTGGCAGCAGAAATCAGATTAAAGAATCTCAGGGTATCGCTAGAGATTTGATCAGCCAAAGTATTACTTTCTACGAATCAGCAGGTGATCTCAAGAAGGTTGGCGCGGCTCAAGCGGAACTCGCGTATTGCTATTGGCGTGAGGGTGCGTTGGATGAAGCGCGCATCATGTTCGATGAGGCACTCGCGAAATTGACCATCGAAGGAAACACTAGGGCTAATGCGTTACTTGGATTGGCAGTGGTCGAATGGTCAGCATCACGATTCAGCGAGTCCTTGAGACTTCTTACCGAGAACGCTCCGTTGTTTAAGAAAATTCCCAACCATGCCATCAAGGGTGCGTATCATAGTCAGCTAGCAATGGTGTTGCAAGAACTAGCCCCGCAAGAGAAGCCAGTCGACTACTTCAAGCGAGTAGTAAGAGAATATGAAGAAGCTGATCGCTATTTCAAGTTGGCCCACAACATCGTCTTTCGCGCGGATGTAAAAAACAATCTAGGATTCCTGTTGTACAAGCTCTCTCGCTTGAAGGAATCCCACAGATATTTGCAGCAAGCACGGCGGCTAAGAAGTAGTGTTCGAGACAAAGTCGGCGTCGCGCAGATCGACGACACGCGCGCACAGGTTTTCATCGCGGAGAAGAAGTACAAGCAAGCGGAAACAGCGGCGCGCAACGCTGTTCGTATTCTCGAAAAAAGCGGTCATCAGTGTTTGTTAGCGGACGCGCTCATCACGCAGGGCATCGCGCTGGCGCGGCTCAAGCGCAGCGAGCCGGCGCAGTTTATTTTTCAGAAAGCCATCGAGGTTGCGCATCAGGTTGGCGCGCTTAATAAGGCCGGGCTCGCGGCGTTGACCATGATTGAAGAGTTAGACGACCTGCCCGCGGAAACAATCTACGTCGCTTACGATCGCGCCAGCGAGTGGCTCGCGAAATCGCAGAGTCAGGATCTCCTGTTGCGGCTGAACGCCGCGGGCAGAAAAGTTGTTGCCAAGTCGCGCACTGAATTGACTGTCGAGCAAACTGCGCCGGAAGATCACATCGAGGCGCTTTTCAACAAGCCAGTCGAATTGCAACGTGAAGTGATGAAGTTTGAAGGCCGCGTGATTCGGCGAGCGTTGGCGAAGGCAAACGGCAGTTTGACGCGCGCCGCTGCATCGTTATCGATGAGCTACCAGGCGCTGGCCTACATTCTCGAGTCCAGACAGAAACATTTATTAAAAGAGCGAACGCCGATTCGGCGCCGCTCGCGCCGGGATTCGTCCCCGCAGAATGGCGAACAAGCTTGATGGCCGGAGGAGCACGAAAAGCGGCGTGCTCCTCGGTCCGCGAACACTTTTGTTTCGACGGGAACTAAAAGTGTCGCGCGCGCCGCGTCATAGGGTGAAACGCGGCGCACGGGACCGGCACAAGGCGCGCCCCAGGTGCCGGTCTTGATTTCTGAAATCGAACCGCTTTACCGACGCTGGATTATTGAAAGGAATTTTCCGGTAGACTACCGAGCCGAATTCTACTTGGCTGGGTCCGCGCGCTTCACGTCAACTATTTCGCCGCGAAACGTCTTGAGCATTTGTTGGACGGTGGGATCTTTCTCAGCCTGCTCGCGCATGCTTTGTTTCTCGCGCCGCTCGGCTTCTTCCTTTGAAGGCGGTGCACCCCCGGCAACGGAA
>JANLYZ010000205.1:0-22373 GCA_031365905.1 Chloracidobacterium sp. | reverse complement strand
CATATTCATATTTACGGGAAGAAGAATAAATGGCTTTTAAATCGATTTTCAGTTTGTTCTCAAGTGATCTGGCAATTGACTTAGGAACAGCTAACACGCTCGTGTACGCCAAGGGACGAGGCATTGTAGTTTCGGAACCTTCGATAGTGGCGATCAATAAGGTCACGAACCAGGTGGAAGCGGTGGGACGCGACGCGAAGGAAATGCTGGGACGAACGCCCGGCAATATCGTTGCGATTCGGCCGATGAAAGACGGCGTTATCGCCAACTTTGAAGTGACGGAGAAAATGCTCCAGCACTTCATTCGCAAAGCCCACAACGGCAAGACCTGGGTCAGCCCGCGCGTGGTCATCGGCATCCCTTCTGAAATTACGCAGGTTGAGCGGCGCGCCGTTGAAGACTCCGCCTATCGCGCCAAGGCTTCGGAAGTTTATCTGGTCGAGGAGGCGATGGCTGCGGCCATCGGCGCCGGACTGCCAATCACCGAACCGCATGGCAACATGGTGGTTGATATTGGCGGTGGCACGACAGACATTGCCGTGATCAGTTTGAGCGGCATCGTTTACTCGCGCGCGGTGCGCGTGGCGGGAAACGAGATGGACGAGGCGATCATTTCCTACATCAAGCGCAAGTACAATTTGTTGATTGGCGAACGCACTGCCGAAGCAATCAAGATTGAACTCGGCTCGGCGTATCCGCTCGACGAACCGTTGTCATATGAAGTTCGCGGTCGAAACTTGATCGAAGGCATACCGAAAACGATTACGATGAGTGACGAAGAAGTGCGCGAAGCGCTCGCCGATTCCATTGCCACAATCATTAACGCCGTGCGCGTGGCGCTGGAACGCACTCCACCGGAACTCTCCGCGGACATTGTCGAGCGCGGCATTGTCTTGACCGGCGGCGGCGCGCTCTTGAAGAACCTCGACAAGCGCCTCTCGATTGAAACCGGGTTGCCGGTCTCCGTCGCTGAAGATCCGCTGGCCTCGGTTGTGCTGGGCACAGGCAAAATGCTTTCCGACTTCGATCTGCTCAAGCGAGTGAAGTGGGAAAACACAATGACCAGCGGCATGTAGCACAGGAGGCAGGAGCAGGAGGCAGACGGCAGCTCGTTGTGCGAACTTGAAACTCAGAACCCGAAACTCAAAACTTAGTTAATGGCAGCCATTCGCACCCAAAGAGAGATTCGGCAGCGCGCGCCGATTTGGCTCGCGGTTTTGCTGCTAACTAATGTGGTGATCATGGCGGTTGACGCTCGCGACGGCGCCACTCGGCAACGCCTGATCAGAGTTTGGATTCAGGCGCTGGTTTCTCCCGCCCAAAGCATAACGTCGGGCGCGAGTGGCGCGGGCACAAACTTCATCCGGCAGATCGTTAACTTCCGCAGCACTGCTTTTGAAAACGAAACGTTGAAGAAGCAGTTGTCAGACACACAACTTGAGCTGCGCCAGACTCAACAAGCCGCCGCTGAAAACGAGCGTCTCAAGGGTCTGCTGAATCTCAACGAGCCAACCCATTATGATCGGGTCGCGGCCCGAGTGATCGCGCGCGACTCGTCAGTTTGGTTCAACACGATCACGATTAACCGCGGCAGCTCGTCCGGTATCGCACTTAACATGCCGGTTGTAACTGATGGCGGCATAGTAGGCCGCGTGATCGCGTTGAGTCCGTGGACGGCGCAAGTCATGATGGTCACTGATGAGAAGGCTGCTGCCGGGGCGATTGTCGGACAGCTCGGCGGCTCGGGCACGTTCGGTTCAGTCAGAGGCCTTGGGGCAAAGGGTCTGGTGGAAATGCGTTACGTTTCCGGCCTAGTGAAGGTTGATGTTGGCGAACACATTTTGACCACTGGCCAGGACGGCATTTATCCACCCGGCTTGCCGATTGGTGAGGTGGTTCAGGTAAGCCCGGGAACAGCCACTCAGTCTCACGAGATTCTGGTTAGGCCCGGCGCGAAATTGGATCAACTCGAGGACGTGGCAGTATTGCTTTATCATCCCCCAGCGCGGCCTGCTCCCGAACAGACCCTGCCGAACGTAGATAAGACAAAGAAGTGAATTTCCGATTGCCAATTGCCGATTGAAGTGATCAATTCAAGACGCTCGAGATATAAATTGGAAGTCGGCAATCGGCAATTGGCAATCGGAAATCGGTTTCGGAATGCCTCAACTTAAAATTGCGGCCGCGCTCGCTATAGCGATAATCCTGCAGTTGTGCCTGGGGCGTGTTTGGTTCCCGCTCTCTTATATTGACTTTCCACTGATTGTGGTTGTTTATATCGCTTTACAGCGCCACGCATGGCAGGCGCTGATCGTCGGTACTATTGCGGGCCTGGCAGTCGATGCAGCCAGTGGCGGACTAATTGGGGCCGGTGGCTTTTCGAAGACGCTCACTGCTTACTTGATTTATTTCGCAGCGACGCGAGTGAACCTTGAAAATACGCTACTGAGAATTCCGGTGCTGGCGGCTGCTTCAGTGATCGGCTCGGCAATTTACGTTTTCTGGCATCGTTCGCTGGGCTATCCGCCGATGCGGCCATTCATGCAAACAATGCTCTACGGCCTGATTGGCACAACCATCGTCGGAACCTTTGCTCTCTATTTACTGAATTCACTCTTCACTGAAGGGGCGCGGCAACGCCGCTCGTTCGCATCGCGTCGAAAAGGCGCGCGACGCGGGGCGAGCAAGCTGAAGAGAAGATGAAAAAGATAGAGGTCAGACGGGTAATCTTCGACTTCCGACTTCCGATCTCTGACTTCTGACCTCCGTCATTATGAAATTCGAAGACTCTTCGCAAAACATTCGCAGCCGGCTTTGGATCGTGCAAAGCTTTGTTCTGCTGCTGCTGACCCTCTTAGGCATCCGCCTTTATTACATTCAGCTCGTCCGCGGCCAGTACTATGCCGAGATTGCTCAGAATCAGCGCATCCGCCTGTTGCCTATCCCGGCGCCGCGCGGCGTTATATTTGATCGCGACGGTCATGCGCTCGTTACCTCAACTCCTACTTACAACGTCATTCTATCGCGCGAGGACTTGCGCGAACGCAAACTTGCCTCCCTTGCCAAGCCACTTGCCGAAGCGCTGCGCGTCGATTCTGACGTCCTTCAGGAGCGCTTCGAACAGATCGGATCGCAACCGGCGTTTGAATCCATTCTCGTAAAGCAAGACGCTAATCAAGGCGACATCGCCTGGGTCGAGGCACACGAATTGGAGTTTCCGGAGTTGCGTGTCGAGCAACAGCCGCAGCGTCGTTATCCAGCGAGCGGAATGCTCGCGCACGTGCTTGGTTACGTCGGCGAGATCAGTCCGGAACAATTGAAGGGTGGTAGTTACAAAGACAAGGGACTAAAACCGGGCGACGTGATCGGACTGAGCGGCCTCGAACAAACCTATGACGACTACCTGCGCGGCAAGGACGGCTACCGCAAAGTGATTGTTGACAGCCGCGGGCGGATTCAGGATGAGATCGAAACCATTCCGCCGCAGCCAGGCCAGGATTTAGTTACCACTATCGATCTCGATTTGCAGACGGCCGCGGAGGAACAACTGCGTATTTCCTCGACCGGTCGCGGCGTCATTGTGGTCATGGATCCGAATAACGGCGAAATCCTCGCGCTCGCTTCGGCGCCGACGTTTGATCCTAATCTCTTCTCGAGGATCGGCACCAAGGAAGGACGCGCCGAATACGTCGCGGTATTGAACGATCCGCAGAAACCGCTGATCAATCGCGCGGTGCAAAGCCGCTATCCGCCTGGTTCAACCTGGAAAATTCCGATGGCCGTCTCCGGTCTCGAGCAGGGAGCGATTACGCTCGACCATTCAAATCTTGTTTGCGGCGGCGGCATTCAGGTTGGCAACAAGTTCACGCGCTGCATGGGCAACCATGGCACGCCCGACGTCAAGACCGCGATCACCAAATCCTGCGATGGTTACTTTTATCGTTTGGGTCTGAAGATGGGGATTGACGGCATTGTAGCAATGGTCGACGAATTTGATCTGAACAAGCGCACCGGAATAGATCTGCCGAATGAAGTTCTCGATCTCACTCCGTCCCTTGAACTGAAGAAACGCACTCAAGGCGAAAAGGCCGAATGGGGAGACATCGATACCGTCTACGCTTCGTTTGGTCAGGTTTACGACATCATCACCCCGATAGCTTTGCTGCGAACGATTGCCGGTGTCGCCAACGGCGGCAGATTATACATTCCGCATCTGCTCAAGGAACTCAGGCCGGTGGGGATACAAGGTGCGCCAGACTACCGGGCCACTCGAGTATTTCAACCGCTTGATTCATCGCGGCCTAATCCGAAGGTGCTGCCTATTCCTGAAGACATTCATCACCGCGTGGTTGAGGGAATGTGGGGCGTCGTCAACAATGGTGGCACGGCGGCAGCCATTCGTATGGCGGGGTTCGACATCGCCGGCAAGACTGGGACGGCCCAGGTTGTCGGTCTCGGCAAAGACACCGGCAAGAACAAGGACCACTCGTGGTTTGTCTCTTATGCTCCCGCATACAAACCTGAAATCGCGATGGTGGCGCTAATAGAAAACTCCGGCTTCGGCGGCCAACACGCAGCGCCGGCAGTTCGCCACGTCTACGACGTTTTCTATCGCAAGACCCGCAAGGAAGAACCGCCGGGCGCGCTGCCGGTTGCCAAAACTCCCAAGCCCGAGGAGAAGACCGCGAAGAAGCCAGAGACCATAGCCAGAAATCAGTAAGAAGTGATGAGTAATGAATGATGAGTACTGAGTGAGTTAGTTGATCGAGTCAACGGCGACGCGTTGACTCATCATTCAGTACTCATCACTCATCACTGTTTTTTTCCCTCCATGGTTGCAATACTTCCCAAACGAGGACTCCGCGATTTCGACTGGGTGCTGGCCCTGCTGGCAATTGGCATGGTGTTGTTCGGCACCGTCCAAATCCGTAACGCCCTACCAACCGAAAACTTTTGGATCAAGCAACTCATCGGTCTTGGCATTGGAATAGTGGCGATGCTTCTGATCGCTTTTAATGACTACCGCAAGTTGCTGAATATCGCGCCGGCCTTCTACATCTTCGGATTGCTGTTGCTGATTGCTGTTTTGGTTCCGGGAGTGGGTTTGAAAATTAACGGCCAGCGCGCATGGATCGGAGTTCGCGGCATTGGTCAGTTTCAGCCGTCGGAGTTTGTGAAAGTGACTACAGCGATGATGCTGGCGCGCTACTTTGGCAAACATCGCACAAGTGCTTTGAGTCTTAAGGAGTTGGCGGTGGGCGGGTTGATCCTCGCGCTGCCGATAGTTCTTATTCTCATGGAGCACGACGTCGGCTCGGTAATCACGTATCTGCCGATCCTGGCGATCGTTCTTTTTCTTTCCGCAATCCGCATCCGTTACGTAGTCATTAGCATCGTGTTAGGTGTTGTGCTGCTGCCGTTTGCTTATTGGGTGGGCGTCAAGACGGATTTGGTTAAGCACTATCAGCAGGAACGCATCAACGTCATTCTCGATCCGGAAAACGCCGACCGGAAAGGCTTTGGCTACAACACCTGGCAATCGATCCTTACAGTCGGCGAAGGCGGGCTGCTGGGCGCGGAGACCAGCGCAGCCCACTCGCAGAGCAGTCTGAAGTTTCTGCCCGAAGCTCACACTGATTTTATCTTTTCGGTTATCGCCGGGAATTCCGGATTTGTCGGCTGCATCCTGGTCTTGCTGGCCTACGTAGTTTTACTCTCCCGTCTGATCGCCGCCGCCAGAACGGCACCCGATCGGGTGGGAATGCTTGTGATCATGGCAACGGTCGGCGGCATGACCTGCCAGGTTTTTATTAATATCGGAATGGCGCTGGGCATTCTGCCGGTGATTGGCGTCCCGCTGCCGCTGTTAAGCGCTGGACTCGCTTCGTTGATTGCCACCTTCATCGCCATCGGCTTTGCGATCAGTGTGCAGTTGCGAAGGTTTGTTAACTGATGCATGTAACAATGATTTCGCGTTTGCCGCTGCTTGGGTTTATACTCACCTTAGCTCGCCCCTGCGGAGGATGCCAGTTTCAGCCGTTCAGAGCCTTTGAAACGAACAAGCAGCACGACGGAAGCTCGATTTTTGAAGCACCGTGCTCCCGATAAGCGAGTCAGAATTTTTAGCGGTCGTCCAGATTGGACGCACCTTCAAAACTTTTACAGCAAGCCGCCGAGGCCATGAGGCCGAGAGCCAGTTGGGACCGACAGGGTTCCCGTTGACATCCAGCCCGAGAGTGCAAACAGGTCGCGAGCACGTCCGTAGAGTCGGATGTTCTAATGCCATATTGAAAGGCGCTCCCTGTTTGCCCGCTTTACGCTGGATAACGAATGCGGCTAGTTAGGTTTCTTTCTTGATTAGTTTTAGCGACCGTCGCGTTCTGGACAAACTACATCCAGACTCAACTCAATCGGCACGCGACCGACAATCAATTCATCATTGGCCAAAAGCCTACTTGCAGAGGGCGCAAGACCTACTTGTCTCTTCGCTGCCGCGATTGCCGCTCACCTGGCCAAACACCTTCAACAAATCAATTTCTGGCGAGACGCACTGCCGTCTTGCTAAACCCTGGCCGTTGCGTCTCGCTTTTCAGCTTGAAGCGCACCTCAGCCAATCCACAATTTTGAGCAACGTCACGCGCTCAAGCATGCAGTGCGGGAAGCTGGAAAGCTTTCCAACTCTTCCGCTCGGAATCACGCGAGACGTTTCAGGAGTAACAACTAAGCAATGGCAAAAGAATTAATAGTCAGCGTCAACGGACGCGAAAAGAAGATCGCGATCATCGAGAACGAAAAGGTAACGGAGTTCTACATCGAACGCGGTGAAGGCAATCAGGGAATTGTCGGCAACATCTACAAAGGTCGCGTCATGCGCGTCCTGCCGGGTATGCAGTCAGCGTTTGTTGACGTCGGGCTCGAGCGCGACGCGTTTCTTTACGTGTCTGACTTCTTCGATGAGGAAGAAGAGTTTGAACGCATCGTTATCGACAAGTCGCAGAAGGGTAACGTGGAAGAGGCGCAACGCGTCGCGGCCGAACAGATCGCGATGGGCCGCGTAGAACGTGAACGACACATCGAAGCTACTCACGAACGCGTCGAACCGCTGCGCGATATGGAGCCGGACGAAGTAGCGGAGATTGCGACCGACGCAGTTGCAGGCTCGCCCGAGGATCAATCGGCTGAGAGTAGCGACTCAACGAAACGTCGCAGCCGGCGCGGGCGGCGGCGGCGGGGCGGCCGAGAAATCTCGGAAGCCGAAGATGCTGCTGTTCCCAGTCAAACAAGGATCACGGCGGAAGACATTGATACGCCTTTCGTCGCCGCCGATCCTTCGATTGAGCGCATCGTCGACGAAGAGGAAACTGCCGCGAACGGCGAAATGTTCAAAGACGCCCGGCTCCAGGAGCGTCTCTTCGATCAAATTCACGCCGGCGAGTTCAATCTTGAAGACGACTTTCGCACCGCTGAAGTGGGTTCGGTAATGCCAACCATCGACTATCGTGACGAGTCGTTTCAGCGAGTGGACGACGGAGACACGGCTGAAGTGGGAGGCGCTGCACCGCGAAGGCGCGAGCCGGTTGCAGCGCACCTCGAAAGTTTTCTTGACGACGTTGACGACAGCTTGCCTCAGAGCGGTTCATTTCAGCGTATCAGCGATGACGACGCTGAAACTGAGAACGACATAGCTGAGAAACAACCCCGAGAACGCGCCGCCACTAAAAAATCGCGCGTGGGAAAACTTCTCAGTAGTCTTGGCGCTAAGAAGAAGACGCCAGGCAAACGTTCGTCAAGCAAGAAAACGGTGAAAGAAGCTGTTGCGGACGAGGCGGAAACGCCGGAGGAAAACGGTTACGCAGATGCCGAGGCGAGCCTGGACGAGCCGGGTTCGCGGGCTGAATTGGCGACGCGACGCGGTGGCCGACGCCGTCGCCGGCCGACCAAAGCAAGCGAAGCCGCTGATGCTACCGCTGCTGATGCTGCCCCTGCTGATGCTCCGGCCGAAGAAACTCCGGAAGATGGCAACGAGCCGCCGCCGGAAATTGAGGCGATAGAATTGTCGCCGGAGCCTGCTGAACAAGTTACCGAGCAAGTGGAAGAGGTCTCCGAGCCAGCGCCTTCCATGGCGCCGCCAACTCGCGAACCGCGCGATAGCCGCGATTCACGCGGTAGTCGTGATTCGCGCGACCGCGGCCGTACTAGCCGTGATTCTCGTGGCGGCCGAGGCGGTTCCGGACGCCGGGATCGTCAACAACAACCGACTATTACCGACCTCTTAAAAGAAGGTCAGGAGATACTGGTTCAAATTGCGAAGGAGCCGATCGCCAAAAAAGGCGCGCGCATCACTTCGCACATCGCGCTGCCCGGCCGTTTCTTAGTTTACATGCCGACCGTTGAGCACGTCGGTGTCTCAAGAAAGATTGAATCAGACAGCGAGCGTCAGCGGCTGCGCAAACTGATCACTTTGATTCGTGGCAGCGAAGAAATTCCTTCGGGCGGCTTCATCGTGCGCACTGCCGGCATCGGCATCAGCGAAGCGGATTTGCGCGAAGATGTTCGCTATCTCGTGCGCACCTGGTTGGACATTCGCGCGGCTGCGGAGAAGTCGAAGCCGGCTACGCTCGTCCACAAGGATCTGGATCTGGTGCAACGAATCCTGCGCGATCAGTTGTCAGACGACTTTGCTGCTATTCGCGTTGACTCCGAAGAGGAATACGAAGCCATCGTTGAGTTCATCAATCGCATTCAGCCACGCATGGTAAAACGCGTGAAGCTTTACACTCGCGACCGGCCTATTCTCGAAAGTTACGGCGTCCAGGCTGAGATTGATAAAGCGATCAAGCCGCGGGTGTGGCTCAAGTCGGGTGGTTACCTGGTCATCAATCAAACTGAGGCCCTGGTCGCAATTGACGTGAACACCGGAAAATTTGTGGGCCGCGGCAGTGGCCGGCTTGAAGATACGATCACGCGCACCAATCTCGAGGCAGTCGATGAAATTGTGCGACAGATCCGGCTGCGCGATCTCGGCGGCATCATTGTCCTCGATTTGATCGACATGGAAGAACGCCGCAATCGCACGCGCGTGATGGGGGCTTTGCAGGATGCGCTGCGCGGAGACAAGTCTCCAACCAAGGTGCTTTCCTTCAACGACTTCGGTCTGGTGATCATGACACGCAAACGCGTGAAGCAGTCGCTGGAACGAACGCTTTGTTCGCCCTGTCAGTATTGCCAGGGAGCTGGACTGATCAAGTCGCCGCAGACGATTTGCTACGAACTGCTTGAAGAAGCGCGCACGCTGGGCAAAGCGATGAATGGCGGCCGAAAAAACCGCCAGGCAACGCTGCGTATTCATCCGGAAGTCGCCAAGGCGTTGCGCAGCACCGAACGCGATGTGTTGAATGAGATTGAGGAATACCTGGGGGCGGTGGACATCAACAGCAGCGATCCTACGGTGCATCAGGAACAGTTTGATTTTGCGTTCATCTAAAGAACAGAGGTCAGCAGTCGGAGGACAGAAGTCAGAAAAATTCTCTTATAACTTCTGACTTCTGACCTCTGACCTCTGACCTCTACCTTCTATGGGCAAACTAGGAAACATCTGGAAGACGATGCTTGCGGGTGGCGCCGGTGTAGCGGCGCTCGCCGCGCTCAACGCCGCAATCCGGCGTAACGCCAGCGAGCCCGACGACAGCGCGCTGGGCGGCGAGGCGCATTTCTTCCGTTGGAAACATGGCCGTGTTTTTTATAAGACTGCGGGCGCGGCCAACGCCGGGCTGCCTTTGGTTTTCATTCACGGCGTAGGCGCTGGCGCCTCAAGTTTCATGTGGCGAAAAAACTTCGATGAGCTCGCTAAAGACTTTCGAGTTTACGCTCTCGACCTGCTCGGCTTCGGCTTTTCCGACAAACCCGCCGCCGCCTCCTATTCCGCCGATCTCTACTTCGAACTGATCACTGACTTCATTCGCGAAGTGTCAGGTTATCCAGCCAATGTAATCGGCAGTTCACTTGGCGCGGCATACGCGATTCGCGTTGCTGACGAGCATCCGGAGTTGATCAATTCCATGATCCTCAATGGGCCCGCGGGCGCCGACGCGCTAAACCGGAGGCCGGGAATGGCCGGCGCTGCCTTCTATGGCCTGCTGCAATCGCCGGTGCTCGGGACTTCTTTCTACAACGTGATGGCGAGCGAACGCAGCATTCGTGACTACGCTCGCGATCATTTGTTTTACGATCACCGTCGCGTCACCGACAGACTGGTAGCAAATCTCTACGCCACTAGTCATCAGGCTGGCGCGCAGCATGCCATCGCCGCTTTCCTGTCCGGCTATCTCAACATCAACACGCAGTCGCCTTTTGCACGACTCACGCAACCAGTCGTGCTCGTTTGGGGCAAGCAAGACGCGACGACGCCAGTAGAAAAGGGTTTGGCCCTTCAGGAGTTGAATCCTCGCGCGCAACTGGAAGTGTTTGACTACTGCCGGATGATGCCTGAACAAGAGCAGCCCGAAAAGTTTAACGCCCTGGTTCGTTCGACTTTCCTCGCCCGCTCGTCGGCAGCGACTTCAGAATCGTCGTCTCGTTAGCCGCGTACTCCTTACATCAGAACCGAAAGCGTCAGCGGTTGGCCGCTCATTCAATTCGACCCCCGCGATCTCTTGCCGCTCGAAGTTCCAGCGCGCGCTCCAGTTGAGTTTACAGCCGGTCGCTACCGCTCTCGGTTCTGAAAAACCCGCGATTTGCTGAGGAAATTCAGTTTCTGGAACAAGTCTATTGACGTTCCAGACAAAATCAACGAGAATCCAAAAAGCCTCGGATCACCAAATCCGAGAGCGGGAACTTTCCGAAGTAACCAGCTACTAAGCTTCCTCTCGTAACTGCACAGTCTCGAAGCCACGACTAACCACATCGGGTTTCGCCACAACTAACATTTAACCGCCCCACCCAGGCCGGAACACCTTTAAGTCCCCAGAAGACTTATCGGCTGTGAGCTATCCACGTGGCTCTGGTTCGGACTCGGGCGCAGAAAAGGACCCATCATGGACCAAAGTTTTTCATCTCACGTGAATGCCCCAAACACCAGTTCCCCGTCCGACCACGGCTCATTCATGGTCGACTTCGCCGAGGCCACTCACGAGCTGCTCATGGATGAATCCGTGGCTAATCGGGCCGCCGCCGCGCAGCGATTGGGAGAGTTAGGAAGCTCGATCGCTTCGCCATACCTCGTGGCCGCACTTTCTGATAATGCCTGGGAAGTGCGTGAGGCAGCAGTTGAGTCGTTGGGTCATGTTGGTGGACCGGAAGCCGTCGCATCGTTACAGAACCTGCTCAACTGTGGCAGTCAGGACGCCTTGCTGCAACGAGCGATCTCCCAAACGATTCAATCCATCTCAGCCCGCGCTGCGGGGTCCCCTACAACGCCTGCCAATTCCGTAATCATTCGACCGGAAGAGTCTCCCAAATACGATCAGAATGTATTTGCGCCAAACGGTGGTGCGACAGTGAAACTTGATGCGGAGCGCCGTCGCTCGGATGCAAAAAAACTTGTCGCCGACGAGCAGAAAAGATTGGCCACTGCAGAACTGAGCCGAACCAACGCCGAAGCTGAAGCGCGCCAAAGAATCGAAAAGGAAAAGCACGTCGCGGCTGAAATAGAAGTGCTACGCAAAGCAGAGTCAGACCAACTGAAGCGCATCGAGGAAGCGAACGCTGAATCTCGCCGGCGGTCCGCAGAAACTGCCCGCCAACGCGCCGCGACCGAAGCCCAGGAACGAGCGACGGCCGAAACCAAGCGCATCACAGAGTTGGGAAAAGCCCGGCGCAAGGCGGAGGCAGAGGTGCGCGAGCGCGCTCAAAAAGAGCGCCAGCAAGTTGCCGCTATCGCGCTATTACATCAAGCGGAAGCAGAGCAAGTCGAACGCTTGCTGAAAGCTGATGCCGCAATTGAGGCTCTGGAACAATCCCTGCGCCAAGCCCAGGCGGAAGCGGGTGGTCGCGCGGAAAGAGAACAACAGCTGAGAGCTGAAATCGAAGACTTGAGGAATGCAGAAGCGGAAGCGACTCGGAGACTGCAAGAGACTGAAGCAATCGTCCGTGATCAGGAAGACGCAAAGCGGCAAGCTCTGGCAGCAGCACATCGTCAAAATGAAGAGCGCTTGCAAAGCCTGAACGAGCTGGAAGCTAAGCGTAGTCAGGCCGCAGCCGAGATGCAAGAGCGAGCCAGCAAAGAACAGCAACTCGGAGTTCAGATCGAGCTGCTGCGCAAAGCCGAAGCTCAACAACTCGAGCGCTTGAAGCAGGCCGAGGCCTCTCTGCACGCGCAGGAGACAGCACAACAACAAGCTGAAGCCCAGGGGCGCCGTCAGAGCGAAGCGCACGCGAAGAGGATGGCCGAGCTTGAATTGCGGCGCCATGAGCTGAATCTTGCGGCGCAGAAAAGAGCCAATGCCGAGCAGCACCTGAAAGCCGAAATTGAAACGCTGCGAGGGTCTGAAGAAGAACAACTCAAGCGCATCGAGGCAGCCACGGTCGCGCGTCAGGCTCAGGAGGAGGCACATAAGAAAGCCGAAGCCCAAGCGCGTCAAGCCGAACAACGAGCTGAGGAAGAGGCAACTCAGGTAAGTCAACTCCGCGCCATTCGCAGTATGGCCACCGGCGAAGCTCAAGCCCGCGCGACTGAAAGGCAGCGGCTCAATGTCGAAATCGAACAGCTCAAGAAGGCGGCCAACGAACAGATAGCCCTCATGGAAGAGGCCAAGGTGCGCCTGACCGCGCTCGAAGAAACACGTCACCGCGCTGAAACGAAAGTAAGACAACGTGCGGAACGAGA
Source organism: Chloracidobacterium sp. (assembly GCA_031365905.1). GTDB lineage: Bacteria > Acidobacteriota > Blastocatellia > Pyrinomonadales > Pyrinomonadaceae > PSRF01. Next base: position 9,550 of record JANLYZ010000205.1, on the reverse strand, counting down.
GCAGCGGCTCCAGGGCGAACTGGAAGTCCTGCGCCAAGCCGAACAGGAGCAGCTTGAACGAATCGAACAAGCGGAAGCAGAGTCGCGCCGGCTAGCAGAGGAAGAGGCGCGTCGCAAAGTCGTGGCGGAATCGCGTCGCAAAGCGGACGTCGAAGCGCGTGAGCAAGCGGCAGCGGAAGAGTGTCGGCTAGCGGAAGAAGCGGCACGTCGCCAGGCTGAAGCGGAAGCGGCCAAGCTCGCGCGGCTGGCAACGATCCGAAGTAAGGCCGAAGTCGCAGCGCAACAGAGAACTAAAAAAGAGCAGGAACTCAATGCGGCTCTTGAAGCCCTGAGCAAGGCGGCCGTGGAACAACTCAAACGAATCCAGTCGTCAGAAGCGGACCTGCGCGAAGCGGAAGCAAAATCTCAACAGCAGTCTGACGAAGAAGCTCGTTTGCACGAGGCGACTGAAGCCCTCATGCAGGCGGACAAGCAAGCGCGGCTCGCGGCCGCAGCGGCGGAACGCGCTCAGGCGCTCGCCGACGCCGAGGCCCGCGCGGCGGATGAAGAACAACGGATTGCCAAGCTCGAAGCCATTCGCGCTCAGGCGGAAGAGGAGGCACAACAGCGCGCGGAATCGATTCAACAACTCAGCGCCGGCATCGACACTCTCGCGAAAACTGAAGTCTCACAACTCAAGCACATCGAGGAGCTGGAGGCCGAAACCAAACTGCGAACGCAGCAGTGCGAGCTCCGGCTGGTTAAACTTGCCGAGATCGAAAACACGGCCAAGGTGCAAGCAGAGGAACGAGCCGCGAAAGAGCAGCGTCTCAAAGCTGAAATCGAAGTCTTACGTGCGCTTGAAGCGGAGCAGGTCAGGCTAATAGTCGAAGTCGAATCCAGGTTAGCCATTCTTGAGGAAGCGCATCAGCAAGCCGAAGCTAAGGCACGACAAGAGACTCAAAAAGAAGAACAGATAAACGCGGAACTGGAAGCCTTGCGTGAAGCTGTAGCGGCTCAGGAAGAACGTATCGCGGCAGCTATCGAAGAATCGCGCCGCCTGGCGAAGCACGAAGCTCATTTGCAGCAAGAGGAAAACGCACGCCAACAAGCTGAGAACGAAGCGCGCCAGCGCAACGCGGAAGCGCGACGCGCGCAGGCTGAGGCGGAAGCTGATCGTCGATCCCAGGAAGAAGAAGGACATCTGGCGGAACTCGAAGTGATTCGCGTGAAAGCCGAACGGGAAGCGAGCCTGCGCGGTGAAACAGAAGAGCAACTCCAGAAGAGCATTGAGGCCTTGCGCCGCTTGGAAGCGGAACAGCGTCAGCGGATTTCGGAAGCTGGGGCTCAACTCCGCGAGGCGCAAGAGAACGCCCAGTCGCTGGCTGAAAAGCACATTCGGCTCCTCTCTGAAACGGAAAGACAGCAAAAGGAAGAGGCCGAAGCGCGTCGCGTAGCGGCCGATGAGCTGCGACAACTTACCGAAGCTGCGGCCCGGCAGCAGGCCGCCGAAGAAATCGAACGACTGGAAGAGCTCGAGGCTATTCGCAGTCAAACAGAGCTTGAGACGCAGCAGCGCGCGGAAGCGGAGCAGCAATTGAGAGCCGGCCTCGCGGCGCTTCGCAAGGCTGAAGCAAAACAGCTTCACCGGCTCGCGGAAGCAGAAGCTGAATCACGTCGCTTGATTGAAGAAGGGATTTGTCTCGAGGCGCAAGAGCAGGCGCGCCTCCAAGAAGAAACGAAAGCGCGTCAACAAGCGTTCGCAGAGCGAATTCGCGTCGAAGAAGCTCGCGCGCAGCAGCAGGCAAAGGAAGAGCAAGAGCGCGCCGCTCAGTTGGAAGCAATTCGTAACGCCGCCGAGCAGGCAGCCGGGCAGCGTGACGAAAAGATCAAACGCCTCAACGCTGACGTAGCGGCTCTTGCTAAAGTCGAAATCAAAGAGTCGAAGCAAATTCAGGAAGCTGAGGCCCGAGCAGCATCATTGGATAGGGTTCGAGGTGAGCTGGCAGCGAAGTCTGAACAGAGGGCTCAAAACGAAAAGCAGCTCAACTCTAGAATCGCCGAGCTGAAACAACTCGAAGCAGAGCAACTCAAGCGACTCGAAGAGGCGGAGGCTTCAATCCTCGCGCACCAGGAACAACTGCAACGCGCTGAAGTCGAAGTCAGTCGCAAAGCTGCCGAAGAACAGCAGCAACTCGTCGAACTCGAGGCCCTGCGAACAGACGCTGAAGCACAACTGCAACTGAAAGCGATCGCTACTAAGCAACTCAAGGCTGAACTCGAAGCTCTGCGTAAGACTCAGGCGAAGAAGTCTAAAGAGTTCGAGAACTTACAAGCCCGGCGCAAGCAGGCCGAGGAAGAAGCGCTACAGCGGGCAAAGTTGGAAGAGGAATTGCTCGCCGAACTTGAAGCCATGCGCGCACGGGTGGAACAAAACGAGCAGGCGTGGCCCGAGAAAGAGTTGAGTCTCAAAGCTCAGATCGAAGCTCTTCGCAAAGCTGAGACTATTCAACTCAAGCGCATTGAGAAGGTCGAAGCGCGGCTCCACGGCGAACAGGAAAGCCTTAGTGCGCCGAAGTCGAAAGCGCGCGGCGCGAAAGCGGCCGCGAAAACCAATACGGCGAAGGACGTCGATGACAAGCGAATCGCGTTATTGGAAGCCATCCGCAGCGAGACAAAGCTGGAAGTCAAACGCCGCTCGAAGAAGGAGCAGCAACTCCACGCCGAACTTCAAGCGTTGCACCAGGCTGAAGTTGATCAGCTACAGCGAATCGAGGCAGCGAAGATTCGTCTGCACGCGCGCGGAGAATCGCTCGAAGCGCAAGCTGCCGAAGAGGCCCGGCTGCTGGAGTTGGTCCGCGCTGAGAAGTCAACCGACCCAGTCTCCATCGAAGCCAGTGCGGCCGAACTGTCAGTAGCCGACGATCACAGTGAAGTTCCGTCAGAGATCGAGGCCGAAGCGCCCATAGTGCAGCCGATCGAGACGTGGCAGTTTGCTTTGTCTGATGAGCCGGAAGCAAACGGTCTCGAGGAAGTTTTGCAGGCGGTCGGTGTAACCGCGGAAGCAACAAAGCAGGAACAGCTCGACGCTGAAGGCGAACTTGAGCTCGAGTTGCAAGCTGAACTAACGCGGTTGGAGGCCGAGACTTCATTGTCGCAAGCGGCGCAAGTCGAGGTTGAGAAATCGATTGATCCCGTTTACGCGGAAAAAGGAATCGAAGTCGACTCGCTGTTCTCCGCATTGGTTGAAAAACTAAAGAGTGGCGATGCGGCGAAGCGCGCCGCAGCGCTTCGAGAGTTAGCTGAACAGGACGAAGACGACGCGTTTCAGTTGATTACAGACCTGTTCGACGACGTGGCTGCGAACGTAAGAAACGCGGCGGCGCTGGCGCTCTATGAATTCAAGAGTGATCGTGCGGCTTCATTCACGCGCGCGCTGCGCGAAGGATCAGCCATCCGCCGGCGCAACATTGCCGCAGCCATCAGTGGTTCCGGCCTGGCCGAGGAGGCGATCAATAACTTGAGCGGCGCGGGTCGCGAAAAAACCTACGACGCCTTCTCCCTTCTGTTTTTGATGGCCAGGGCTGGCGAGGTGCAAATGCTGCTACAGGCGATTGAGAAGCACGAGGATGTTGGCGTGCGGTTGTCAGTGATCAAGTTGCTCACCTTCTGCAACCAGCCTGCCATTATTCCGGCGTTTCGCAGTCTGGCCGTGAGAGCCGCGCTGCCGACTGACGTGCGTTCAGCAGTCATGGAGGCCATCTACCAAATCAGCAGCAACGCGCGACAGAATTCGCTGTCAGTCGCATAAGAGAGTTAGCCGCGGGATTTGCGCGGATAAACGCGGATCAGATCAAAAACATGACGGGACTATTGAGGAGACGTACACCCGGGGGAAGAAGCAGATTCCTGAAGCCTTTTGCAGATTGGCGCAATCCGCGTTAATACGCGGCTAATCTGCTTGCCCTAGAAATGATCCAACAGTTCGGCGAGGGATTCGATGAGAATGTCCGGCTTGTGGTTCTCAAGTTTCCAGCTTGTTGGATAGCCGCTGCGCACCCCGACCGTGAACAACTTCGCGCGCTTTCCCATTTCGATGTCTTCCGGGCTGTCGCCCACGTAGGCGGTCGCATCGATCACGCAGCTGAGCGCGCGCATCGCAGTTTCCAAACCTTCCGGATGAGGTTTCTTGTTTTCCATCTGCTCGTTGCAGATTACTATTTCAAAAAAGCTCGCGAGGCCGAGTTCGCTTATCTCGCGCGCCACTCGGCATTCACTACCGCTACTGACCACACCAAGCTGATAGCCTTTCCGCTTTAAGTCTTTGATTGTTTCCTCGGCGCGCGGCACCGGTTGCGCGGTTTGTTCGCCGTAGTGCCGCACCCAAAGATCGTCAGCCATCTGCCACTTCTCTTTCGGCAAGCCCATCGCTTCATAAACTGAATACCAGTTGGGCGAATAGACGTCGCGATAGATCTCCCGATCAAAAACAACGCCGAGTTCGGCAAACGACTGCTCAAAAGCAGTGAGGCCAAGCTGCGCCGAATCGACGACGGTTCCGTCCCAGTCGAAGAGCAACGTGTTGATTGCGCGTGTTGAGCTAGTCATGCACAGATTCAATTATCGCCGGAGGGGTGAGGAGTTGTGAGTCGATGATCACCGGCCGACCTTGCGGGTGGAAAAGGGGTTGTGCCGCCTGATCTGACAAAATTCCCTGCGCGATTTTTAACTCCGTCATCAAACGCAGTTCAGGCCGTTCGAGTTGACTGGCAATCGCTACCGCGCGCTCGAAGTCCAACCGGGCAAAGCAGCCGGCGTTCTGCGCTAAGGCCGTCAGCATCCCTCCCAATTCACCTGCGCCGGTCATGTTCCACTCTTCATCGCTGAGATAATCGGTCTCGATGCCATCAAGGACCGCGGCTGCGGCTACAAGTTGATTGAGCCTGGGCATCAGCGATTCCACAATCGCGAGGCTGCGATGACTCTTCAGTGAGCAATACATCAAAGCCAGGCCAACTTGTCCTTCAAGCTGAGCTTTGCCATTCGTCGATTCAATGAGCTGACCTGCTTCGCTGAGGAAGGCCACCGCTGCCTTCTGATCGTTTGCAGCAAGCCGGGCGGCGGTTTCCAGAAGGAACTGAACGCGCTGCGCATCGTTCGGAAATGTCTTTAGCGCGCGTTGAATTGAGGCCGGGTTGTTCGGGTTAGCTGACATCCGCTTTTGATTGAGTTCAATCTCAGCGATCATCGAAGGGCGCATATACTCGTTGGGAAAATCGGAAGCGATTTGACGTGCTCGCGCAAAGTCGCCGGTTGCTTGCGCCTTGAAGATAGCACGCAGGTAGAGATTGTATTTCGCCTCCGGATTCTTTTGAGCAAACGCGAGAATCTCGTCAACGGTCCCCTTCTCCTCGACTTCCCGAACCTGCGACCACAAGTTAGATTCAGTTTCGTCATCGGCCTCCGGCGCCCACTGTTTCAAGGCAGCCGCGCGTGCGCCGTAATACTTTTCGAACTTGGGGAGAACTGACCTGACCTCGTAACAGACTTCGGAAGTGGCCTCAGTTTCTGCCTTCCCACAACCATTAGCCAGTACGGTTGCGAACAAAAGACCAATCAGTTCCTGGTACACGCGCTCTTCAGCCTGCGGCGGTTGAAACTGACTAGCCAGTTCGAACGCAAACCGAGTCGCGCCTTCGTCCCGCGCCAAATCCGTAGCCTTCAATTTGTCGATGATCGCCTGATAGAAATTTGCAGCCGTGGCCTTGTCCGTGGACTGCAACGTCGCAAGCATCGTGAAGAGATCGAAAGAGAATCCCCGAGTTAAAGACTCGCGGCCAAGCTTCAGGGCCAGTTCGGGATTCTTCGCAGCCACTTGTCCCGCCAGACGCAGCTCCTGCGACTTCTCGCTTTCGTCCGTTTGAAAAGCAGGTAGTCCCGAGCCAGGCGGAAGTCTGGTTGTGCGCAAGAATTCCAGCGCCAACTCCGGGTCGTGTTTGGCGATGCGGCCAAGCGTATCGCTCCTGAGCTGCCAAAAAACAAACAGCGTGTGGTTGTGCTTTTCGCGATCGGGATCGGCGTCCGAGAATCCCGTCCTGATGTCCTCGCCCACCGCAGCGAAAAGAGTGCGCGCGCGTTTTTCGTCGTGCTCCCAAAGCGCATCAGCCGCGTTTGATCCAATTCGAGCGCGATTTTGCGCGGAGCGTAAGGTGTCTACCTGGCCCGCAATCCTGAGCAGCAGGTCATTTGCCTTCTGCTTGAGTGTCGCGTTCTCTTCTGATTGCGCAACCGGAGTGGGCGCTTGCGAGCGCGCGGAAGTTGAAAGTAAGAAGACCAGGACGATTGCGTTGACGAAGAATAATCGGTGAGACATAGACGGTTTCCCTGGGCGACTCGGCTGGATGTGATACTAACTAACGCAACTCCCGCTTGGATGCGGCCGGCGAAAAACGGCAACTCTAATCCGCAATCGCCACGCTTAACTCGCGCAGCGGTGTTGACTCGGATACGTCGCCGGCCTTTGCTGATTCGCGGTTGACGCGTGCATAAAGTATGTCTCTTTGTTGCGGGATGAAGCCGGCTTCGCGGATCAGGTAACGCAGCATCTGCTCGTTGGCGCGATTATGCGCGCCCGCGGCTGAGACAACATTTTCCTCGATCATGATCGAGCCCATATCGTTGGCGCCAAAACGCAGCGCTACCTGGCCGAGTTTCAGTCCCTGCGTTAACCACGACGATTGAAAGTTTTCGATGTTGTCGAGAAACAATCGCGACACTGCCAGCATCTTCAGGTAATCGACGCCGGTGGGCTCATCCTTAATGCGACGGCCAAGCGCAGTGTTCTCACGTTGAAACGTCCAGGAAATAAACGCCGTGAAGCCGCCAGTTTCATCCTGCAAATCGCGCACGCGCTGCAAATGCCTGACGCGATGCGTGACGTTATCGCCGATGCCAAACATCATCGTCGCTGTCGATCTGAGCCCCACGCGATGCACGGCCCTCATCACCGCCAACCATTCATCCGTCGTGCATTTGGTCGAAACTCGATCGCGCACTTCGTCGTCGAGTATCTCGCCACCGCCACCCGGCAAACTGTAAAGCCCGGCGTCTTTCAAGCGTGCCATGATCGTTTCGTAATCGAGTCCGGAGATCAGATGGATGTTGTGGATTTCCGGCGGCGAAAAACAATGGAGCTGAAACGTCGGATACTTCGCGTGCAGCGTTCGCAGCAAATCTTCATACCACTCGATACCGAAATCGGGATGTAGTCCACCCTGCATTAATACGCCGGTGCCGCCGAGCGCAATCGTTTCGTCAATCTTGTCGCAAATCTCCGGGAGCGTGCGCACGTAAGTGTCAGGCGCGCCAGGACGGCGATAGAAAGCACAGAAGGTGCAAACTACGTTGCAGACGTTCGTGTAGTTGATGTTGCGATCGATGATGTAGGTGACGACGTTGTCCGTGTGCCGCCGCTGGCGAATCTCGTCGGCCGCGACGCCGATGCGGGCAACATCATGAGACTCGAGCAACGCAGTGCAATCTTCTGAGGTCAACCGCACTCCCGCGAGGGCCTTGTCCAAAATATTCTGTATCTCGCTCGGCATGTTTGTTTAGTTTATTGCCTGGCTGCCCAATAAGCAAAATTAGGGGACGATGGCTCAATTTCTCTTTTCTCTGTGCTTCCTCTGCGCCCTCTGTGACTCTGTGGTGGAATGTCACGCAAGCACTTATCCACCACGGAGTCACAGAGGGCACAGAGGTGGCACAGAGAAATTCCCGACGAAGGTGTTAGTAAGAATTCATGAACTGTAACTGCTGGTTATCCTCGATCAATCCGTATTTGTGAGCCAACTCAAAATACAATCGCATGCCTTGCTCGAGACTTTCATCAAGTTCGAAGGTGATGTTCGTCGTCAGATACTTCCTGATCTCCGCGCGTGGCAGCGGCAACACGGTTTCGTATTGGGAGATGATCTGCTCCACTTCTTTCAGCCCTTCGTCACGAGCGCCGGCAAAGTCTACTTCGTTCACCGCCTCAACCGCCGATAGGCGCGCCATCCACATTGCGAACACAAAACCGGTGTCGGTAAAGCGACGCCACAAACTCGCCAGGTCAAAAACGTGGAACTCTGCGAGCGACACCTTCATCGCTGGATCGCCGATGAGTAGCGCGGCGTCATTCTTTTCCAGCATGGCGTTAACATCAGGGCTCGATGTTTCCCACTCCGGTTCGAACTGGAGGAACTCGCGGAAGATAATCTTCACCAGCGCCTGTGACGTGCGCGACGAGGCATCGAGTGCAACCCGGCGGACATCCTTCAAGTCGTCATGTTTGCTGACCAGTACCACGCTGCGCACTGCCGAATGAGAACCGACACAAACGCCCGGCACAATTCGCACGTCAGTCATTCTTTGGTATTCGATGATCGGAACGAGCGCCGCCTCAACTTCTCCACGCGCTAGAAGATCGGCGCAACGCGCCGGTGCAGCATCAGTCCGGAGCTCCACCCCATCGCGTTGGCTTCCGCGTTGAAAGCTCCAAATAAGCGGCGCCGTGTTTAGATAACTTGACGCAGCCAGGCGCGGTCGCCGGCGACTCTGATTCGAGATTGAGATGAGTCTCTCCTGCTTAGCAGTATTTCGACAGAGCCCGATGCTAACGAAATCACTGCCGCCATCGCAAGCGAGCTTCTTTTCGTTTTCCCCGCCGATCGACTAAGCTTAACCAATGCGAATCTACGATGTCAGCGTGCCGCTGTCCGCATCCACGCCAACTTATCCGGGCGACCCCGGGATCGAAATCAAGCAGTGGCTGCGACTGGCCGAGGGCGATGCGGCAAATGTTTCGCTAATAAACTTCGGCTTGCATTCCGGGACGCACGTCGATGCCCCGGCACATTTCATCGAGGGCGGCGCGAGAGTCGATTCCCTGCCCTTTGAGACTCTCATTGGCGAAGCGGAAGTGGTCGAAGTGGCGGATCACATCGGCGTAATCGACGAAAGCTTTGTCGCAAAGAATTGCGGGAGCGGCTCAAACAGAATTCTATTCAAGACGCGCAACTCCGCTTTCTGGCACAACCCGGAGCAGGGATTTCGCGAGGATTATGTTTCTATCGATCCGGCGGCGGCGCGCTGGCTGGTTGAAGCGGGAATCAAACTCGTAGGGATAGATTATTTGTCAGTGGAAAAGTTTAAGTCAGATAGTTTCCCTACGCATCTCGCCTTTCTTTCCCGCGGCGTTGTAATCATCGAAGGTCTGGATTTGCGCGCAGTTCCGAGCGGACGCTACGAATTAATTTGCCTGCCGCTCAAAGTTGCCGGCGGCAGTGGCGACGGCGCCCCGGCACGCGTCATACTGCGCACGTTAAATTAGGAAATAAAGGATGCCGGATAAGACTGACAACGACTACCGGGAACGCGTCTTCCGAATTGTTCGTATGATTCCTCGCGGACACGTGATGACCTATGGCCAGATCGCCGAAATCCTCGGCGAAGGCTACACGCCGCGAACCGTTGGCTTCGTGATGCATTCGTCGAACGACAAAACTCCCTGGCACCGCGTTATCAATGC
>JANLYZ010000160.1:0-2016 GCA_031365905.1 Chloracidobacterium sp. | reverse complement strand
GCAAACTTTTCGCCGCGTAGTGCCGCCGTTAACCAACGAAGCCATTGCGCTCTTGAAAGATTCGTCCCTGGTGTCAGTCATCGGCTTAACTGAACTCGCGCGCACCGGACAAGAACTCGCGAGCCGTTACGCGGCGCCGCTCACCATCTGGCCCGTAGTCGCTGTGTTCTATCTGTTGTTGACGTTCCCACTGACGCGCGTCGCGGAATATCTCGAGCGACGCTGGCGCCCGGTAACGCGAGCGTAGTCAACTCTGTGCAAGGACAAAGACAAAACATCCGCAGATTACGCCGATTTCACAGATTCAGAGAGAGTTATCATTAGAGCTTAGCGACCGCAAAATCATACTTAGACTCTTGCTAAACTGAATCAGCGTCATCTGTGTAATCTGCGGAAAAATTCCTGATCATGAACGCGCTGCCCATCATCATCGGTTCGCTCTGCGTAATCGCGATTGCGTATCGTTACTACTCGGCCTTCATCGCAGCCAAGGTGCTCGCGCTTGATGACTCGCGACCGGTGCCGTCGCAAACAATGTATGACGGGCACAACTATTACCCGACCAACAAGTGGGTGCTGTTCGGTCATCACTTCGCGGCCATCTCCGGCGCCGGTCCGTTAATTGGTCCGGTGCTGGCGGCGCAGTTTGGTTTCCTGCCGGGACTCTTGTGGCTCGTGATTGGTGTCTGCCTCGGCGGCGCGGTTCACGACTTCATGATCCTCGCGGGCAGTGTGCGTCGCAAAGGAAAATCTCTCGCCGAGATGGCGCGCACCGAGATCAGCCCGCTGTCGGGGATTGTTGCCGGGATTGCGATTCTGTTCATCGTCGTGATCGCGCTCGCGGGTTTGGGCCTCGTCGTTGTTAACGCACTTGCCGAATCACCCTGGGGTACGTTCACAGTTGCCTTCACAATTCCGCTGGCGCTTTTCATGGGGCTTTACATGTATCGCTTCCGCAAGGGCAGGATCGCGGAGGCCAGCATAATCGGCGTGGTGGGATTGCTGGCGGCGGTTTACCTCGGCGGACGCGTGGCTGACTCATCTCTGGCCCACACATTCACGCTTTCCCGCAACGCATTGATCATCCTGATGGCCGGCTACGGCTTCATCGCCTCGGTGCTGCCGGTTTGGATGTTGCTTTGTCCGCGCGATTATCTTTCGTCGTATCTGAAAATCGGCACGATTGCTTTCCTCATCATCGGCGTAATTCTGGTGCATCCAAACCTGAACATGCCGGCGCTGACGCCGTTCACGCACGGTGGCGGGCCGGTTATTCCCGGCAAGCTTTATCCCTTCGTTTTCATCACGATTGCCTGCGGCGCAATTTCCGGTTTTCACGCGCTGATTGCTTCCGGCACGACACCGAAGATGATCGCCAAAGAAACTGATGCGCGCATGATTGGCTACGGCTCAATGTTGATGGAAGGCGTGGTTGGCGTGGTGGCGTTAATTGCTGCGACTTCTCTTTTCCCGGGTGACTACTTCGCCATCAACACCCAGCAGAAGACCGACGCACAAAAAGCTGCTTACGTTCGCATGGTGGACGAAAACAGCGCCCAGGGATTCAACATGCAACCGCAGGAGATTGATCAACTCGAACGGGATTCGGGCGAGAAAGTCCGCGGGCGAACTGGCGGTGCGGTGACGTTAGCACTCGGCATCGCGAAGATCTTTGATGGCATTCCCGGCCTGCGCGGTCTGATGAAGTATTGGTATCACTTCGCGATCATGTTTGAAGCGCTCTTTATTTTGACAACGATCGATACGGGCACACGGGTGGCACGCTTCCTTGTCGGCGAGTTTGGCGGGCGAGCTTATCGCAAACTCGAAGAGCCAAACTGGCTGCCGGGGTCAGTCATTACATCAGCTCTGGTCGTTATTGCCTGGGGAGCGTTTATCTGGTCCGGATCGATCTCAACGATCTGGCCCATGTTTGGCATCGCCAATCAACTCCTTGCGTCGGTGGCGCTCTGCGTCGCGACAACTATCATCATCAACTCCGGTCGCGCGAAATAT
>JANLYZ010000144.1:0-6049 GCA_031365905.1 Chloracidobacterium sp. | reverse complement strand
TTGCAACGCGGCATTCAGATCGCTACTGACGCGGTTGTGGCAGAGCTTGAGCGCACCTCAAAGAAAGTTAGAAACAAGGAAGACCTGATGAACGTCGCCAGCGTTTCCGCCAACAACGATCGCGAAATCGGCACGCTCATCTCCGACGCGATGGAGCAGGTCGGCAAAGACGGCGTCGTTACCGTTGAGGAAGCAAAGGGCCTGCAAACCGAACTGGAGATCGTCGAAGGGATGCAGTTTGATCGCGGCTATCTATCGCCTTACTTCGTCACCAATGCCGACCGGATGGAGTGCGTGCTTGAAGAGCCGCTGATTCTGTTGCACGAGAAAAAGATCGCTGCGATGCGCGACCTGCTGCCGGTTCTCGAACAAGCAGCCGGCGGTGGTCGGCCATTATTGATTGTCGCGGAAGACATCGAGGGCGATGCGTTGGCCACGCTGGTAGTTAACAAGCTGCGCGGCACGATCAAGGTTTGCGCCGTTAAAGCTCCTGCTTTTGGCGATCGTCGCAAGGCGATTCTTGAAGACCTCGCTGCGTTAACCGGCGCGCGTGTGATAACCGAGGATCTGGGTATCAAACTCGAAAACGTTCAGCTTGCGGATTTGGGAACTGCGAAGCGCGTGATTGTCGACAAGGATACGACAACCCTGGTTGAAGGCGGTGGCGATCGTAAGGAAATACAAGGACGCGTGGCCACCATTCGCCGGCAGATTGAAGACACTACGTCGGATTACGATCGCGAGAAGTTGCAGGAGCGACTCGCCAAACTTGCCGGCGGGGTGGCGGTAGTTAAAGTCGGCGCCGCTACCGAAACGGCAATGAAAGAAATCAAGACGCGCGTTGAAGATGCGCTTAACGCGACGAAGGCGGCGGCACAGGAAGGCACTGTTGTGGGCGGCGGCACTGCGTTGCTGCGCGCCGGGCAAGTCTTGGACAAACTGACCGACGCTGACCCGGACGTCGTGACCGGGATAAAAATAGTCAAACGCGCTTTGGAAGAACCGCTACGGCGAATCGCCGAAAACGCGGGACTCGATGGCGCGGTGGTCGTTGGACGAGTCGCGGAGTTGAAAGGCACCCGAGGATTCAATGCAGCCAGTGGCGAATATGAGGATCTGAGCGCGGCCGGCATTCTCGATCCTACCAAAGTCGTGCGCACCGCGCTCCAAAACGCAGCCTCCATTGCGGGTCTGTTGCTGACGACCGACGCCGCCGTGACGGATGCACCGGAACCGAAGAAGTCGGGACCACCGATGCCGGGGGGCGGTGAGGATTACGACTACTAGCGTTTTGGTGGACACGTTTGGGTAAATCACCAAACATTTCGTATGGGTTTTTCGCCCAAGTAGTAAAAAGTCAAAACGGTGGCCGGATAGTTGCTTAGTGATCGTCGGCAGAATCCTGTTGCATCGAAACGCAACGGCGCATATGCTCAACGACATCCAACCACCGTAGTTGGATAAGTTTTTTGCACGACAGCGGTAACGGAACAGTGGGGTTTGCTGTCATGAATTGGTGCACGCTGGTGTGGGCCAGGAATTGGCAGCAGGCTTTGCGGGGAGCAGACAATGGTTGACTTAGGATCCTATAAAGACAAATTTGGCGACAGCGGACAGCGCATACTCGATCACGCGCTGAACGAGTCGCGCCTGCGCGCTCAGAACTTCGTAGCCGTTGAACATATTCTGGAGGCCCTAATGCATGAGGAGCCCGACATGTTCAACTCAACCATGCGCGAGCTTTCACTCGATCCGATCGTTGTCAAAATCGCCATTGACAAGCGACTCGACACCAGCCGCGAGCAGCATGTAGGCAAAGGCATCCGTATTTCTCCCGACACCACTGAGCTTTTCAAGCGGGCCATGGAACGCGCGCGCGCGCAGGGCCGCAAAGTGATCGAAGCCACCGACATTTTCTCCGCACTTACAAACTACGACAGTCTCTTCGTTGAAGTGCTGAAGGACATGGGCGCGAATCCTGCCGAAGTCGTCGAGAATGTGCAGACGCAAGTCACAAAACGCGAGCGTCAGGAAGAGCAGTATCGCAAGAAGTTTGAGCTGCCACCTTATCTGAAGCATTTCGGAGTTTCGCTTAATCACCTGGCACGTATTGACAAGATCGCTCCGACGATTGGCCGCGAAAAAGAAATTCAACAGATGGTTGAAATCCTCTGTCATCGCGAGCGAGCCAACTCGCCGATGCTGGTTGGCGAGCCGGGCGTCGGCAAGACAGCGGTGGTCGAAGGTCTCGCGCGACTGATCGAAATGGAACCGGAGAAAGTTCCGCCGCGACTGCGTGGGACGCATGTAGTACAACTGCAAATGGGCGGCATTGTCGCCGGCACCATGCTGCGCGGAATGTTTGAAGAAAGAATCAAAGGCATCATCGACGAGGTGAAGGAACGCGACAACCTCATTCTCTTCATTGATGAGGCGCACACCATCATGGGTGCCGGCGCGGCGCTGGGCACTTCTTCCGACGCTGCCAACATGTTCAAGTCGGCACTGGCCCGCGGCGATTTGCGCATCATCGGCGCTACCACGCTTTCGGAATACAAGGAGTACATCTCCGAAGACGAAGCCCTGGCGCGGCGGTTCCGCCTCGTGAAGGTGGTTGAGCCAACGATCAACGAAACGCGCGAAATACTTCTGGGTATTCGGCCGCGGCTGGAACGTAATTATTCGGTAAAAATTTCCGACGAGGCAATCAACATTGCGCTGGAAATGGCGCCGAAATACATACGCAACCTGCACCTGCCGGATAAGGCGATTGGCTGGCTCGATACGGCTGCGGTCAAGGTCGAAATAAATGAACCGCAAACGATGGTCGTCAAGCCCGAACACATCATCGACGTAATTTCGCAGGAGTCTCGTATCCCACGCGACATGATCTTTCGCGACACCAGCGAACGTTTCTCGATGACCGAAGCGAGACTGGGCCAGCGCGTGATCGGCCAAAAGGCCGCAATCAAATCCGTCGCTCAACGACTGCGGCTGAACAAGGGCCCACTGAAAGAGTCGCACTACAAACCTGACGGTGTTCTGCTGTTCCTCGGTCCGACAGGCGTGGGCAAAACCGAATTGGCGAAGGCGGTTGCCGAATTCATGTTTGGCGACGAAGAGAAGATGATTCGCATCGACATGTCTGAATACAGCGACGGCACGGTCTCGATCGAGAAACTGATTGGCATGCCGCGGGGGATTGTCGGTTCGGAGCGCGGCGGAATCCTAACGGAGCAACTGCGCGAGAACCCCTACACCGTTTTGTTGCTGGACGAAGTTGAGAAGGCGTCGCCTTATTTGATGAACCTGTTCCTGCAGGGATTCGACGAAGGCTGGCTAACGGATGGACGAGGCAAGAAAGTTTATCTGTCAGACGCGATCGTCATCATGACGTCTAATCTCGGCTCCGAGAGCTTCAAGAAATTCGAGCGGCCTCTGGGCTTCGGTACCAAGACGGCGCAGGATTTCCGCGTCGTGAAGAATGAAGTAATGAAGGCCGCAGAAACACGCTTCTCGCCGGAGTTTCGCAATCGCATCGATGAGATCGTTGTGTTCGCGCCGCTCACGATGGACGAGGTACGCCAGATCGCCGAACTTTACGTCAGAAACCTCCAGCGGCAGATGCAACGGCAGGGCAAGGACGTTAGCGTCACTGATGCTGCGCTCAACTTCCTGACTGAAAAAGGCTTCAACACCAAGTATGGCGCGCGTTTTCTTAAGCGTCACATCGATGAGAAAGTGAAGCTGCCATTGACGGCCCTTTGGAAGACGGCCACGAATTTCGTGGTCGAGTTGGAAGACGGCGAGGTTATTGTGAAAGCGGTAGCCGGCACAAACGCGAGTCTAAATTAGTCGGCCGGCAACGGCGAGCTTTGTATAAAAGAGGGCTTCAATGTTATTGATTGAAGTCCTTTTTATTTCAGAACCGGGAGCGGTAGCGACCGGCTCAAGATATTACCCTGGCCTACGCGCTAATGCTCGGTATTACCCGAGGCCGGTCGCTACCGCTCCCGGTTCTGAATACGCAGTCTTACGGAAAGCCTATTTGAAAATGAACTACGCAATACCTCGCCGCTCAGTTGTTGTTCTGTGTCTCCTGGTCCTTTCCTGCGCCTCAGTTGCGGCGCAAAAAGATCCCGCGCCCAAACCAGCAACGGAGAATTCCGCGAAGGCTGAAGCGGTCCTTAGCCGTGCGCTGGAGGTGGTGGGCGGCGACGCTTACCTGAATATCAAGACCGCCGTGGGTCGCGGATTCTTCACGAGCTTCCAGGATGGCATGTCGGGACTGCCAGCCAAATTCGTTGATTACATTTCCTACCCTGACCGCGAGCGCACCGAATTTGTGAGCTCCGGAATTCGGATAGTTCAAACCAATACCGGTGATTCGGGTTGGCTCTACGACGGAGCGACGAAATCCTTGAGCGACCAGAAGGGCATGCAGATCGACGACTTCAAACGCAGCATGCGCACCAGCGTCGAGAACCTTTTGCGCGGTTGGTGGAAAAAAGAGAACGCAAAGCTTAGCTATGTTGGCCGGCGAGAAGCGGGCGTAGGCAAGCGCAATGAGACTGTGCGGCTAACCTATCCCAACGGTTTCTGGATCGAATATGAGTTTGCTGCCAGGGAAGGCTTGCCCGCGAAAGTGATTTACAAGACCACGAAGAAGAAGCTTGATTCGGAAGAGACTCTGGAAATGTCTGAAGAGGATCGTTTGGCGAAGCCGATTACCGTTAACGGCATCACCGCGCCCTGGGTGATCGACCACTTCACGAATGGCGTGCAAACAAGCCGCGTCGGTTACGAGTCGATCGAATACAACACCCAGCTCGCTGACTCGCTCTTCCAGAAACCGGCAAACATCAAGAGCTTAAAGTAGTCATCATGCTTTTTGGAGTGCGGTGACCTGTCACCGCTTTTGGCCGGTCGCGACCTGTGGCGACCAGGTGAAACAAAGTCCATTTGAACCGTGCGGCGTCAATCCGCCGCAGAACAAAGCGGCGACAGGTCGCCGCACTCCGAAATTGGTCCAATGAAAGCCACGATCATCTCGTTACTCTTCGTCTTCCTGTTGTCATTCGTGCCCAATGTTGTGGCGCAGAACCCGGCCGATCAGGACGACGATGTGATCCGCGTCGAAACAGATCTCACGAATCTCTTCTTCACCGCCACGAACAAAGAGAAGTCGTTTGTCACCACGCTACGAGAAGACGACCTCCGCGTGATTGAAGACGGCGTGCCGCAGAAGATCGTCACGTTTCAGCGCGAAACGGATCGACCGCTTTCGATCGCGTTTCTGATCGACGTCAGCGCTTCTGAAGAGCGCACGCTGCCGCAGGAGAAGGCGGCCGCGCGCGCATTTATTGAAACGATAATTCGATCCAACAAAGATCAGGCCGCGATCATTCCGTTCACCGGTTCCGCTTTTCTCGAACAGGGATTGACGCGAGACGTGCTGAGTATTTATCGCGCGCTTGAACGCGTTGAGGTGGCTAGCCCCGGGTATCTTGGATCGGGCCGGCCGATCAGTGGCATTACTTCCGAGCCGGGGATGAAGCGACCGCCTCAGGAAGGCTCGACCGCAATCTGGGAGGCGATTGCGCTGGCGTCTAGCGAAGTGCTGGCGCGTAGTTCGGATCCGAAAGTGAAGCGACAGGCGGACGGGGACCGCGCCGGCTCGCGCTTGCCGCAAAGAGAAACTGCTTTCGTGCCTAACCAAAGACGCAACGCGATCATTCTCTTGACTGACGGACAGGACACCACCAGCCGCATATTGCGCAGCGATGCAATCAATCGCGCGCTCGAGGCTGAGACCGTCATCTATGCGATCGGCATTGGTGATAAGAAGTATGGCGGCGTGGACCACGGTGAACTAAACGCGGTAGCAACAGCAACCGGCGGCCGTGCGTTTTTCCCGAAGCGAGACGCTGACATGGGCGAAGCCTTCGCTGAGATTGAGCAGGAGCTTCGTTCGCAATACCTGATTGCCTATTCGTCGACTAATAAAAATCGCGACGGCTCGTACCGCCAGATGCACATCGAAATCACT
>JANLYZ010000106.1:0-16810 GCA_031365905.1 Chloracidobacterium sp. | reverse complement strand
TGTAAACGGAACGTCGAACGGTTCAACGATCCCGGCGGCGTTGCGACAAACGGACCCAGCAGTCCATTGGGACGCTCGGTAACAATGCCGGTGACGGCTAGCGTCACGCGCGGGTCTGCGGCGTAGGCGAACTGGAAGCGGTGACCGCGAATATCAGTCTGCTGCGTTAAGTCAGAAAAATTAAACGGCGTAAGCACTGCGTCTTTCTGGATGCGCAGAAACGTGTAACCAAGCTGCAGGTCGCCGCGCGCCTTCGTTGAGCCGACCTGGACTTCACCCCAGAAGCCGTGGCTCTCGTGATTAGGAAGCAGCAGGTCGGCGCCCGTGGGCCCGGCGGTTACCACGTCGTGCACTTGAGTATTGGTTACAAAATCCAGCAGCACCGTTACCGGCCAGCGCTTGCTCTGCTTAAACTCGAGCCGCGCGAGCGCATCAACCAAATTGTAGCCGGACGCTAAACGTCCATCACGATTCGTCGCGTTGTTGCTGGCGTTGGTTAATCCCAAACCAGCGTTGCCGGCAACTAACAGATCGCGCGGTATCGAAACTTGCGTGGTTATCGTTTGCGCCGGCGTCCCGCCCGCCGCGGGAATGGTGAACGTTAAAGGCAGCAGCAAATTGCTGCCGAAAACCTGCACCGGCGAGATGAATTGCGTCCCTGAATAAAACAGATCTGACAACGAAAGACTGACCGCGAGTTTCGCGCTCGGTTCAAAACGCGCGCGCACCTGACCGCCATAGAGCGCGAGGTCCCGGCCGCCGCGGCGCGACTGATCGACGTTAACCGTGCCATTGCTGTTGCGGACAAACGCCGAGTTCCGTTCAAGGAAAGGCAATTGCCAGGCAACGAAAGTCAGGTCCTTCAGCACGGATTTCTTGGAAGTTCGCGTGTACGACTCGTTAAAGCCCTCGACCATCAAATCGTTGTCGATGGTCATTTCCGTGAATGTCCAGGGCGGCTCAAACTTCCCACCTTGAAGGCGCAGGCCGGGAGCCTTTTTCGGCTTGTAAGTGATGAAGGCTTGATCGAGCGCCAAAGGTTTGCGATTGAAAAAATCCGTGAGCGTTTGGTTAGTAGAAATGTTATCGGCAAAGCTGCCGGTGGCCAGACGCAGACCCCAATCAAATTCGTCGTTAAGGCTGCCGCGCATCTGGAGTCGCGCTCGCAGCCGCATGCGGTGGCGCGGACTTAGTTCATTGCCCAGCGCTAAAGGATTTGCGCCGTTAGCCAAACTGTTTGACAGTCCAAAAAACGATTCCGCGCGCAGGCGTATGTCGCCGCTGAATTTGATCGCGCCAATTTCCGACACACGCGTTTCAACTTTCTTCAGCCGATCTTCAACCGTTGTTGCTTGCGCGTCGGTTGGTGCAACTCCATCGCGACTTGTGGCAGTTGCGTCCATGCTTGTCGCCGCCGCAGACTGACTATTCACCTTGCCGGCCAGCAAACGAATCGTCTCTTGCTGTTCGGCAATGGTTTGCTGCAACTGATCCAGCCGCTCGTTTTGTCGCTCCAGCATTTGCTCGAGGGCGTTTAGTTTTTCTTCAGTAGTCGCAGGCCTCCTGTTGGCCGGCGGATTATCGGCTGGCCGTGTCTCGGTGGGCTTCTTCATGGTTTCCCCGGTTTCGCGGAGGAGGCTGTGCCCGTCGGCGAAATTCGTTTGCGCTCGAACACCAGCGGCACTCAACGCAAGAAGCGACAGGGTTAGAAGTGACAACACCAAAGCCGGCCTGGTGTCATGCGAACTGAATATCTTCAACATGATTCGTAATCCTTTTGTGAAGAGGTTACTTGCAGAAAACACACTGGAAGCTGGAACAATGGAACCGCGGTCTTAAGACGAAGTGAACGTGGTCTTAAATCCATGTTAACAGACTACGTTGTTCGGTAACGTAGTTGCGCACGACATGCCGTGCCGATGTTCACATTAAGCCTAATCGAGCAGCACGCGCGTCGACAATGCTTCAGCGCGTTCAATAGCTGCCAGCAAACGCAGAAACTGTGAATAGTTTTTCGCGCGCGCGGTGAGGCGCGCTATCTCCGATTGGCTGAGATCGCTCAGCAGGATCAGATCGAGAAAATCGTAGTAGTCCGGAGTAGCTGCAAACGGAAGCTCGCGAACGTAAGTTGTTTCCTCGTGATCCTCGGAACGAAATCCAGCCAGCAGGTCAAACACGTTGTCAGTTGTCAGTCGAGCGCCTTCACGCGACAAACGGATCGGCACGCGCAGTTCAAAAAAGCGTAGACCTTCAGGTGTGGTAACGCGGCGCAGTTCTTTCGTCGCTTCGCCGTCAAAAGGCGACTCGGGATCGACGAGGATGCGCAGGAGGCGTGGCTGATCTTCCTTGTCCACCGTGTCGAGCGCCAGTTGCACACGATCGGCGAGAAACTTTTCAAACTGCGCTTCGATTGGATAGGTGATTCGGCCAAGGCAGCCTACTGCTTCGCCTTCGCCGGCGCTGCCGTCAGAGCCCGCGGGCAAACACGCCGGACAGCTCACGCAGATCGCAGTCTCGGTCTGCATACGTTCAACTTCTTCACGTGCGTTTTCAACCCATTCGAATTTTTCCTGAGTGGGCGCGCCGGTATCGCCGGTCGTCAGTCGCGCATGAAGACTGCTGAGCCGGCCCCACTCGCGCAAATGTTTCTCGGCGAAGCGAGCGCGCAGCGGGCAGGGATATTGAATGGCGAATTCGAGTGACATTATTTTGACCAGTGGTTTGACGCCCACTTCGATTTCGTTTCAAATCACTAACACAGTGGCTATGAAGGAGCAAGCACATCCAACGCCGCGCTATCCCCCGGGCCCACGCCAGATGATTCCGCTGTCAGGCTTGCTCGCTTACCGCAAAGGCCCGCTGCCCTTCTTCCAAAACCTGGCGGCACAATACGGCGACATTTCCTATTTCCGTCTCGGCCCACAGGAAGCATTTTTCCTAAATCATCCCGACTACATCAAAGACGTTCTGATCACGAACCACCAGCGCTTTCATAAAGGACTTGCGCTACAACGAGCCAAGCGATTGCTCGGCGAAGGACTGTTAACCAGCGAAGACGAATTCCATCGCCGGCAAAAACGTTTGGCGCAGCCCGCGTTTCATCGGGCTCGTATTGCTTCTTACGCCGGCGTGATGACTGATTACGCTTTGCAAACACGCGCGCGCTGGCACGACGGCGACAAGGTGGACGTGTCTGAAGAGATGATGCGACTGACACTGGGAATCGTCGGCAAGACGCTTTTCGACGCAGACGTTGTTTCCGACGCAAAGGAAGTTGGCGAAGCGATGACGGTCGTGATGGATCTCTTCAACACCATTACGATTCCTTTCTTCGAGCTCTTACAGAAACTGCCGCTGCCGCAGTTGCGCCGCTTCGATGCCGCCAAAGCGAAACTCGACGCGATCATCTATCGCTTGATTGAAGAACGAAGACGGAGCGGCGCGGACCGCGGCGATCTGCTTTCGATGTTGTTGCTGGCGCAGGACACCGAAGGCGACGGCGGCGCGATGACTGACGAGCAGTTGCGCGACGAACTGATGACAATCTTCCTGGCGGGCCATGAGACCACCGCCAACGCGTTAACGTGGACCTGGTACTTGTTGTCACAAAATCCCGAGGCCGAGGCCGCGCTGCATGAAGAGATCGATCGCGTGCTCCAGGGACGCTTGCCTGAATTTGAAGATGTCGCGGAACTGAAATACACGGAGATGGTACTGGCGGAATCGATGCGGCTATATCCGCCGGCCTGGGCTATCGGCCGGATGTCTCTGGAAGATTTCGAGATCGGCGGCTATACGGTACCCAAAAAATCGCTGGTGCTGATGAGTCAGTTTGTGATGCACCGCGATCCGCGTTACTTCGCGAAACCGCTCGACTTTGATCCAATGCGTTGGACTCCGGAAGCGCGCGAATCGCGTCCGCAGTTTTCCTACTTTCCTTTTGGCGGCGGCCCGCGCCGCTGCATCGGCGAAGGCTTCGCGTGGATGGAAGGCATTCTTTTAATCGCCACCATCGCCCAGCAGTGGCAGATGCGATTAGTTCCGAATCATCCGGTCGCGCTCAAGCCCGTGATCACACTCCGGCCAAAGCATGGAATGCGGATGAGCCTAACCAGGAGGCAGGCGGCAGGAGCAGGAAGCAGGCTTCCGGCTTAGTGCTCTGCGCCTGTGCCACCTGCCGTCTGCCTCCTACTCCTGTCCCTGTGGTAAGCTTTGCGCATCCCTACAAAGAGGTCCAATGCCGATGCCAATTAGTAACGACTTGCTCGAAATAATCGCCTGCCCGGCCTGCAAGGCGAAGGTTGAATTGAAGGCGGATGGCAGCGGTTTGAAATGCGTCGAATGCCACCGCGTTTATCCCATCCGCGACGACATTCCCGTCTTGCTCGTTGATGAAGCGACGATAGAAAACGGAAGCGAAATCACCCCGACTCCAAAGCAAACGTAAACGCCCGCTTTGAATAGTCTCAAGGACATCGTTGAATCTTCTCCGCAACTGCGTGGACTCCAGATGCATGGATTGCGCGGCGATGATTCTCCACAGCCGCTCGCACCCGCAAAGTGGGATTGGGAAACCATCCAACGTGTTCTCTTGGTCCGCTTGCGTTCCATCGGCGATGCCGTGCTGACGACCCCTTCGCTCTTTGCGCTAAAAAGATTTTTGCCGCACGCGAGCGTGGACATTTTGTTGGAAGACTGGGTGGCGCCCGTGCTCGATGGTTTTCCTTACGTGGACAACGTCATCACGCTTAAAAGAAAGAGTACTTCTTCGCGCGCGCGCGCAGCCCGTCAACTGCGCGCAAATAACTACGACGTCGTTTACAACCTGCACGGCGGCACCACGGCGACGCTGCTTACGCGCGCCACCGGCGCCCGGCATCGCGTCGGTTATCAAACTTATCAATACGCGCGCTTGCATAATCATCTGTCGCCGTCGTCGTCATTGCTTTGGGGCCGCGACAAGACGCATTCTGTCGAACAACAACTCGCGCTGCTCGGCTGGACCGGAGTGCCGGTCAGTGATCGACCGCCAACCAAACTCGCAACCACTCCGGAAGCAGCGGCCACGATTGCCGCACGGCTGCAAGGCGCGGGATTTGCCGCTGCGCCTTTGGCCGTGATTCATCCAGCGGCGGCTTTTGCGACGAAGCAGTGGGCGGTGGAGAAGTTTGCGCGCGTGGCCGATGACGTTCGCAGCCGTGGTCTTGCCGTCGTTGCCATCACAACGCCGAATGAGGAAGCCCTCGTCGAGGAGATGAACCAGAACACGGCGACACCCGTGGAGGCGTTTACAGATCTATCTTTGCCGGAGGTAACGGCGCTGCTGGCGCGCGCGCGCTTGTTCATCGGCAACGACAGTGGCATTGCGCACATCGCCGCGGCAGTGGAAACTCCGTCTGTCGTCATATTCGGATCATCGAATACTGCCCACTGGCGGCCCTGGGCCCCCAGTATCTCATCGGCGGCCGCGGAAGTTGTCGTGGAAGAGATGCCGTGCCAACCGTGTCACGGTTATTTCTGCGAAAAGTTTGCCGAGCCGGAATGCATTAAGCGCGTGCCGGTGGAGCGCGTGATCGCCGCCGTCGAACGTGTGTTGCGAGAGAGTAACGAAGCTTAAGCGGCTTAGCCGCCTTCCGTGCGGAAAGGCTTGGAGCCAGTGCGGCTGCATTCGGTCGAACCACTGTGATTCAACTAACCAAACAGCGAGTCGGCGAACTGATCAGCGCAATGCGCGATCGCAAGATCGTCGTGCTTGGCGATGTGATGCTCGATGAATTTGTGTGGGGCGACGTCACGCGCATTTCGCCGGAAGCGCCGGTGCCGGTCGTTGATGTCCGGCGGGAGTCGTCGCATCTCGGCGGCGCGGCGAATGTGCTCGCCAATGTTGTTGCGCTCGGCGCAAAGGCGTGTGTGGTTGGCGTCATCGGAAACGATCCGGCGGGCGAACGTTTGCGCCGGAGCCTGAAGGAAGTGAGCCCGTCGCAGCCTGATGACTACCTGACGGTTGATGAAGGCCGCCCGTCAACTACCAAGACGCGCATCATCGCCCACAGTCAGCTCGTGGTGCGTGCCGATCGCGAACAACGTACGCCGGTCAACGGCGCTACCGAAAAAAGCATTATCGATTCGTTGACCCAGGCGCTTAAGGATGCGGACGCGTTCGTCGTTTCTGATTACGATAAGGGCGTAGTGACGCCGCACATCCTTAAACAAATTCTGCCGTCAGCTTACGCGCGCGTGCCGGTGCTAATCGATCCGAAGATCCGAAACTTCGCACACTACAGGCCGGCATCGCTGATCACGCCAAACCATCACGAGGCGCTGCGCATGACGAACCTCGAAGCAGACTCCGACGATGGCCTGCATCAAGCAGCGCGGGTGATACGAGAGAAGCTGGGCTGCGACGCAGTGCTGATCACGCGCGGCGACCGCGGGATAATGTTGCTCGAAGGTGAAAACGATCCGGTGTTTGTGGAAACGGCGGCGCGCGAAGTTTATGATGTCACCGGCGCCGGCGACACGGTAATCGCCACGCTCGCAGCGGCGCTGGCTGCGGGAGCCACGATGCTGGAAGCGGCTAAGCTTGCGAATCATGCCGCGGGAATTGTGGTTGGCAAGGTGGGAACGGCGACCGCAAGGGCCGATGAACTGTTGGCCACGTTCCGGTAACTGCTGGGACCGCGGGCGTCCCGCCCGCAATGAGCGCGAAGCGCGAAAATCATGATTGGTCAGTCGCTCAACAATTACAAGATTCTCGAAAAGATCGGCGTGGGCGGGCAAGGCACCGTTTATAAAGCCACAGACGGCAAACTCGGTCGCACCGTCGTCGTCAAGGTCTTGCCGGCTGAACTAACGGCACGCGAAGCAAACCTGCGACGTTTCGAACGCGAAGCGCGTCTGGCCTCGTCTCTCGATCATCCCAACATCTGCACCATCTTCGATCTCGACGAAGCTGAAGGCCACCACTTCATCGCGATGCAGTATGTTGAAGGACGCAACGTGCGGCAACTAGTGAACGGCCATCCGCTCGAATTGAAGAGCACGCTCTTGATTGCGATTCAGGTTGCTGACGCACTGGCTGCGGCGCATGCGCGCGACATAATTCATCGCGACATCAAGTCAGGCAATGTGATGGTCACGCCTTCGGGCCAGGTGAAGATTTTGGATTTCGGCCTGGCGAAGTTGCTTGACGATACCGACGACAGTTCGAAGTCGACAATTCATCGCACCGACCTGACTGAGGTTGGGGTCCCCTACGGCACGGCTACCTATGCAGCCCCCGAGCAAGCGCGCGGCGACCGCGTCGATAAACGCGCCGACGTGTTTTCCACGGGGGTGTTGCTTTACGAAATGCTGACAGGCACCTGGCCGTTTCGCGGCAACACGACGATCGACGTGCGACACGCGGTGCTGCACGATGCGCCGGTCCCCGTTCAAGACCTCCGCAAGGAACCCATTCCCGCTACACTGCAAAAGATTCTGGATCGTTGCTTGGCCAAAGAACCGCGCGACCGTTATCAGAAGATGGAAGAGCTGCGCGACGATTTGCGGCGTGTGTTGCAGGAAGTATCAACTTCAGAAACCAGCGGGGAGGCGTTTACGAGTGTCGTCCCGGAACCGGCGCGCCACCTTGCCGGTGAAAGCACTGTATCGCGCGCGATGCGTTGGCTGAAGGGTAAGTCAAAGTCGGAGTCGACATCCGCGCCCGGTGGCGTTACGCCTACCAAACCCACGATCCACGAAACGCCGTTTACGACGATTGCCGATCCCGAGAAGAAGAGTTTGGCGATCCTCTGTTTCCGCAACCTGAGCAACGATCCGGCCTCGAGTTTTTATGAATTTTCACTCGCGGATGCGGTGATAACTGAACTCGCGCGCGTGCGTTCGCTCGTAGTGCGACCTTCGTCCGTGATTGCAAAGTATCAGGGCGGGCAGATGGACCCGCGCGACATTGGCAAAGAGTTACGAGTCAACGCCGTGCTTGCCGCGGGCTTCATTCACGCGGGCGGAAGGTTTCGCGTTACCGCGCAACTGCTCGACGTCGGCACCGGCGACATACTCTGGAGCGATCGCATTGACACCTCGACTGAAGACATTATCGCGGTGCAGGACGAAATCGCGCAGCGAATTGTCGAGGGCCTGCGACTCGAATTGAGTCCTGCCGAGCAGGATGGCATGGCGAAACCGGCAACCCAAAATCCGGCCGCCTACGAACAATACTTGCGTGGGCGCGATCTATTTGCGCGCTTCATCTTCCGCACTATCGCCCAGGAAGATTGCGACGCCGCAATCGAACATTTTCAAAGAGCCATCGAACTCGATCCAAACTTTGCGCTCGCGCTTGACGGTCTCGGCGCTTCTTACGTCAATCGAGTCTTTAAAGGCTTTGGCGGCGCGGAAGATTACGAACGCGCTGAAGTCGCCTTTACCAAGGCGCTCGCAATCGATCCTAAACTCACCGAAGCGCGGATGCTGATGGTCTTCGTTTATTTGTGGCGCGGTCAAAAGCAGAAGGCGCGCGAGGAAGTGGCGCAGGCGCGGCGCGAAGCTCCTGACGAGCCCGTGGTGCATTTCGTTAAGGCGACGCTGCACCGGCTTGATGGTGAGTATGGCCGCGCGCTGCGCAGTTTTGATCGTTTGATGCGGCTCGATCCAGCGGCGCATGTAGTAGCCAGTTACAATCGCGCGTTGGTTTACATGTACATGGGAAACTTCGAGGAGACGAACCGGCAACTGGATCACGCCGGCGATCCCGATAACCCGCTGGTCAAGACTTTTCGCGCGCTCGCGTTGTACTACACCGGGCAAACAGACGCGGCGGCTGAACTGATGCAGCAGAATGTCTCTGAACATCAAAACCTGCACGGCATACGCCCGTTCATGGCGATGTTTTTGAGCGCGCAAGGGAAACATGAAGAGGCGCGCGCACAACTAAACAGCTCGGTCATCAGAAACGCTGAAGTCGATCCGGACATTGCCTATTCCGTCGCGTCAGTTTACGCGCTGGAAGGCATGCGCACTGAGGCGCTCGAATGGCTGGGACGCGCCATCGCGCTGGGCAATGAAAACCAGCTCTGCTTTGAAAGCGATCCAAATTGGGCTTCACTGAGAAACGACGAAGAGTTTCAGAAGCTGATGGCGAAAGTAAGGGCCGCGCATGTGAAACATGTGGGCAAGCCTGCGGTTGGGTAGATAAGGACTGAACTACTCTTTGGAGTGCGGCGACCTGTCGCCGCTTTTTCCGCGGCGGCTTGACGCCGCGTTTCTCCGGTTGAGTCAAACCAAGGCTGCGACAAGTCGCAGCTGACTAAAGCGCTGACAGGTCAGCGCACTCCAAATAATGCGCAAAAACTTTCGCACACAAACTTTTCTTAGTCTCCTTCTGCTCGTCTCGCTGATCCAATCGGCCGCACCGGTTAAGGCGCAGCAGACTCCGCAACGTGACCGACGGGTAACGCCATCTGTAGTTGCACCCTCGACGGCAACTCCGACGCCGGTTCCGACCGCCACGCCCGTCGAGACTCCCCAAGTTTCACCGACGCCGGACGTCGTTCAGACTAGAAAAGCCTCGACGACGCGAACGCTCGCTGAGTTGCAGTCGCGTATTTCGCAGATTCTGCGCAAGCCGGAATTGGCGCCGGCAATGGTGGGGATCAAAGTTACATCGCTCGAAACAGGTCGCGTGCTGTTCGAGGAAAACGCCGACAAGCTTTTGCGGCCAGCTTCGAACATGAAACTCTACACCGTTGCGGCCGCGCTCGATCGTCTGTCGCCTGATTATCGTTTTGTCACCAGCGTCTATGCCAACGAAAAGCCAAACGACAAAGGCGTCGTCAAGGGCGACCTGACAATCTACGGACGCGGCGATCCGTCGCTGGCCGCGCGGTTTAATAACGGTGATTACTTCAAAGGCATCGACGCGCTCGCGACCAGCATCGCGGCGGCGGGTGTGAAGAAAGTTGAAGGCGATCTGGTTGGCGACGAAAGTTATTTCACCGGACCGCAATATGGCAGCGGCTGGGAATGGGAAGATCTGGAATGGTATTACGGCGCGGAAGTCAGCGCGCTGACGGTTAATGACAATGCGCTCGATTTGTTTGTTAAGCCCGGCGGCAAAGTGGGCGATGCAGCGGTGATAACAACCGGACCGCCGGATCCGTTGCTGCGGATTAACAATAGAGTTGTTACCGCGGCAAAGGGAACGAAGCGCGCTCTGAATGTTTATCGTGGGCTGGCATCTGATGAGATGGAGATCACTGGCTCCATAGCGCTCGACGACAAAGGTTATACCGGCGGCATCGGTATGTCGCATCCCGCGCTCTTGTTTGCCTATTTGCTGCGCGCGTCGCTCGCGCAGCATGGTGTAACTATCAAAGGCAAGACGCGCACGGTTTCTGCTCGTCCGGCTGCCGGCTTCGTCATGCCTGCCACGGCGGACGGCCATGGGATCGAAATTACGAGCATGCAGTCGGTTCCGTTTAGCGTAGTGGCAGCGAACACGCTAAAGCCCAGCCAGAACCTTTACACCGAACTCATCCTGCGCACGCTCGGCACCGTAGTGCCGCGCGCCGACAATTCACCGAACCCCGATCGCACCAGCGAAAGCGACGGTCTCGCGGTCGTCAAAACATTTCTGCGCGAAGCTGGTCTGAATTCCTCAGCGCTCGTGTTGACTGACGGCTCCGGCCTTTCACGCAACGATATGGTAACGGCCGAAGCGACGAACCAGTTGCTGACTTACATGCATCGTCATCGTTACGCAGCGGTCTTCCGCGACGCGTTACCCATCGCCGGCGTTGACGGCACGCTCCGCAATCGTTTCAAAGGCACGCCGGCCGAAAATAATCTGCGCGCCAAGACCGGAACGCTGAGTTCGGCTTCGAGCCTTTCGGGTTATGTTCGCGACGCGGCCGGCGAGGACTTGGCGTTTTCGATCATGGTAAACAACTTTCCTGAAGGCGCTGACGTCAGGACGAATTGCATTGAGCCGATCGCTCTGCTGCTCGCGTCGTTCGCCGGGAAACCTTAGAAGACAGGATTAGCAGGATTCACATGATTGGCTCGGTACTGTTAATCGTGTAAGTCTTGTAGCAGAGTCCTAATTTGAAATTCTCGGTGCCTCCTCTGTGTTCTCTGTGCCTCGGTGGTGAGTATTTGCTACGGAGTCATCCACCACAAAGGCACAGAGAACACAGAGATTACACAGAGACAAACTGAAATAAGACGCTACCGATTCGGTCAACTTATTATTTCAATGCCTCCAAAGTTCATCAAGTTTCACGGCTTCGGCAACGACTACATCGTTATCGAGGCGAAAGACCTTGAGCTCGCGGGAATCACTGAACTCAGCGAATTCGCGCGACGCATCTGCAATCGTCATTACGGCGCCGGCGCCGATGGCATCGCGGTCGTCAGCCCTTCCGAAGTCGCGGGCGCAGACTTTCGAGTGCGCATTTTCAATCCCGACGGGAGCGAAGCGGCGCTTTCGGGAAACGGAACCCGTTGTGCTGCCTCTTATCTCTACTACAAAAAACTCTGGTCTGCGCCAGAACTCCGGTTAACCACGCGCGCGGGAATTAAGCTCTACACGCTTCGCGAGCAAACCGCCACCGGCCATTACGTGTTTGACTCTGAACTGGGCCAGCCGAAGTTTGACTCGAAGTCGATTCCCATAACGACGCGCGAGCCGCTCGCGAAAGTCATCGACTATGAACTCGACGTAAATGGCGAGTTGTTTCCAGTCACCGCCTTGCAGATGGGGAATCCCAACTGCTGCATCTTCGTTAGCGACTTCGACGCGCTCGACTGGCGCCAGATCGGCAAAACGATTGAAACGCACCAGCAGTTTCCGGATCGCACCAACGTCGTCTTTGTTCGCGTGGTTGATCGCCAGACGATTGCATTGCGAATCTGGGAACGCGGCGTGGGCGAGACAGAAGCTTCGGGCACGTGTTCCTGTGCCGCTGCAGTCGCCGCGATGATCAAAGGCGAAACCGATCGACTGGTGGACGTCTTGATGCCGGGCGGCCGCGCGAAAATTAAGTGGCGTGGAAACGGAGACGATGGTGAAGTTGTGATCACCGGCACCGCTGAAGTAGTTTATGCAGGCGATTGGCTGGCGCCAGGTAAACACCCATGAGGCTTTTTTGGAGTGCGGTGACCTGTCACCGCTTTGTCCCTGGGCGCCGAGGCCGCCCAAGTTTTTCAACTTAAACAAACCAACGTCGGGCCGCGACAAGTCGGGGCCCGACTAAAGTGGTGACAGTTCACCGCACTCCAAAATAAGAACTCCCCCAATGATTGATCCCGGCGAGTCACCCCGACGCTTTTCCTGTCGTCACCTGACGCTAGTACTCCTCCTGCTCGCGTTGCTGCTCTCTGCCTGTGGCGGGAAGGCAATTTCAAAGACTGAAGCGGAACCAAGAGAACCGGTCAAGGCAGTTCTTCCGAGTCTTCAATTTTGGCTTGGCAATCCGCAGCGCAATTTCTACGGCAGTGGTCCCTGGGGCGAAGGTCCACTCGAGATTGTTTGGGAGTTCAAGACTGATTCGATCAGCGGCAGACTGCATCCGGATCCCTGGGGCGGGACATCATGGCCCGGGCAGCCTTCGGTTGACGGGAATCGGGTCTACTTTCCTTCCGCGGACGGCAACGTCTACTGCGTCAACATTGAAGATGGGAGCGTCGTCTGGAAGTTCAAAGCCAAAGATAGTTTCAAAGCGACGCCGACTGTGATCGGCGATCGCATCATCGCCAGCGGCTTGGATCATCATATCTATTGTCTCAACAAGAGCGATGGCGCGTTGCTTTGGGATTTCGAAACCGCGTTTGAAGTTGACGGCTCCGCAGCCGTGATTGATGGACGCATTTACTTCGGCAGCGAAGACGGGTTTTTCTATTGCCTGAATCTCGCCGACGGTGCGCTCATCTACAAAACCGAACGACTCGGCTCGATGGAGGGCAGTTGTACCGCGGTTGATGGCCGGATTTATGTCGGCACGGAACAAGGCGATCTCTATTGTCTCAACCAGGCGGACGGCGCAACCGTTTGGAAGGCGCGCATCGGCGCTGATTCGGATTCAACGCCCGCCGTGGCCGGAGGCTTAGTCTACACGGCTGCCGAGGACGGTTACGTTTATTGCTTCCGCCAGTCAAACGGCGAGCCGGTCTGGAAATTCAAAGCGGAGGGCGGCGTGAGCAAGGGCGCTTTTTGGTCGAGCCCGATCGTAGTAAAGGATCGAATCTACATCGGTTGCAACAACGGCTACATGTATTGCCTGAGCGCAGACAAAGGCGAGATCGTTTGGCAGCAACTCATCCGGGCGCCTATCTGGGGTACCTCGCCGGTGGTCGACGGGCGCGTGGTGTTTGGCGATAAGGTTGGTTGGATTCATGTGCTCTCAGCCGCAGACGGCAAGCCACTTGGTGAACTGAAGATCGGAGACAACATAAACTCCACGCCGGCCGTGGTGGGCGGCCGGATATACATCGGCGCCTTCAACGGCAAGCTTCATTGTATAAGCGCGAAGCCAAGTGGTTGGGAGAAGACTGAAGGAATGGGCGGATGACCAGTACATCTCTAATTTATCTCGTCGACAACACGCTCGACGGTCAGGGCGCGAGCCCGCGCGAACTGCGCGCGGTGCTCAGTCGGATGTGTGAAGGCGCGGAGATATTGATCGAACGTTATCAATCTGTCTCTCTCAAACGCGTAAAGTCACTTCGTCCCTCGCATATTATTTTGAGCGGGCAGAGTCATCCGTGGGATCGTTACTCACCCGAATCGCTCCGCGGCGTTTTTGAAGTCATCAAGAAAGCGACGCAACCGATACTCGGCGTTTGCGGGGGGCATCAGCAAATCGCCCTGGCTTACGGATCGAAAATCGATCTCATGGCGCGGCTCGCGCCCGGCGAAGGATATGAAGGCGCGAAGCGCGAGCGTGGCTACTTTCCGGTGGAGACTAGCGGCAAAGGCATCTTCAAAAACTTGCCGAAGGAGATCACTGTTTGGCATTCACACTTTGATGAGGTCAAGGACTTGCCCAAAGGTTTTCGCCGCACGGCCTGGAACGAAACCTGTCCCATTCAAGCGATGGAGCACACTGAACGACCATTGGTTGGTGTGCAGTTTCATCCCGAACTCTTCGACGAGGCGCATGCAGACGGTCGGAAAATTCTTGATAACTTCCTCAGTCTCACGTAAGTCGAGCTACTTTTCACCCGAGCGAGCTGATTTCGGGTCTCTAGCGCGGTGCGAATGTTCGGTTCTGAGCCGCGATGAATAGTTGCTGACCTCCGATGAAACCTGCCCGAACCTCAGGCATCTAGCATTTTGCCGACATAAAAAAATGACTTGAAATCTGTCATTCGTACTGAATGGTATCGGTCACATTTCCCGCCCCTTCTTAACTCTAAATATTTCAGTAGTTACACAAAAACAGGCCGTTTTTTGCACTTTTTCCTGCCCTTTCGCGGTGGACACTCCATCACCGCGATGCTAGGTTCCTTGTTCAGACAAGCGGGGAGACTACCCAGCTTGTTTTCCATTAGCAGCACATTTGGGTTTCAGCGCATGCCTCAAGGATGCAAGCCCCCAACTCTGGCTGACGTTGTTAGCAACTCCTTGAGCCAGAGGTCGAGTTCCAGGAAGAACGAACTCGCGCAGGGCGCTGGAATAGTCACATCGGACAGGAGACCCGACGAATGAAAGCAATAATTAACAGGAGCGCGATAATTGCCTCCTTACTTCTAGCAGGTTTGATAGTTTTTTCGGCCACGCCATCAATAGCAGACAGTCCTCTTTCAAAGTTACAAACGAAACAGAATCCGGCTGAAGCCAGCGGTAAGTTTGAACCAGTAACAGTCACGAGCGAAGCCGCTTCGGCCACCAGAAGCCGGACGGTTGAAGACTCCAAACCGCTCGTAGCCGCGTCGCCTTATGTTGCGACCGCCTATAGTCTCAAGGGCAGAACCGCGAGTGGCCGGATGGTAACCAGAGGTTTGATTGCGGCCGATCCTTCGGTGTTGCCGTTGGGTTCGCGCGTGAGATTGGAACATCCGGGATATAGCGGTGAATACATCGTTGCTGACACTGGCGGCGCGATCCGCGGTCGACACATCGATATCTGGACGCCAACTTCCAGTGAGGCGATGCGGTTTGGCCGGCGTACTGTGAAATTGACCGTGCTGAGCTATGGAGCCAAAAAGCCAAGACGAAGCGCCAAGGGCTAGAATTTACGTCTTGCGAAATAAACGCGGCAGAAGGACAAACCTTCTGCCTTTTTTATTTTTTGGAGTGCGGCGACCTGTCGCCGCTTTCGTCTGCGGCGGATTGACGCCGTCGCTGGTGGTCGCGACAGGTCGCGACCAAGGAAAGCGCTGACAGGTCAGCGCACTCCAAAGAGAAGTTTTGTCGGACGCGCCGTGTTACCATAATCGCGCACACTAATTTCAATTGTTAGTAGAACAACTTATGCAGGTTTCCAGGCAGCCGTCTGAAAACAATCGAGAGATACCCGCGGCCGAACCGCTGGTTGAAGTGACGCGCGGCGGAATAACTGAGTCGCGGCATCGCGGACACATCGTCGCAGTTGAGCCCGACGGGACTATCGTCGCGTATCTCGGCGCGCCCGAGACGGTCACGTATTTGCGTTCCTCGGCGAAACCACACCAGGCAATTCCGCTGGTGGCGTCCGGTGCTGCTGACCGCTTCGGTTTCACGGAAAAAGAGATCGCGCTCGCCTGTGGTTCACATAGCGGTGAACCAATTCACACTGAAGTTGCTGCCTCCATGCTTCGCAAGATTGGCCTCGATCCTGGAGCTTTGAAGTGCGGCGTGCATGAGCCGTTTAGCCCCGAAGTCGCGCGACAGCTTCGCGAAGACGGTGTGGAGCCCAATGTCCTGCAGAACAACTGTTCGGGCAAGCACGCCGGCATGTTAGCGCTTGCAATGCATCTCGGGGAGCCCACCGAAACTTATGACGAACCCACCAATCCGGTACAACTGAGCATCGGCAAATCAGTGTCCCAGTTTTCCGGAATCGCGATTGAAGATATCGCCGTCGGCACTGATGGTTGCGGCGTTCCGGTCTTCGGCGTTACGGTCAAGGCGATGGCGCTGATGTACGCGCGATTGGTTGCGACGCCGGCTGAGTTTGACGAGCAAACGAGAAACGCAACAGCGCGCATCGTGGCGGCGATGACCGCGTATCCGGAGCTAATTGGCGGCACTGCCGATCGCCTGGACACGGAGATCATGCGCGCCGCACCGGGACAGTTGGTTTCGAAAGTCGGAGCGGAAGGCGTTTACACTGTCGGCATCTTGCCCTGCAAAGATTGGCCGCGCGGCTTGGGACTCGCGCTCAAGATCGAAGACGGCGATGACCATCGCGCTCGGCCAACCGTTGTTATCGAATCGCTCAGGCAGCTCAGCATACTCGCTGATGAATCGTTGGAAGCGGTTGCGCGCTACGCTTTTTTCCCGGTGCGCAACCGGCGCGGAGACGTGGTTGGTGAAGTGACGCCGGAATTTAAGTTGAATCGGGCAGGGAACTCGGAAAACTAATTTATGAACAGCGCGGGAATGTCACAATCAACTTCGGGAAACGGTGACGGCGAAAATTTGAGCGAGGAAGCTTCGCCTAAGCCGCCGCCATTGCGCGATGCTGGCGGGAACATCGATCTCGATTCTGTCCCCGATGTCATCCAATGGTTTCTCGATTTCGACCAGCGCGTGGCTGTCGTCAAACACCCAAACGTGGAAGAAGTGTTTCAGTGGAAACAGGAGAACAGCCGCAGCCAGGGAGAAACT
>JANLYZ010000084.1:0-21546 GCA_031365905.1 Chloracidobacterium sp. | reverse complement strand
TCTTCTTCGAGAAAAACTGTGCCCACTAACGATTTGTGGAACGTCTCACTTCCTGTGCATCAATTTGGTGAGGCCACTGCGACCTGACTAAAGCCAATGCACTTGAACCTTGACGCACGCGTATTGGATCAGTCTTCAATCTAGCGTAGGATACAAGTCAAGAAAGGCGCTGAACCCATGTCCGCTGAAATCAAAGTTAACTTGCCTGATAGTTTGGCTCGCGAAGCCGAGGCCAATGGCTTACTCACACCCGAGTCGATGGAGTCTTTGTTGCGAGAGGAACTCAAACGTCGTCGCGTTAGTGGTCTGTTTGCAGCCGCTGATCGTTTAGCGAACTTGGACTCCCCACCGCTTACGGAGGCCGAAGTCGAGGCGGAAATTGTTGCCGCTCGTCAATCTCGCCAGTCTCCCGATGCGAGTCGTAGCTGATACCAACATCATAGTGTCTGGCTTGTTCTGGCATGGTAACCCGCGCCTGGTTCTGGATGCGGCCCGTGACGGTGCCATCATTCTGTGTACCAGCGGAGTCTTGCTTGAAGAATTGGAAGACGTTTTGATCCGCGAGAAATTTGCCGGGCGTTTGCTGGCGGCTGGAGTGAGGGCGCACGATTTGGTTTTAGGCTATGGCGCTCTGGCTCAGGTTGTTGAGCCGGCGAAGATCGAGCGAATAGTAATTGCCGATCCTGACGATGACGCGGTCATTGCCTGCGCGATTTCATCACAAAGCGAAGTCATCATTTCAGGTGACTCCCACCTTTTGGAGTTGGAGCAGTACCAGAATATTCGCATCGTCACCGCCGCACAGTTCATTAGAAAAATCTTGCAAGCCTGAAGACTTCTGGGAGCGCAGGCATCTTGCCTGCTGCTGCGCGGTGACGAAAGACGAAGCAGGCAAGGATGCCTGCGCTCCCAGAGGAAACGTTTAGTCAGTTGGCGCGGGCGGCGCAACTGCCTTAACCATTTTCTTCTTCGGTCTTGGTTTCGGCATCGTCGCCGGCTTGGGATTCCAGAAGGCCGGATCGCCGGCAGCCATATCCTTGGTTACGTAACTCATCGCCGGCGTCATCCAATAGGTGCTGGTTTCGCTCGACATGATCGCGTCCCCCGCAGTCTTGTCAACATCCTTCTTCATGTCGTCGCTCATCGCGGCGCGCATTTTCATTCCAGTGTTTTCGTCAAACTCCGCCAGAGATTTCATCGGACGGAAGAACATGTAGGTGCCGGCCTGCGAGCCGCTGACGACCTGGAAGGCTGCGATATGCAGACTATCAAGCTTCGCCTTTTGCCGTGCAACATTGACCAGCTTGGTGATGTAGTCGGCGTATTGCGCGTCATGACCGGGCCGCACGCGCACCGTCGTAATTGAGAAGTAACGCATTGTGCGAACGTCGACCCCGGGATTGAAACTCAATTCTGGACGAAACGCTGCGAACATATCGCGCATCGCGGCATGCAACAGCGGGGCTTCCTTGTTGAGCCGATCCAGTTCAGCCTTCGTGCCGCCACTGGCAGCGGACATCATTTTGTCAGTGCCATTGAGGATGTCTTCAAGGTCCTTGAACGAATCGCAACCCGTAATGTAAACAACTTCGTTTTCGCTGCCGGCAACGGGAACGAGGGCTATACGATAGTTGGGCGTGCCGAGTGTTCTGAAAATGTTGGCGAAACTGGCTGAATGCTTGCTGTGCGCGTCCATCAGTCCGGGTTTGATATCTTCGCGTACGATGTAAAGCACTTTCGGTGGACCATGCATCGCTGGGTCTTGCGCGAAGGCCTGAGCAAACGCTGAAAGCAGGATGACAACTGCAAAGAACAGAAGAGACTTCTTCATAAACAATTTCCTCCAGGAGTAGGGGTTGGATTGATTTCGTAGTTTCGGTTCTGGCAGAACTCGACTACGGCTGCTGCGACTATTTAAAGGACTTCGGAATACTTTCTGGAACGTCGGAGTCCAGATTGAATCTCAAGAGAAAAGCAAAAGCGCGAAGGTAGAAAACCCCTGGCAGATTAGGCGCTGCAAATACGTTGTAGTCTGTTGGGCGGGGGAACGATACGCCGAGGCTCGCTGCATGTCAATCTTAGTGCAGTTAGCCAACGTCAGTCAGTGAGCCCTACAGCTTGATGCCGCATTGATTACAGAAGCGCGCCGCTGGGTCTTTGGGAACGCCACCGCAAGCAGGGCAGGCTGTGACTTTGAAGCTTGCGCCGCAAGTGGAGCAGAAGCCGGCATCCGCGATATTGGCCGCGCCGCAACTGCCGCAGCGTCCCGGCAAGGGGGGCACGTAGCCGCCAGCTTTGCGGGCGAGGTGTGCCTCAACTATCTTCCACGCATCTTCAGTTAGTTTGTATTGCCAATAAACGCCGAGTGCCGGCAACGCGAGTAACAGTCCCGCAGAAATCAGCACCGCCACCGCGGCGACCGCTGCCTTGTCCAACCATTTCTGCATGCCCATTTCCACACGCGTGCCGCCGGCTTCGGGCGTGATCTTAATTGTCAACGCCGCGGAGAGGCCGGTAAGATCGCGCAACGTGCTAGACTTTCGCGCTTGCACAACTGTGGTAGAAGAGACGTGCATAGTTTGCACTTCGTAATCCTGATCAAAAATTGTACGAAGCTCAGCGACCAGGGCGAAGACATCCGCGTCAACGCCGGGATAATATCTGCTGTCCATCGGTTGCGGTTTCCTTTCGCGGTCAGTAACTTCAGTTTACGAGCAGGTAACGCCGATTGTTCATTCGAAATCAGAACCGGGAGCGATGGCTACCGGCCAATTGAGGTAACGACAAAATGAGATCCATGCGCAACGCAGTCGCGGGCTTGTTGGCCTTAGCTTTCCTGACTACTTCCACAAATCTTCGCCCGGTCTTATCACAGAACTCCACAGCGCCGGCAGCGGTTCTCGACGGCTTCACGCCCGCAGGCTCCATTGAAGAGCGACGCTGGGAAGACGAGTTTCGCGCAGTGCCGGCGCCCGCTTCGGCGCGTGAACATCTGCGACGTTTGACTGCCGAGCCACATGTCGCCGGCACCAAGGAAGACTACGCGACTGCGATCTATGTGCGCGACCAGATCCGCAGTTATGGTATTGCCTCGGAGCTGAAAGAATACGAGGTCTTGTTGCCATATCCGAAACAGCCCAGCATCGTTGAGTTGGTAAGACCACGTCCGGAAAAGCTCGCCGTTAAGGAACCAGTCATTGCTGAGGATCCATCTTCGTCCAATCCGAAAATCATCCCGGTCTTCAACGGCTACAGCCCCAGTGGCGACGTCACGGCGCCGTTGGTTTACGTCAACTACGGTCTTCCGCCCGATTATGAGGCGCTAAAAAAACTGGGAGTCGACGTGACCGGGAAGATAGCGATCGCGCGTTACGGCAATTCATTTCGCGGCGTGAAAGCAAAGGTCGCGCAGGATCATGGCGCGGTCGGGCTAATTATTTATTCCGATCCGGCGGACGATGGTTATATGCAGGGCGATGTATATCCGAACGGACCATGGCGGCCTGCAGGCGCGGCGCAGCGTGGGTCGGTACAATTTTTGTCGACCGCCCCGGGCGATCCGTTGACGCCGGGCAAACCCGCAATTCCTGGCGTGCCAAGGCTGAAGATCGAAGATGCGACCACGTTGCCGCGCATTCCGGTCCAGCCAATTTCCTATGGAGACGCGAAGCGTTTGCTGGAACCGCTGCGCGGGGCGCTACGGCCGAAGGGTTTCCAGGGCGGGTTGCCGTTTCCTTACCACGTCGGCGGAACGGACTACGTTAGCGTTCACTTGAAGACGTCAATGGATTTTCAAGTGCGAAAAATCTGGGACGTAGTCTCGCGCATCGATGGCGACGAAGAAAAGGATCGCTGGGTGGTGATGGGCAATCATCGCGATGCCTGGGTCTTTGGCGCGGTGGATCCAAACAGTGGTACGACTGCCATGCTCGAAGCCGCGCGAAGTTTCGGCGCTTTGTTGAAGAAGGGTTGGAAACCGCGACGCACGATCGTGATGTGTAGTTGGGACGGTGAAGAGTATGGCCTGCTGGGTTCTACGGAGTGGGCCGAGGACAACGCCGCGGAGTTGAAAGAGAAAGCAGTCGCCTACCTGAACGTTGATTCGGCGGTTTCAGGTTCGAACTTTGGCGCTTCGTCCGTACCGTCAATGTGGAAACTCATTCGCGGCGCGACGCGCGACGTTAAGGATCCGAAGAGCGGGCAGTCCATTTATAAGCAGTGGCAGGAACGCGCCCACGAGCAGGAGCCTGATCCGGAGTTGACGAATGCGGAAGTGGGATCTGATACGCCGATTGCCGAAGCACGCATCGGCGCCTTGGGTTCGGGCTCAGACTTCACGCCGTTCTTGCAACACCTGGGCGTGCCTGCAAGCGATATGGGTTTTGGCGGCGACTACGGCGTCTACCATTCTGCTTATGATTCGTTTTACTGGATGAGCCACTTCGGCGATCCGACTTTTGTTTACCACGTCGCAGCCGCGCAGCTCTGGGGCACGGTGGCGATGCGTCTTGCCGATTCTGCGGGGCTGCCACTTGATTATCGCGATTATGCTGCGCAGGTGCGCGAGTTTTTTAACGAGTGCATGAAGGCAGCCAGACGTCGCAAGCTGGCCGCGGCCCTGGATGAGAAGCCGATGCTGAAATCCTTGCAAGGTTTTGCTGACGAGGCTGAGCGGATCGAGAAAGCGCGTCAGGAGACCGTCGCCGAAATCGAGCGCACGAGCGTGGAAGCAAATGATCGCCACCCGCGGGCCGTAGCTAGACTAAAACGTATCAACGATGCATTGCTCGCGGCTGAGCGATCGTTTACCGATGAACGCGGACTGCGCGGGCGCACCTGGTACACGCATCAGATTTACGCGCCGGGAACTTACACGGGCTATGCAGCTCAACCGCTGCCGGATTTTCGTCAGGCGCTGGATGATCGAAATACGACGAATGCCGCTGAAGGGTTAGACCGGATCGTCGAGGCAATTGATCGCGCTACGGAAACATTGCGCAAAGCGCGCGATTGAGTCACCCGCCGTAGGGGCACGGCATGCCGTGGCCCCACATCCACGCTGAAACAATTTACCAATACTCAACAGGAGATAGTAAACAATGAGAAAAAGGTCTTTGGGAGCGAGCTTGGTGGGAATCTTGATTTTGCTACTCGTATTGGCCGCTGCCGTTGTAGCGCAACGCCGGACCAATCGTCCGGCTCCGCAACCAGCGCCTCCGGCGCGAACTGATTTGAAGATTACTTATCGGACCACGACTATGGGCCAGTCGATGGAAAATACGACGATGCTCAAAGGGTCGCGGGAGCGGTCGGAAATGAAAATGGGTTACGGGATGGACGTCATTAACCTGACCCAGTGTGATCTGAAGCGCACTATTCAGATCAGTGATAAGGCGAAAAAGTATGTCATCACGCCCATGGAAAGCGGCGACGTAACTCCGAATCCTGGCGGCAGCGGCGGCGGAATGTCTGCCCCATCCCGACGCGGTGGCGTAGTCACTTACACGACGACAGCTGTCGATACTGGCGAGCGCAAGGAGATGTTTGGGTTCCAGGCTCGACACGTTAAGACGACCATGGCCATTGAGTCTTCGCCGGATGCGTGTAGCCCCGTGCAGCAGCGCCTGGAGACGGATGGTTGGTATATCGATTTTTCGTTTGGTCTGAGCTGCGATCTCGGCGGCCGTCCGCCAATGGCTGGCCCACCCCCTCGTGGCGGTTGCCGCGATACAGTGCGCTTCAACCGGCAAGGCGCCGCGCGCACCGGTTATCCCCTCGAGGAAACTACAACCATGTATGGGCCCGACGGGAGCGTGGCCTTCACCTCAATCAAAGAAGTTGTTGAACTCTCTCGCGAGCCGCTTGATGCCGCGCTGTTTGATATACCCGCAGGTTACATTGAAGCGAGTAGCGCTCAGGAATTGTATGCGATGCCCTCAGTTGCAGAGATGATGGGGCAGGCGCAGAAGGGCCGAGCGCCTGTTGACGACGATGAGAGCAACATGCCGAGCTCGAGTAAGTCGAAATCGCCGGGCAGCGTTCGCGTCGGCGTAGTTCAGATCAACAACAAGACCGATCGGGGAATTTCGGAGGATTCACTGCGCGGGCGGCTTATTAGTGAAATAGAGGGCAGCGGCGTCGAGGCTGTTCCTTTGAATGCAAGCTCGCCGGGCGAAGCTGAGACAGAGGCACGCACGAAGCAATGCGACTTTATCCTCTATACCGATCTGACTGGATTAAAAATTTCGGTGGCAAAGAGCGTTGGCGGTTTCCTGGGACGCGCGACTGGAGTTGGCTCTGGCGCTGTAGGCAAGACGGAAGCGAAAGTTGAGTTTCAACTTGTTGCCGTGGGCGAGAGTGCGCCGCGCTTAAGGTCGGCCGCGACTGGAAAAGAAGAGGGCGACGAAGCGAGTGCGGGCGCGGCGCTTGATCAGGAGGCGAAGCAGGTCAAGGCGGAAGTGCGGAAGAAGCGCGGCTAAAGAAAGTGATGAGTGATGAGTGATGAGCCTAAGATTTTGACTCATCACTCATCACTGTTTTTTTCCCTTTTTCTCGGGTGGTGGGGCTGGGCCAAGTTTGCCTGCCGCCTGGATGATGGCGTCGGCGTTATCTGCAAGCTGATCAAAGCTGCTCAATTCCGCATCTCCCTTTGCCTGCGCCTCGGCCGGTTTTAACTGCTCCACGATGCGGGTT
This sequence comes from Chloracidobacterium sp., assembly GCA_031365905.1. Classification (GTDB taxonomy): domain Bacteria; phylum Acidobacteriota; class Blastocatellia; order Pyrinomonadales; family Pyrinomonadaceae; genus PSRF01. Next base: position 14,853 of record JANLYZ010000084.1, on the reverse strand, counting down.
GCCGCTGCCGCCAGCTTGCGCAGTGCCTTTGCTATTAGCGGATTCTTTTCATCCCGCAAGCTGACGTCGTCAATGTTCGTGATCGCCTCGTCAAAGATTCCCGCAATGTCGGCGATGAGTTCGGCGCGCGATCCGGTTGGCAGTTCCCCCCAGGAATCAGAGTCTTTCTTCAATTGCTTAGCGGTTGCTGCGTCGGGGCCGGTACCACTGAGCACCAGCACGCGGCGGTCAGCGGCTTTGATGAAAACGTCGATGCGCTTATCAAGGATCTGCGCGTCCTTGACGAGTTCGATCTCCTGTTCCGTAAAGTGCTCGCGTGCCTGGAAGGCGGTGGCAACCGAAGCGGAAGCGAGAATGAGAACGGCGGTAAATAAGAGAAGGGGCAGACGAGCTGGCATAGTTGTTCTGGTGGCGAAGGGTTTTAGTTTTTATCCAACGGCTTGCTTGGCTGCTTGGAATCAGATGGCTTCTGCGGACCTTCGCGCATTACGGTTTGGCCGTAGAAAGAATTGAGCGCCTCGGTGCGGCCATTACGGGCAAATTCTTCAATCTCCTTGATCCACACGGCGTACTCAGCCGGTGTGCTATGCCGGATCGTCGTCCACCTTGGGCCATGCGAGCGAAGCGCCAGCTCCACGCGTTTGTAGAGATCGCGTCTGCGATTGCTATCGTGCTCGATCGATTTCAGGAAGCTGAGCACGTCGTCAATCAGCGCCCAATACATTCCAGCATCGGCAGCCGCTCCTTCCCACTGTTGTTGCGAAGTCTGGTTCTCAACATTAGCGAGATGGGTTTCTGCCAGTTCGATGGTTAGCTTTACGCGAGCTTTGTCCTCTTTTGCTTGCTCGATCTGCGCGCGTTCCGCGCGAGTTATGATTTTCATCGGTGGCGGCGCCGTTTGATCAAGCGGGTGCGGATCCTGCGCGCGCACCGTAGGCGCCATGACGGCGACGAACAGCATCGTGATCGGTATGCTTCGAATCAGGCGACGTTGAATTCCCACAATGCTCATGTTCGACTTTAATGACCCAGTAAAGTTTAGGGACGTCCGGCTTTTCGCTTCGCACCCTGACCCAATTTGATCTGCCTTTGCAAAGAGGGCAGCCGCAACTTCACTTTCTCGATTTCGAGCTGGTTTGCTTTGACGTCGGCGCGCGCGAGAAAACTTTCGTAGGCCGCGAGCGCCTGCTGGTATTCTCCAAGATAATCATGCGCTGTGGCAATGAAATAATAGGCTACGTGCAGATCCGGTTTCGCTTTGAGTAACCATTCATACTCGGTGACTGCGGCGGCAAACTGCTTGAGTTCATAGAGCGCGGTAGCCAGATTGGCATGGGCTGCATAGTTGTCTGGAGCAGCAGCGACGACGCGACGGAGTATGGCAGCAGCCTCAGCAAAGCGGCGGGTTTGCACCAGCGCCGAGCTATAGCCCGTGGCGTAGTCAGCACTAGCCGGCTCAATCGCGGCCGCACGTTTGTAGTAATCAAGTGAACGGTTGGCATCAACCGTTCGATACTGAGAGCCCAAACGCGCCATGAGCATTGCGTTATTCGGGTTCTTTTCCAACAAGAACTCGAGACCTTTGCGCGCTGTTGCCGGATCGTCGCTGTTTGCGGCTGCTATTTCTTCCGGACTGCCCACCACCTTCACACCACTGCCGTTGGCGGAGGCTTGCGGAGCAGGATTCAATCCAGCAGCTTCAGCCACTCGCCGCGCCTCCTCAGGTTTGCCAGCCAATTCGTAATCCGCGGCGAGCCGCGAAACGATCGTCTTCTCTCCTTTAGTTAACGGCTCGGCTGTTTTGAGGTCGGCGAGGGCGCGCTCCTTGTCTCCGCCGCCGATTCGTATCTCAGCACGTTCCAGCAAGGCTGCAAGACTTAAAGAATCCAATTGTAGAACATGATCAAGACTCGCAAGGGCGGCAACGTTGTCGCCAGTGGCTTTTTCCGTTCGCGAGCGCAGCAGCCATGCAGATGGAGGAGCATCGGGATCACTGGTGGCGCGGCGCGTCAAGTCCAACGCCTCCTTCGCGGCGCCCGCTCGCAAGCGGATGTCGGCCAACATGCGAAGCGCGAGATTGTCGTCGCGGTCGAGCTTGATCGCCTGACGCAAGACAGGCTCGGCATCTGTATCACGATCGAGCCGAACCAGCAGAGCGCCCAGCGCCGAGTAGGGGAGTGACCAATCCTTTCGCAATTCCACCGTGCGCCGAAAGCCGGACTCTGCCTCCTGCAGTCGTCCCAACGCGAGCAACGCATTCCCTCGTTGGAATTCCGCTTCGGCGAATTCTGGTCGCACCTTGATCGCCTCGTCGTAAAACTCCAAAGCTTTGAGCAGGTTGCCGTGGGCGTGTGCGTTCTGGCCGCGCTCAAATAATTTCACCGGATCTGATGAGCCATCGCCAAAGGGATCGTCAGTCTGGGCCTGCGTCAGGCTATTGCTCCCGAAGAGCAAAAAGATACCAACGGCAAACGCTGCCACACGCGACCATGAAGTCATTGTTTTTGGGCACCGTCGGATCATGAAAACAAAATTCGTATCAGGCGTGGCAAGCGGTATCTGAGGAGATGTGGATGTTAACACGGCAAACTACTCGCGTCCAAAATTCAAACTTGCAACTCCCGATGAAGCGAATCTGAGATGCCGGTTGCGCTCATCTTGATGCATGCGCTAACATTGCCGGCGTAATCCCAACATTCTATTAGGGGCTTGAGACGCACACAGCGCACGTGTCTCTATTCGCGGAGAACGAAAAATTTTGAGCAGTTCGTTGGTTGAAAACGTCGAAACGAAACCCGCCCTGGCTGATGGCGACGACATCCTGGCGCTCGCTAAGGAAGAAAAGCTGCGTCAACTATTTCGTGAGATGGGTTCGGTGCTGGTAGCGTTTTCAGGAGGCGTTGATAGTACCTACCTTGCCTATCTGGCTAACGCTGAACTCGGCCCCAAAGCCCTTTGCATTACCGGAGAGTCAGCGAGTTTGTCTGTCGAGCAACGCGAGCAAACAATCCAGCTCGCCACTGAGTTCGGGTTTCGCAGGGAAGTAGTCAGGACCGATGAGCTGGAAGATGGGAACTACACCGCGAATGGCCCGACGCGTTGTTACTTCTGCAAGGACGAACTCTACAAGAAACTGGAGAACGTCGCCCGAAGTCGGGAAATTGAGTTCATCGTCGATGGTTCGACCTTGGATGACCTTTCGGACTACCGGCCGGGTCGCGCGGCGATCCAAGCGCACGGCGTGCGAAGTCCTTTGATTGAAGTCGGCATGTCGAAGGCGGAGCTTCGACGGTTAAGCCGCCGCGTTGGCTTACCAACCTGGGACAAGCCGGCGAGCCCTTGTCTCTCGTCGCGAATCGCCTACGGGATTCCGGTAACCATCGAACGCCTCTCCGCGGTTGATCGAGGCGAAGAGATTTTGCGAGAGATGGGCTTCCGCGAGTTTCGCGTGCGTCATCACGATAGTCTTGTCCGTTTGGAGATTGCTCCGGCTGAGATGGGGCGTGCGTTACAGAGGGATGTTGTGGAGGATCTGGCTTGTCGCTTTCGGGAGCTGGGATTCAAATATGTAACACTCGACCTTCACGGGTTTCGCAGCGGGGCGATGAACGAAATTCTCGACCAACGATTCACAGCTGAGATGGAACCTGCGATCAGGCCGTAGGCTATTGATTCACCGGGCGACTAGCGGTGGAAAGTTTCGATGCACTTTTTTTTGAGCCGACCATGAAGATTCGGAGTCAGCGATGATAAGTATGCCAAGCACAGTGTATGTAGATGACATCCGGGAAATAAAGGAAGAGAACCCGTTCGAGTCAATGATGTCACGGTTCGATCGCGCAGCGCAGTTGCTGAATCTGGATGCCGATTTGTACGCCGTGATGCGCGTCCCCAATCGGGAACTCAAAGTCTATATCCCGACCAGGATGGACTCGGGACGGATACAGGTGTTTGAGGGATATCGCGTCCAGCATAATTTTGCGCGGGGCCCGGCGAAAGGCGGTATCAGGTATTCTCCGGATGTAAATCTGGACGAGGTGCGTGCCCTCGCTGCCTGGATGACGTGGAAGTGTGCGGTTGTAAACGTTCCCTTTGGCGGTGCCAAGGGCGGGATCATCTGCGACCCTCAGCAGATGTCGATCGGCGAACTGGAGCGAATGACGCGGCGCTACGCGTCGGAGCTGCTTGATTTTATCGGGCCGGAAAAGGACGTACCAGCTCCAGACATGAACACCAATGAGCAGACTATGGCGTGGATTATGGATACCTATTCCATGCACGCCCGGCACACCGTGACTGCAGTGGTGACGGGCAAGCCGATCGACCTTGGCGGCTCATCCGGAAGACGCGAAGCAACCGGTCGCGGAATCTTGTTCGTAATCAACGAGGCGGTCAAGAAGTTTGGAATGTCGCCGGAATCGACGCGAGTAGTCGTTCAGGGATCAGGCAACGTCGGCGGGATCGGTGCGCAGTTGCTTCACGAGGCGGGTTATAAAGTCGTAGCCATCTCCGACGTCCACGGCGGCATTTACAATCCGAATGGTATCGACATTCCCGCCGCGCTCAAGCACCTGCAATCTACGCGTTCATTCGACGACTATGCCGGAGTTGAGCGGGTGACGAACAGTGAACTGCTGGAATTGGAATGCGACGTGCTAGTGCCCGCTGCCACTGAGAACCAGATCACATCCCAGAATGCGGATCGGATCAAGTGTAAAGTGCTGGCTGAGGGAGCGAATGGGCCAACCACGGCAGCGGCGGATCAGATATTGCATGAGAAGGGAATCTTCGTGGTGCCTGATATTCTCGCGAACGCCGGCGGCGTAACGGTTTCATATTTTGAGTGGGTTCAGGACAGGATGGGATATTTCTGGCGTGAAGACATCGTTAACCAGCGCCTTCAGGAAACGATGGTGGCCAGCTTTAACGATCTTTGTCGTTATGCGGACGCCCACTCGGTTGACACGCGCACTGCCGCCTACATGTTGGCTATAGACCGGGTGGCCTACGACACGCGGATGCGAGGTATCTATGCGTGACGGAAAAGACATAAAGAAATTGGGCTTAAGCGGTTAAAAGGTCTTGATTTCCGTTAACTGGTAGGGTATGGTCTGGCATGATTCCGTGCCCTCCAGTTTTCTAAATTATTTTAGCTTGGGCCAAAGTTTGGGTGCGGTATCGCTGACGTGGAGCTTGTTCGGGGGCGAAGCGTTCAGAATTTTGGCAGTGACGTGTGACCATGAGTACATCTGAGTGCCATCGGTCTTGCGCTAACTTAGATTGGTTCTAACCGTTGAACTTACAACTATCGACGTTGGCATTCAAAGAAAACTTCTATATTCGTTTTGCAGGAGGATTGCGATGAAGCTCGCAACGAGAGCGCTTTTATCCGCGCTCACTATTTTTGTGTTAAGTGCCGCACTGTCGGCGCAAACTTTAAGGTCACCGCAGGATCCGCGTAATCAGGCCCCGGCGGTGGGCACCGGAGGTCCAGTAGGAGGGCCGACGGGGTTGTTCACGATCTATGACGGGGACACGATTCGCAAGGGCGAGTTTACCTTCAGTGTCGCCTACAGCAATTTTGATCGCGACCCCGGTAACGTAGACTTGGTGGAAACACCGCTGAGCTTCAACGTAGGCTTGAACGACCACGTGGAATTGTTTTTCAAGACCACTGGTTACCGCGGGATCAAGGTGAACAATCCGACGAACCTGTCGAGCTTCTACTTGCCAAACTCGCAGTTGTACTTTGGCGCGACGACGCTCTGCACTGGGCCAGCGATCATCCTGGCGCCGGAGCGAACCGGCGGAGCCAACGATATATCGGGAGCGGTATTCCGTCCAGCGGGCCCGCCGTGTAATGTCGGTGGCCAACCGTTTAGACAGTTTCCGTTCATCGGAGCAACTGGGCCAAACTTTGGTTTGACGGGGAACAACATTGCGCCGCCGTATACGAGCCGGATCGGGACGCCGTTTGGCGGCAATGGCAGCTTCGGTGCCGCGTCAAACTTCCCGGGCATGGGCTCGCCGGTAGGCAGCATCCTGCCAGGCATCGTGCTGGCTACGACAGTCCTGCCTTGCACCGCCCTAACTGGAAACTGTCGGCCGCCAGCTAATGCTTCTCCGCTCTCTCAGGTGCTGGTGCCGACGACGTTCACGATCGCGCCGAGCTATTTGCCGGATGCTCCTTTCATCAACCGCCTGTATGGCGAATCGAGCTTCACCGACTACGTCGTGGGAGCGAAGATCAGGTTTACCGGTCCCAACAATCCGCTCGGCCTCGGCATCATTCCTTTTTATCGTTGGTATCCAGACAAGGCTAACGATTTTCAGGGCTTTAATCAGATGCAGCGCGGCGCCGGGCCCGGGGGCAGCATAGGCGACTTCGGCATGATAGCGTTTGCCGGGGGACGACTCAGCAAGCATTGGGAAGCTTCCGCTAACCTTGGCTACATTCTTAACAGCAATCCGAAGAGCAAGGCAATGAACAATGCAGTGCTCCTGGATAGGCCTGATGAGTTTTTGTCAGGCATCGGAATTGACTACACCTTCAACAAGCATTTCCAGTGGATGGGTGAAGTAAAGTCGGTCTACTACACCGGCAGCAAGACGCCGAATGCATTTAACAACAATCCGGTAGATGCATTAACCGGCATCAGAATCTACCCCGCACGCTGGTGGGGAATCGGTGTTGCTTATCGGCGGCACATGAACCAGCAGGATGCGGGTCACTTCAACAAGACGGACTTCAATACCGCGGTTCAAAATCTATCGGGCGTCTTCGTGCCGGGTAGAGGGATAATCATAGTGCCGGGCACAACTTTCCCTGCGACCACCGGTGGAGTGCCGAATGGCTTCAGGTTCTCGGATGATCCGAATGGTTTCATCTTCCAGTTCTGGGCCGGCCATCGCAACGCGCGGATTCCGCCGCACATTAATGTAGGGCCGACGGTTTCAGTATCATCGTCAAGCGCTTCAATCACGCTGCCTTGTCCTGAAGGCACCAGCTCCACCGAATGTTCGCCGAGCGCAACCAGGTCCGTCGACCTGATGGCCAGTGCGAGCGATCCGGATAACGATACACTGCTTTATACGTGGTCAGTCACCGGTGGCAAACTGTCTGGCGACGGCGCCAGGGTTAGTTGGGATCTTTCAGGGGCGCAGCCTGGAACTTACACGGCCACAGTCGAAGTTAACGATGGCAATACGCACACTGCCAATGCTTCCACTACTGTCACCATAGCCAACTGCACGCACTGTGTGCCGCCATGTCCGACCGTTTCGGTAAGCTGTCCGGATAGCGTCGACCTGGGTGCGCCTATCACGTTTAATGCCTCGGTTAACGGGGACGCTAACGTTACCTACAACTGGTCAGTATCGGCCGGCACGATCAGCGGCGGCCAGGGTACGTCGTCGATTACAGTCAACACTGACGGCCTCGGCGGCCAAACTGTAACCGCGACTGTGGATCTCGGTGGACTCGATCCTTCCTGCTCGAGGACAGCTTCGTGCACCACGTCAATTAAACCGAAAAACGCCGAAGCGGTGAAGTTTGACGATTATGGCAACATCAAATTCAACGATGAGAAAGCCCGACTCGACAACTACGCCATCCAGCTTCAGAACCAGCCTGGTTCGCAAGGCTACATCATTGCCTACGGATCTTGCGAAGGTGAAGCACAGGCTCGTGCCGATCGCGCTAAGGACTACCTGGTCAATACGCGCGGTATCGACGCGGGTCGGTTGGTAACGGTCGATGGTGGTTGCCGCTCTGAGTTGAAGGTGGAGCTCTGGGTTGTGCCTACCGGCGCAACTGCTCCAGCCGCCAGCTCCGATGGCGCCGTGTCACCTTGTCCGGCCTGTAAGACGAAAGCTACGCCGCGCCGAAGAGGTCGGACGCGTCGCGGCCGGATGGACGAGTAACGAACTAAACTCGCGTCGTTATTAGAGACGCGCACCTTCCGAAGCGGGCGGTTGTTTCTCTTGCGAGAAGCCGCCCGTTTCGCTTTGTCTGCGACCCTTACAACTTGTGCGCTCTGGGTAACACAACGAGGTTACCAGTCGTTCGTGAGCACTGGCACGGGGATCTTTCTCTTAGATGTGAGCCAGTTTGCGTGCCAAAGTCGACCTAACTAAGTCTTTAGGCATTGACACTAAAGATTTCATCTCGTATAAAAGGGGCGCTCGTATGTTCTTGCCATCTAATTGCTGACAGAGTAGCTCTTACTATTCCCTCAAATAGTAGACGGTGGCAGTCGGTACACTTTAAAGAATCCCAGGAGGAATGCGATGAAACTCGTAACCAGAGCCCTTATCGCCGCACTTGTTTCCGCAACGTTATTTGCCGCAGTCTCGGCGCAGACTTTGAGGTCGCCTCAGGATCCGCGTAACCAGGCTCCGGCGGTGGGCACGGGAGGTCCAGTAGGTGGCCCGACTGGACTCTTCACCATTTACGACGGAGACACGATCCGCAGGGGCGAGTTTACGTTCAGTGTTGCTTACAGCAATTACGATCGCGATCCCGGCAACGTAGACCTGGTGGAGACGCCGCTGAGCTTCAACGTGGGCATCAATGATCACCTGGAGCTGTTTTTCAAGACGACTGGGTACCGCGGGATCAAGGTAAACAATCCGACGAACCTTTCGAGCTTCTATCTGCCAAACTCGCAGTTGTACTTTGGGGCTACTCTTCTTTGTACCGGCGCCGCTGCGATTCTTGCGCCGGAACGAGTGAGCGGCACCAATGGAATCTCGGGCTTGGTGTTTCGTCCTGCCGGCCCGCCCTGCAACGTAGGCGGGCAGCCGTTCAGACAATTTCCTTTTATTGGCGCCACTGGTCCAAACTTTGGTTTGACGGGCAACAACATCGCGCCGCCGTATGTCAGTCGCATCGGCACGCCCTTTGGCGGCAATGGCAGCTTCGGTGCAGCGTCTAACTTCCCGGGCATGGGTTCCGTTGTAGGCAGTATCCTTCCGGGTATCGTGCTTTCCACGCGAACGATACCGCCCAACTCAACTTTCAACACGCTCCTCATCCCGGGCACGTTTACGGTTGCGCCTTCTTATTTGCCGGACGCGCCATTTATCAATCGGCTCTACGGCGAATCAAGCTTCACCGATTACACGGTGGGAGCGAAGATCAGATTGACTGGTCCGAACGATGCCCTCGGAGTCGGGATTATTCCGTTCTACCGTTGGTATCCAGACAAAGCTAACGACTTCCAGGGATTCAATCAGATGCAGCGTGGTGCTGGGCCGGGCGCCGACGTCGGCGACTTCGGTCTCATCGGATTTATCGCCGGCAGGCTGAGTAAACACGTAGAGGTTTCAGCAAACCTTGGCTACATCCTTAACAGCAATCCCAAGAGCAAGGCGATGGGAAATGCCGTCCTGCTCGATCGCCCTGACGAGTTCCTCTCCGGCGTTGCGGTTGACTACACCGTCAATAAACACTTTCAGTTGATCGGCGAAGTACGGTCGACTATTTATGCTGGCGGCAAGACGCCGAATGCCTTTAACAATAATCCGGTGGACGCTATTGGTGGCGTCAGAATCTATCCGGCGCGCTGGTGGGGAATCGGCGTCGCCTATCGCCGACACATGAACCAGCAGGATCAGGGCCACTTCAATCAGGCTTTCCCGAACGGCTTCAGGGGCTCCGACGATCCGAATGGTTTCATCTTCCAGTTCTGGGCCGGCCATCGCAATGCGAGGATTCCGCCAAATGTGGCGCCCACAGTCAATGTCTCAGCGTCCAGTGCTTCAATTACACTGCCGTGCCCGCCGGGAACCAGTTCGGAGAGTTGCCCGACCACGATGACTGAAGTACAGGTCACGGCCACGGGCAATGATCCAGATGGCGACCCATTGGTTTACACCTGGGCGGTTGACGGTGGAACAAAATCAGCGGACGCCCAGTCAATCACCTGGACGTTTTCTAGTCCGGGAACTTACAAGGCGACTGTCACGGTAGACGACGGTCATGGGCATACCGCAACCAATTTCACGAGCGTTTCAGTTGTGGCTTGCAGTGGTTGCATGCCGCCCAAGACACCGTGTCCAAACATCACCGTGAACTGCCCGGCGAACGTAGCGCTAGGTGCGCCTATCACTTTTAATGCCTCCGTTACTGGTGACGCAAACGTAACCTATAACTGGTCAGTGTCGGCCGGCACGATCAGCAGTGGCCAAGGGACGTCTTCAATCACAGTAGACACTGCTGGACTTGGAGGCCAGACCGTGACCGCAACTGTCGATGTTGACGGACTCGATCCTTCCTGCTCGCGGACGGCTTCATGCTCCACGGGCGTCGAAACTCCATCCCCTGCTTGTCGCAAGTTTGACGAGTATTCGGATCTTCGGTTTAACGATGAGAAAGCCCGTCTCGATAACTTAGCGATTCAGTTGCAACAGGAGCCGGGCGCACAGGCTTACTACGTCATCTTCGGCTCATGTGACACCGAAGGCGCCGCACGATCGGCTCGTGCTGTCGATTACCTGGTTAACAACCGGGGCATCGATCGCAGTCGTATCACGGTAGTTGATGGTGGTTGCCGCGAGACCTTAACGGTCGAGCTATGGATCTGTCCGACGGGAGCAGGGGCACCCGCGGCGTCCAACTCGGCAACCGTGTCGCCTTGTCCAGCATGCAAGGTTAAGCGGACGCCGCGCCGGCGAGTTAGGACTCGTCGCGGTCGCATGGATTAGTCCTAAACACATTCGCGTGTTATTAAATTGACGCGAATCTTTCGAAGCGGGCGATGTTCTCGTGAATGCGAGGCATCGCCCGTTTCTTCTTTTTTTGGCTCGGAATTTCTTGCCGGCAGTTCGACTGGATGCTTGACGCCGCAGGCTGGTCAGAGCTGTGGGATACAAATGGGAGAAATTATATTAAAATTACACGTTGCCCCAGGGTTACTCCATAGCGGAAGAAGCTACTTAAGAAAAAATGAAAACTCGACTTTCAAATATCGTTCTAATCGTCACTCTGTTTCTTATTGTTCCCTCCACGTTTATCGCCGCCAATGCGGACGCGCCCGATAGCCTGGCTGATCCGGGCAAGTACTCTGACGACTGGCGCGCGAATGGCCCTTCGGGAGGCGACGTGCGGAGTCTGGTTGTCGATCCTGGCAACCCCGATCGGTTCTACCTGGGCACGCTCGACGCGCAGATTTATACGTCGGCCGATGCCGGCAAAACCTGGGAACTGCTCTACAACTTTAGCAAGCCAAAGCTTTTTGTCGATCACATCATCGTTGACCCGCGCGATTCAAAGACACTCTACGTTGCCACGCATCGTCACAAGGAGGCTGGCGGGTTTTTCAAGTCGACTGACGGCGGGCGAAAGTGGCACGAGAGTCCCGAACTCAAGAACGAAGCATTGCATTCGCTGACGCAATCCGACTCGAATCCCAATGTTCTGATTGCCGGGACTTTCAATGGCATCTTCCGCTCTGACAACTCGGGAGATACCTGGACGCAACTGCCGACCTACAACACGCCCGGTCTGGTTCACGTCGAATCACTCGCCATTGACCCGCGAACTGCCAGTACGATCTATGCCGGCACCTGGTACCTTCCTTACAAATCTACCGATGGCGGACAAACCTGGAAGAACATCAAGAACGGCATCATCGACGACTCCGATATTTTCGCGATCGATATCGATCCGCGTGATGCCAACCACATCATCGCGTCAGCCTGTAGCGGAATTTATGAAAGCGCTAACGCCGGCGACAGTTGGACCAAGGTGCAGGGCATCCCTTCGCAGTCGCGCAGGACCCGCGCCATCGTGCAACACCCATCCATTCCCGGGCTGGTGTTCGCCGGTACGACTGAAGGGTTCTGGCGTTCAGAGCGGGGCGGCAAGGCCGACTCCTGGATGGTAACTACATCCAGACAACTCGAAGTTAACTCCATAGCCATTCACCCTTCGCGACCACAAACGATTTACATCGGCACGAACAACTACGGCGTAATGGTTTCCACTGACGGCGGGAAAAACTTTGTGCCAACCAACGACGGGTACAGTGGCAGATTTGCCAACGTCATCGTCGCCGACCGCGAGACGCCAAACCGAATCTATGCCGCGACGATTAATACCACCACCGGCGGCGGATTTCTTTTTGTGAGCACTGACAACGGTGAAACCTGGCGACCATCGATGCGAAGCATGCCTCCACGTCTGATTACCTATTCGATCCTGCAAGACGCTCGTGATGCCAACCTGATCTATCTGGGTACCAACCTCGGTGTCTATCGTTCCATTGATCGCGGCGCTTCATGGGCGCCCGTCACGGCCACCGTCAAACCGAAGCCGGTGCCAAAGCCGAGGCCGGGCAAGAAAAGAGTTCCCGCGCCGGCGTCGCCAAGCGCAGGAGCTAACGGTCTCAGCGACACCGTTCGCCGAGCCCAGCAGGCGTTGAACGCGGCGGGTTATAGCGTTGGCGTCCCCGACGGTCGTGCTGGAGCGCAAACGGTTAAGGCGCTCAAGGAATTTCAGGCTGATCGTCAACTGCCTGTAACCGGCAAGTTCGATAACGAAACGCTTAAGGCACTGAGATTAACAAATGGTGCAGTTGATGAGACTGTGGCGCTTAGCGATGCGGTGAACGCTCTGGTCCAGACCGTAGACGGGGAAACCCAGCGGCCTATTGTTCTCGCCGCGACTAACGCTGGATTGTATCGTAGCTTCGATCCCGCGAAGGGTTGGCAAAGGCTGCCCTACGGCGCCAACCTCGACCCTAGAACCAGTTGTGTCTCGGCCGATGTGCAGGATCCGAAAACAATTCTGGCAGGCACTGCTTCTTCAGGGGTTCTCATTTCACATGATGGCGGCAAATCCTGGCAGCGCGTGGCCGGCGTTCCCACCGAAGCACCAATAAATACGATTGCCCGGGACGCACAACGGCTAAACAATATTTACGTCGGCACTAAGCAGGCGTTCTATCTTTCACGAGACGGTGGTGTGAGCTGGACGCGCCGTGGCGGAAATCTGCCGTTCGGAGATTTTACGAGTATCCTGATCAATCCGCGCAATGGAGAAGAAGTCTTCGTGGGCAATGCCTACCAAACGGGCGAAATAGGCGGCGGTGTCTATCGAACGATCAATGGCGGACAAACCTGGGCGCGCATCGATCCCAAAGAGAACCGGTTACCGAGCCAGCGGATTTGGGCGCTCGCTTTTGACTCGCTGAATCAAAACACGCTTTTTGTTGGTTCCCACTCGGCAGGTGTTTATGTCGTTCCGCGCGGCCCCGGCAACGTGTCGGCCGTCGGCCGTTGATTTACGCACACAAAAACTTTACCGCAAAGGACTTATGCGCCGGCCACATTAGTATCACCACCTTGACACGCGCTTATTCTGACGTGTACATTTCGACTCTACCCGGTAAGCGACTGGTGATTGTCGGACCAAGCGGGTGAACTACGGGCGCGGCGGAAATCGAAACCAATAAAACCTCCTTTTCCAAATCTGAACGGCTCGCATTCCTCGCAAGCTTCAACCCCCGATCATCGCCAAGGTCTACGAAGCAAGTGCCGCCTAAGCACTTTTTTCGCGCGCCGGAAATGAGCGCGGGCTCGTGAGGCGAGCGGGATACGTGAATACGAACTTAGGGCGGGAAAATTTTCCGGGAGTGTTACAGGAGTCTGCATGGCTAGTGAAGAATCGAAGTTAACCAACCAGGAACCAACCAACGAAACGTCCGTTACCAACGAGCAGGACAACTCGCCAGCTCCAGCAACGGCGCCGGCCGAGAATGACGCGGTTCCCGTGGTAGCCGGCAACGACGACGACGACGATGATCCGAAGGGCGCCGGCGATGTCGATTTCGGCCAACTGCTTGACCAGTTCGAGCAGGAGCAGGCTGCGCTTCAGGAAGGCGAGGTTGTTCGCGGCACGGTGGTGGGCATTAGTGAACGTGGCGTCGTGATCGATTTCGGTTACAAGTCGGAAGGGATCGTTAACCCCGCCGAATTCACCGAGAATGGCGTTTTGTGTGTGAAAGCCGGCGACGAAGTCGACGTGCTGGTCAAGAACATGGAAACGTCCGATGGCCTGCCAATCCTTTCGCGCGCCGATGCGGTACGCATGAAGGCCTGGGACGAGCTGGAGAAAGCCTATCGCGACGGCACCAGTATCAAAGGCCGCGTGGTCGAGCGCATCAAGGGTGGTTTACGCGTAGACATTGACGGCATCGGCGCCTTCCTGCCCGGCTCACAGGTTGATGTTCGCCCCGTCCGTAATCTCGATTCACTTCGCAATCAGGAAATCGAAGCGAAAGTGATCAAGCTCAATCGCAAGCGCTCGAACGTTGTGTTGTCACGCAAGGCCGTGATTGAAGAGGAGAACGCCGGCCGCAAAGGACACACGCTCGGACACATTGAAGAAGACATTGTCGTCGAAGGTCAGATCAAGAATTTGACTGACTACGGCGCCTTTGTTGATCTCGGCGGCGTTGATGGCCTCTTGCACGTGACGGACATGTCCTGGGGTCGGCTGCAAAATCCCAGCGAGCTTTTCCGCGTGGGTGACAACATCCAGGTGAAGGTCCTCAAGTTTGATCGCGAACGCGAACGCGTTTCGCTGGGTTACAAACAATTACTGCCCGATCCCTGGTCGAGCGTTGAAGAGCGGTTCCCGGTGGGTGCGCGCGTTCCCGGTCGCATTGCCAGCGTTGCCGACTACGGCGCGTTTGTAGAGCTCGAGCCTGGTGTTGAAGGTCTGGTCCACGTTTCGGAAATGAGTTGGTCAAAACGCGTCAAGCATCCGAGTAAGCTGGTGAACCCGGGCGACGCAGTTGAAGTCGAAGTGTTGAGTGTCGATCCCAAAGGGCGCCGGATCAGTCTCGG
>JANLYZ010000076.1:0-12622 GCA_031365905.1 Chloracidobacterium sp. | reverse complement strand
TTTTGGACATCGGTGCGAAATGAGCAGCGTCTTGGATGAAGTTGTCGATGGGCTGGAGCCGTGGGCGGGAATGCTTCCGGTCATGGCTGGCTCGCGCAGACCGGCGCTGCTCGCGCTCGACATCGGATCATCCGGCGTGCGGGCGGCGCTCTTTGATGAGCACGGCCGGGAACTCGACGGGGCGCTCATCAAGATTAGTTATCCGCCGAGCCATCGCGAGTTCGCGACCTTCGACGCTGAGCACCTGCGCGAGCACGTTGCGCAAACCATCGACGCGCTCTTCAGCAAATTTCCTGAGTCGAGCCTGCGGATCGAGTGGGTCGCGGTTTCTTGTTTTTGGCACAGCCTGGTGGGTGTTGACGCAGACGCGCGAGCAACAACTCCGGTGCTTGGCTGGGCCGATTTGCGAGCCGCGTCCGCTGTCTACGAACTGCGTTCGGAGTTTAACGAAGCGAAGACTCACGCGCGCACCGGCTGCCGTTTTCATTCGAGTTATTGGCCGGCAAAACTGCGCCGGCTGCGCAACGAAGAGCCACAGATTTTCCAGGCGACAACTCGCTGGCTCTCGTTTGCCGAATACCTGACGCTCCATCTCTTTGGCGATACGGCCACAAGTGTTTCGATGGCTTCTGGCACCGGCCTGCTCAAT
The DNA here is from genome assembly GCA_031365905.1 of Chloracidobacterium sp. Lineage (GTDB taxonomy): Bacteria > Acidobacteriota > Blastocatellia > Pyrinomonadales > Pyrinomonadaceae > PSRF01. Next base: position 11,973 of record JANLYZ010000076.1, on the reverse strand, counting down.
CAGCGGACGTGCGAATGGGACGACGAACTAGTTCGAGCGCTCGGGGTCGCGACCGGAAGCCTTCCAGAGATCGCCGGACTCCAGCAAAGTTTCCACAGTCTCACTGAGGCCTATGCCAGGCGCTGGCCGCAACTGAGCGAGGCGCGCTGGTTTCCGGCTGTTGGCGACGGCGCGGCAAACAGCATCGGGTCTGGCTGTCACTCAAAAGAAAAAATAGCGCTAATGATTGGCACCAGCGGCGCGCTACGCGTTTGCTTTGCCGGCGAACCACCAGAGCGATTGCCGCCGGAGTTGTGGTGTTATCGCGCCAGTCGCGAGCGAATTCTTATCGGCGGCGCGCTGTCTGACGGCGGCGGGCTCTACAATCTAGTAAAGGAATCGCTGCTGCCTACGGAAGACTTTGCGACGATAGAAAGTGAATTGGAACTGCTCAGTCCTGACGCGCATGGCTTAACGGTCCTGCCTTTTTGGGCGGGTGAGCGCAGCACTGGCTGGAATCCGGAGGCTCGCGGCGGCATTCTCGGTCTCACTTTGAAGACACGTCGGATAGAGATTCTCCGCGCCGCCATGGAAGGAATTGCGTATCGCTTCGCGCTAATCGCGAACGCGCTCGAACCATTCGCGTCCGGTGCAGCCATAATCGCTTCTGGCAATGCGCTTCGTTTGTCACCCACCTGGACCCAGATTATTGCGGACGTGCTTGGCCGGCGCGTGGTGGTGTCAGAAACTTCGGAAGCTTCAATGCGCGGCGCCGCCTTGCTTGCGTTGGAAGCCACGGGCAAAATACAGTCGATCGAAAAATCATCAATAACGATTTCAGAACCAGTGGAAACGGTGTTCGAGCCAAACATGAAGCATCATGCTTCATACCAGGACGGGCTTGAGCGCCAGCAGCGAATCTACCAAAAGTTATTTACCTAAACTCAGCAGCAGAAGCAGGACTCTCGAAATGAGCGCAACAGTGCAGCAGGAAAACATCACACCCACTCCCGACCTCGACCAACTTTGTATCAACACAATTCGCACCCTTTCGCTTGATGCGGTGCAGCAGGCAGAATCGGGCCATCCAGGTTTGCCGCTGGGCGCCGCGCCGATGGCCTACGTGCTTTGGACGCGCTTCCTACAGCACAATCCGCGAAATCCAAAATGGGAGAATCGCGATCGCTTTCTGCTTTCCGCCGGCCACGGCTCAATGCTGCTCTACTCGCTGTTGCACCTCACCGGCTACGATCTCTCGCTTGACGAGATCAAACACTTTCGCCAGTTTGGATCGAAAACGCCGGGTCATCCGGAATATGGCATGACGCCCGGAGTTGAGATCACTACCGGTCCGCTGGGCCAGGGTTTTGCGAACGGCGTCGGCATGGCGATGGGTGCTGCGCATCTCGGCGCGAAGTTTAACCAGGAAAACTTTCCGCTGATCGATCACTACGTCTACGCAATTGTGTCCGACGGCGACTTGATGGAGGGAGTGGCAGCCGAAGCCGCATCGTTAGCGGGCCATCTGAAACTCGGCAAGTTGATCTATCTCTACGACGACAACCACGTCACGATCGAAGGCTTTACCAAGCTCGCGTTTAGCGAAAACGTGCCCCGTCGTTTCGAAGCTTACGGCTGGCACACCATGACGGTTGAAGATGGTAATAATCTCGACACGATTGAGGCGGCGATTCGCGAGGCGCAATCGGTCACTGACAAGCCGTCTTTGATTTCAGTCAAGACAATCATCGGCTTCGGCATGCCGACAGCGGGCACGCGCAAAGCGCACAGCGATGCGCCGGGGGCTGAGTCAGTGCGTGAAACGAAGCGCCATCTCGGCTGGCCGGAAGACAAACAGTTCTACATTCCCGACGAAGCTCTCAAGCATTTTCGCGAAGCGGTTGATCGCGGCGCCCAACGCGAGGCTGAATGGGATGCGCTGGTGGGAAACTACGAGCAGCAGCATTCCGATTTGGGCAAGCAATGGCGCTCGATGATGAAAAGCGAACTGCCAGACAGTTGGGAAACGCACTTGCCTGACTTCAAGGATGCCAAGCCTATGGCAAGCCGCGTGGCGAGCGGTGAAGTAATCAACGCCCTCGCGCCACACCTGCCGATGTTGATTGGCGGCTCGGCTGATCTCGGCGTCTCGAACAACACCGACATCAAAGAAGGCGGCGATTTCGAAGCCGGATCGTATGAAGGCCGCATAATCCATTTCGGTGTGCGCGAGCATGCGATGGGATCAACGTTGACCGGCATATCTCTCAATGGCGGCTTGATTCCTTACGGCGGCACCTTCCTGACTTTTTCCGATTACATGCGGCCGGCGATTCGTTTGGCGGCGCTTTCGGGAGTGCAGGCAATTTATGTTTTCACGCACGACTCCATTGGCCTCGGCGAAGATGGGCCGACGCATCAACCAGTCGAACACGTGGCCGCGTTGCGCGCGATTCCTAATCTCTTCGTTATTCGTCCAGCCGATCCGGCTGAAGTTAGCGAAGCTTGGCGCATCGCGATCGTGCGCCGGCATGCGCCAACTGCGCTCGCCCTGACGCGCCAGAAAGTTGGTTTGATAGATAGAACGCGTTACGGTTCGGCTGAGGGTTTACGGCGCGGCGGCTATGTGCTCGCTGAGTGGGACAGACTTTCCAGTCTGTCCTCTTCGGACTCGCAACTAATCCTGATCGCGACCGGCTCCGAAGTCTCCCTCGCTCTCGACGCCCGCGAAAAACTACAAGCCGACGGCATCCCGACGCGCGTTGTCTCCCTGCCTTGCTGGGAACTATTCGAAGAGCAAACGGAAGACTACCGCAACGAGGTGCTTCCGCCCGGCGTCACAGCGCGTCTCGCGATTGAAGCCGGCATTCGCCAGGGCTGGGACCGCTACGTAGGCGCACAGGGCGACGTAGTTTGCCTCGATCGCTTCGGAGCGTCCGCGCCGGGCGATATAGTGATGCGCGAGCTTGGCTTCAATCTGGATAATGTCTTGAAGTACGCACGGGCGCTGCTCTGAGGTCGACGAGGATCGCAAGATGAACGAACTTAAAAAACTGGAAGCAGATCTGCTGGCTCTTCCGATCAAATCCCGCGCATCCTTGGCTCGGGCGCTAATTGAGAGTCTGGACGAAACAGTAGACGACAATGCCGAAGCCTTGTGGATGGAAGAAATCCGGCGACGGGATGAAGACCTGCGGAGTGGAAGGGCGAACGCGAGGCCCGTCGATCAAGTCTTGCACGAAGCTCGTGAGCGTTTGCGATGTATGAAATAGCGGTTCATGAAAGCGCTGAGGAAGAATTGATTGCTGCAGTTCTTTATTATGAGTCCCGTGAAACTGATCTCGGTGAGGAATTTCTAAGACAACTTGCCCTGAGCTTCGATCGGATCCATGAGCACCCGTTGTCATATCGCATAGTCTTTGATGAATACCGTCGTTGTTTGATGTCACGTTTTCCCTATGGTGTCGTTTACAGGATTGAAGATGAGCGAGTCCTGGTCTTTGCGGTAGCGCACGTGCGCCGTCGACCCGGATATTGGAGAGACCGAGTCTTCTAGTTCTTAAGGTCGACTGACTGTCTATGCGAATCGCAATCGGCGCTGACCACGGTGGTTATCCGCTCAATGAGCGCGTCAGCGAAGAACTGCGCGCGGCCGGGCACGAGCTTATCGATTTCGGCACGCACGTTGGTTCGCGACCCGATGACTATCCTGATTATGCATTGAAGGTCGGACAGGCTGTTCAAAACGGTGAAGCAGAGATTGGCATCCTCATCTGCGGCAGCGGCGTCGGCGCATCCGTTGCCGCCAACAAACTCAAAGGAATCCGCGCCGCGCTCTGCGGCGACAGTTATTCCGGACATCAATCACGCGAACATGACGACTGCAACGTGCTGTGCCTGGGCGCGCGCGTTGTTGGTGAAGAGCTGGCGCTGGAGATTGTGCGCGCGTTTGTCGCCGCGAAGTTTACGGGCGAAGAGCGCCACCTGCGACGACTGATGAAAGTAGCGGAGATAGAAAAGATGAAGCCAGCTTCAAACGAATAGCCTCAGGAGATTTGGTATTGGGCCAGTTTGGATTTGAATGAATCAGTTGCTTTACAGATGCTAGGGTAATCCGCCACTTATGCGAGGCTTCTTCCGCTGGCAACCGCTAACTATAGCGATTGGGAATCTCTCTTTACTACGGAAGTTGACTCTAGCATCCGGCGCTACCGCGCTCGGTTCTGTAAAGCCCTAGGGTCGCTAGAACCAAACTGACCCAACGCCAAGATTTGCCTGTCTAAACAACGAACCTCAAGGCCTTCGGCATCACGCGAAACTCAACCGGCGTAAGCCCACGAACGTTGCCATCCGCTTCAATCAACATCGCATCCGCGTCAGAAAATGTTTCGATACTGACTCCTTCACCCTGCGTGATGCGCACCTTCGGATTGCCCACGTGTCCGCCCTTATGTATGCGCGCGAGTTCGCGCACGATGTTCGCACGATTCAAGCCCGAGGCGGTTACGACGTCCAGTTTGCCGTCATCAATCTTCGCTTCCGGCGATAGCATCATGCCGCCACCGGCGTAAAGCGCGTTGGCGACGCCGACAAGATTCATCTCGCCTTCGATGACCGTACGGTCGTCGACGGAAACACGCACCCGGCGTTCACGCCAGCCCGCCAGCGCTGCGAGCGCTGCGGCTGCAAACCGGGCCTCGCCGGAAAACTTGCGCATGAAGTTTCCCTGGGCCGCAACCCGCGCGGCCGTCTCGCCGCCAATCCCCATCGTTGACGCATTCAGACAAATGAAAGGCGTCGTGTATTCATCGCAGAGACCGTAGAGAACATCCACCACGCGCTCGTTCGTTTCAGCAGACGATTGACAGTGGGAAACGAGTATGTCGATCCACTTTTCGAGCGGCTCTCGCCGCCCCATCTGGCTGCGCGCGAAATCATCACCAGTGCCGGCGGGTAGAATTGCCAACCGCGCTTCGAGGTTGATGGGCGACGGAACTTCTTCCAACCTCTTCTTAAACTCAAAAAAACCCTGGGCGGCTTCGCTTAAGGTACCGTCGCCGCCGATCACGGCAATGGTGGTTAGGCCGTCTCTTAGCGCTTTGCGCGTGCGAATGGTGGCGTCGCCCCGCTGGGTGGTTTGGTAAAAATCAAAACTCAAAGCGTTCGCTTCCAGATGTTTTCGAACAACTGGCCATGCATTCAGAGCTTTGGCGGCAGCGTTGTTGATGATAACCAGGGTTTTGGATTGGGTGACCACAGGTGGATGGTAGTTGTTAACGGGTAAACATTAAAGCTGTTCCGAGTAGAGTGGCAGGGTAGAAAATTGTCCCTAGCCACTGCGGCTTTGCCGCCGCCGCACAGTGCGGAAAGGCTAAGCCTTTCCGCTGGGTGTCCACTATCTGTTTCTGAGGCTAGGCCTCAGAAGAGCGAAGGCGCAGTCTTCCTATGATAGAAGCTTTCCCGGTAAGGCAGAGCCTTACCGCACTGTGCGGCGGCAAAGCCGCATTGTTGGAGTTGACTCTTGCCGTCTATCTTCCTGTCTGCCACGGTCAAAATCATCTAGACTATCCTCATGCCGGTCGGAACCGCCTTCCACGATAGAACGTTCGCGCTTTGCGAGAGCCTGAGTTACCGCGAATGGTCCGGCTACTATGCCGTCAGTTCCTACGAGCCTCATCAAGATCACTATTACTACGCCATTCGCAACGCAGCGGCGCTCGTCGACATCTCGCCACTATTCAAATACCGGATCAGCGGACCCGATGCGACGCGTCTCGTCGATCGCGTTATCACGCGAGACATGCGCAAAGTCTCCGTGGGCCAGGTCATCTACACACCCTGGTGCGATGAACACGGCAAAGTGATTGACGACGGCACCGTGTCTCGTTTGGCGGAGAACACCTATCGCTGGACGGCGGCCGATCCAAGCCTGCGCTGGTTCACGCAAAACGCCGCGGGCATGGACGTGCGGCTTGAAGATATTTCCGAGAGCGTAGCGGCGCTGGCGCTGCAAGGCCCAACGTCGGGTCGCTTATTGAAGCGTTTAGTAACCGGCGCAGACATTGAAAATCTCAAATACTTCCGCGTCACAACTGGAATGATTGCCGGCGTGCCGGTTGATATCTCACGAACGGGTTACACCGGCGATTTCGGTTATGAGATCTGGGTACCGGCTGATCGCGCGTTGCAGGTTTGGGATTCGTTGATGGACGCCGGGCGAGCTTTTGATATTCACCCCGCCGGCATGCTCGCGTTAGACGTCGCGCGCATTGAGGCCGGGTTGCTGCTAATCGAAGTGGACTTCAACAGCAGCAAGAAGGCGTTGATTGACGAACAGAAGTATTCGCCTTTCGAGTTGGGACTCGGCCGGTTGGTACATGTAAACAAAACTCGCTTTATCGGGCAAGCGGCGCTCGTCGCCGAACAGAAACGCGGGCCGGCGCGCGAGATTGTCGGACTCGAGATCGATTGGCCGGAAGTTGAGCAGCTTTACGAACGCGTCGGCTTGCCGCCGGCAGTTTCTCCGATTGCTTCGCGAGTGGCGGTGCCGGTGTTCAAAGATGGAACGCAGGTAGGCAAAGCGACTTCGAGCACCTGGTCGCCTACGTTGAAGAAGATGATTGCACTCGCAACAGTGAATCGCCCGTTTACCAGACACGACACGCAACTCCAGTTTGAAATCACGGTTGAGGCGAAACGTCATCGGGTGCGCGCGCGAGTAGTCAAGACTCCTTTCTTCAATCCTAAACGCAAGACCGCGACACCGATTGTTTGAAGCGCCGTAGGCGCGGAAGATAATAGCCCCAAGCGTAAGTCCGGGGATCAGGTTCTAGAAATGATTGAGCACTCGAAGAGGGCGAAAGAAGGTTTGCATGAAACCCCTTGCGACAAAGTTTCTTTCGCCCCTTCGGGGCTCGGCCTTTTTTTTGTGAGTTGACCCCGGGCTCACGCCCGGGGCTACTATCTGGCGCGCCTGCGGCGCTTCGGAATTGCCACACCAACGTCCGCGATCTCCATGCAAGCCACGCCGCACCAAAGCTCAACCTCCGATCGTCGTGGTCGCCTCTTGCGCGTGCTCGGCGTCGGTTTTGGTCTCGCCGTAATTATTGGCAACACAATCGGCGCGGGAATCTTTCAGGCGCCGGGCGCGATCGCCAAAGCTCTGCCGCATCCCGCACTCTTTCTCGGAGTTTGGATAGTCGGCGGTCTCTACGCACTGCTCGGCGCGATCTCGCTGGCCGAGTTGGGCGCCATGATCCCCAAATCCGGCGGCCAGTATGTCTTTGCGCGCTACGCGCTCGGGGAATACGCCGGATTCATTGTTGGCTGGAGCGATTGGATCTCCACGTGTGGTTCCGCCGCCGCCGTCGCTCTGCTGATTGCAAATTTCTCGGGCCTGCTCTTTCCCATATTGCATGGTGAAACAAAAGCCGCGGCTATCGCTACGACCATCGCAATCGTCTTTGCCGTCCTGCAATGGGGTGGGATTATTTGGGGCAGCACCACGCAGAACATTACCAGCTTACTCAAAGCGCTTGCGTTTCTCGTGCTCATCGTCGCTGCTTTTGTTTTTGGTGGTCTCGGTGCGCTAACTACGCCTCGGGCGTTGAATGTCCCGGTGGGTTTCGGATTGTTCGCTGCGCTGGTCTTATCGCTGCAAAGGATAATCTACACTTACGACGGCTGGAACGGCGTGGTCTACTTCTCAGAAGAGGTTAAAAATCCGGGCCGGGACATTCCGCGCGCAATGTTTAGCGGCGTGTTAACCATCATCGCGATTTATCTGCTGGTGAACGTTGCGCTGCTTTACGTTCTGCCGATTTCACAGATCGCCGACCAGGAGTTTGCTGCCGGCGTTGCGGCGCAAACGATCTTCGGACAACACGGCAGCACCATCTTCCTTACGTTGACTATCCTGTCGATGCTTAGCGCCATGAATGCTTATCACTTGATGGCCACCCGGGTGCTGTTTGCAATTAGCCGCGACGGACTATTTGCGAAGAAAGCCGCGGAAGTGAACCGAGGCGGCACACCCGGTTTCGCTTTGCTCATAAGCGCCGGAGTCGCCGTGCTCTTCATAGTAATTGGTCAAACTTTCCAGACGGTCACCAACGTGCTGGCGTTCTTCTTCGTCGCCAACTACACCCTATCCTTTATTTCCGTGTTTGTGTTGCGTCGCCGCGAGCCGGAAAAAGAACGGCCCTACCGCGCCTGGGGTTATCCATGGACCACCGCGCTCGTTCTGATCGGATCGGTTTTGTTTCTGGCCGGGGCTGTAGCGAGCGACACGCGCAACAGTATTTACGCGCTCGTCCTGCTGGCAGTTAGTTATCCGCTATTTCGTTGGCTGAAGCTAGTAGGTCGTTCTGAAGTTTGAGTTGGGTACTAAAGTTGAGTGGCGCGCTAGCCCGAGTTGGTTTGTAGCAACACGCTTGCGGACACTTCAGTTTGACTTCTCCGCGAATTTAATTTAGAAAGTTTGGCGCTGGATCAGAAAACCACTTACAGAGGAAACCCCCCATGAAAAGAACTTTCGCAATTCTTTTATTCATTCTTGCCACGCTCAGTGTTAACGCCGTCTGCCATCCGGCTTATGGACAGCAGGATGATCCGGCCGCTCGTGAACGAACCAGGCAGCGCTTAGCGGACTTGTTGGGCAAGACGGGTCCCGCCCTAAATATGACGTTCAGCCAAAGCACAAAGCAGCCTTTCAATTACATCGCTATGCTCAAAACCGGGCTGGTCAACGCCGACAGCTTCGAGATCGTAATCAGCGTCACTGCCAAAGACACGATCGGCTTCCGCATCTATCCGCACTACAACCGTGGTTATATCAACACGGAAAACGCTAAAGACCGCGCCAGTCTTATGAAACTATTACTGCGACTGAGCGACCGTGCGTTTCTTTTTTGGGGAGCGGATGAAACCAGCGACATTTTCACCGGCTACACCTTCACGCTCGAATCAGGTTTTCCTGAAGAAGCAATTAAGATTGTCCTGCGCAGCATCGTGAACAGCGACAAGTTTATCGGCGAGATGCGCCCGTTTATTGATGGCACGAGCGCGGGGGCGGTGAAGCAGTAGGCAGAAGGCGGTAGGCAGAAGGCAGTAGGCAGAATACGTTAGTTGAACGTAGTTTTAGTATTTACTGCTGACTGCTTACTGCCTTCTGCTTTCCCTACTTACCAAACACCAGCAGCGTAAACGTTCCCGGCAGCATTGGCGGGCGCGGGCGCGGCCGTTCGGCAGTCGGCGCCGGCGTTGGGCCAAACTCCGCAGTGATGAGAAACACCCGATGGCCTTTTTGATCTACCTCCATCGTGCGCGCGCCGCGTTGGGTCGGCAAAGTCTCAACCACGCTAAACTTATCAGGCGAATCCTCGTGAATCACCGTTAGCGTGCCTTCACCGTTTGGACTGAAAGCCAGTTGCAAGTCTGAATCAAAACCCGCACCGTCAGGGCCACTTCCGATCGGCACTGTCGTCACAAGTTTTCCGTTCTCAGAATTCAGCACCGTCATCAGCTTGTTAGCGCAGACCGAGAACAGGCGGTGATGTTTTCTGTCGAGCGCGATTCCGGTGGGTTCTTCGCCGGGCGCGAGCGGCCAGGTGGCGTCGACCGTGAGCTTACGAGCATCAAACTCCACCACCGCGCTCTTGTCTTCCAGATTAACGAAGACTTTGCCGTGCTCATCGGCTACGGCTAACTCCGGTTGCCCCGGCAGCGCCAGCGTTCCCGCTACCGCTCCTGTCTTAGCGTCAATGGCTGTCGCATTCTTGCTCTTCGCATTGAAGCTGAAGATGCGCTTGCTTGCGGGGTCGTAAATAATCGCGTCTGGGTTTTCGCCAACCTTCACTTGGCTTAGTGCCTTGAGCGTCTTCAGATCGAAAATCGTGACCGTTGCGTCACCGCCGTTGGTAATGAACCCTTTGCCAAACTCCGGCGCGATCGCGATGCCGTGAACCCGCGGCGTGTTTGGTATATCGCCCACAATCGCGCCGGAATCAACGTCGACCACCATCACATGCGTGCCGCGCGAGATGTACAAGCGATTAGCATCGAAGGCCAACAGGTCCCAGCCGCCCTCGCCGCCCAGCACAAACTTTTTCAGCAGGTGATAGCTGGTTGCGGGCTTCGCGTTGACTGGCACAAGAATCGCAAACATGGCTAATACGCAAAACAAATAAAGCGTTAGACGTGATTTCATAAGAGTCTCCTTGGAGAAAGTAGAGGTCAGAGATCAGAAGTCAGAAGTCAGCGAATCAAGTCGAGCGGGCTTTGCTCTTGCTGACATCTGATCTCTGACTTCTGATCTCTGTTAGTTCGTTCTGGCACCTCTTCAAGGTGCGAAACCATTCTTCATTCGTTTCCGGTGGTCTACGCTCCGCTTCGACCACCGGCTACTATCTTGCAGCCCTTCAGGCTGGCAGAGAACAAAGATCACTTGGGTCTCTTGCTCTTGCTGACTTCTGATCTCTGACCTCTGTTATTTCCGCGGTTCGCGGCTCAACATCGCATAGACAGTTGGCGTGACCACCAACGACAGCAGAAGCGCGACCATTAGTCCGCCAATCACAGCGATAGCGAGCGGTTGCAACAGCTCCGCTCCCGAACCCAATGCGAGCGCCAATGGCAGCATTCCCAGGATCGCAGCCAGCGAAGTCATCAACACGGGACGAAAACGACGTCGCCCCGATCTAAGCAGCGCCTCGCGCAATGTGTCACCGGCAGCCAGATGATCTTCCACTGCATCGAGCATCAGGATACCGTTTTTCGCGACGATGCCCACCACCATGATCATACCCATCAACGAAACTATATTGAGCGTGGTCCCGGTTAGGAAGAGTCCCAGCAGCACACCGCCCAGCGCTAACACCGCGCCCGTAACGATCGAAATCGGATGCGCAAAGGAACGAAACTCAATCAGCAGCGTGATGAAGACGAGCACAATTGCCAGAAACAACGCCTGAGCGAGTTCCTTAAAGCTTGCCTGTTGCTCCTTATAAATTCCGCCGTATTCCACCGTCATGCCCGGCGGAAACTTTACTTCTTTGGCCAGCAGACTCTTGATTTCACTGATGCCCGTGCCCAGATCCTTTCCTTCAAGTCGCCCGGTAACCGCAACCGTTTGCCGCAAACCATCGCGATGGATCTCAGTTTGCCCCTTGTTGTAATCGATCTGCGCCACTTGATCCAAACGGAAGAGTGTTCCCGACGACGAGCGCACCTGCAACGCGCGCAGTTGTTCCAGCGAGTTGCGCGCTTCCGACGGAAAAATCACGCGCACTGAAATCAACCTGTCCTGCTGGAGAATTGTAGAACTCGCATCGCCTGTCATCGCGGTCGTCACGGTGTTTGCCACGTCAGTCGCGCTCACTCCAAAACGCGCGGCCAGTTGCGGATCGATATTGAAGATGACTGCCGGACCGCTGACAACCACACCGCTCTTGGTGTCAACCACATACTTCAGTTTCTGTATCACTGCTTGAACTTCTTCCGCCTTTTGATGCAGCGCGGTTTCGTCTTCGCTGAAGAGCTTAATCTCGATCGGCTCGGGCGAACTCGTCAGGTCGCCGATCATGTCCGGGAGAATGCCGACAAATTCTATCTCCAGCGACGGCTCCGACTTCTTGACTTCCTTGCGCAGATCACTGATCACTTCATCGGTTGGCCGCGCGTGGCCGGGCCTTAGTTTCACCGCCACGTCGCCCTTGTTTGGTTCAGTGATGAATAGCCCCAGCTCCAGCCCCGTACGCCGTGAATAACTCTCAACTTCCGGAACATCACGGATCAACTGTTCCACATGCTGGAGCATGCGATCGGTTTCTGCGAGCGAAGCGCCCGGAGGCGCCAGGTAATCAAGAATAAAAGCGCTCTCATCGAATTCCGGGATGAACTCCGAACCAAGAAAGCGATAAAGAACGAAAGAGCCAAGCCCCACCAGCAATATGACAACGATCACCATCCAACGATTGTCGAGCGCGTGGCGCAACA
>JANLYZ010000073.1:0-10280 GCA_031365905.1 Chloracidobacterium sp. | reverse complement strand
AACTTCGCGCCGCCGTTAAGCAATAACGCGGTATTTGGCGAGTCGGGCGCCGCAATTGGAGCTGCGGGCCGAATCACATCCACGCAAACCAGTTCGCGCCAGATTCAGCTTGGAGTGCGGCTGAACTGGTAGTCAGCAATTTCCGATCGAGCAACGTGTGAAGAGTTCGAGACGGCAGTGGCCAGCAACACGAAGGCGCCGAACTCTTCACAACGCTGCTCGATCTTTTACGTGACAAGATGTTTTGCGGACAAAACTACCCAGGTTAGCGACGATGAATAGAGTCAGACAGATACATCTCTACCTTGGCACGCTCTGCGCGCCACTTCTTGTCTTCCTGGCATTTTCAGGTTTGCTGCAAGTTGTGCAATTACATGAAACGCCGAAGGGCAGTTCATACGTTCCGCCTTCATGGATCGTCAAACTATCGCAACTGCACAGAAACCAACGCCTGGATAGCACTTCGGGCGCCAAGCGTTCAGTTCCACTTCAAGGTTTCTTCGTTCTCGCAGCGACAGGTCTGATAACGACGAGCCTGCTCGGAATTTACATGGCATTCAAATATTCGAGGAAGCACACGTTAGTTTATATTTCGTTAGCGATAGGAATCTTTCTGCCGGCGTTACTACTTTATGTTGGAATATGAATCGCAGAACTGGAAGCTTGAAAAGTTAGCACACAGAGGGTCACACGACGCTTGGCTACTAAAACTGAGAAAGTTCTGACTTTGACTTTACCGCAGCCGCCTGCTTCATGGCGGTGGGCCGTCGTGCTCGTGCCGGGAGCCTTATTATATTTTCTTCCGGTGCCGGGATTGGATCCCGCCCAACGGCACCTGCTGGCTATCTTTGCCGCTACCATCGTTTCACTGGTTGCGCGTCCGGTCCCAATGGGCGTCAGCGTCGTAGTCGCGATGACCCTGCTGGTGCTGACGCGAACTCTGGCCACTGAGAAAGTACTCTCAGGATTCAGTAATCCCACGGTTTGGTTGGTCTTCACCGCTTTCTTATTTGCGCGGGCCGTGATCACGACGGGACTGGGACTGCGCATCGCCTATCTATTCATCCGGCGTTTCGGACACAGCGCTCTGACGCTCGCTTATTCGCTGGTCGCCGCGGACGTAGTATTAGCGCCCTTCGTTCCTTCAGACACAGCGCGGGGCGGCGGCGTTGTTTATCCCATCACGCGCAGCCTGTGTGAGGCCCTCGAGTCAGAGCCTGGGCCAACGGCGAACCGGATCGGAAGTTTTTTGACGCTGGTTAGTTTTCATGCCACCTATACAGCCTCGGCAATGTTTCTTACGGGCATGGTTGCCAATCCTCTAATTGCCGGTTTCGCACGCGACATTGGACACGTTGAATTGACCTGGCTGCGTTGGGCGCTGGCTGCTTCCGTGCCTGGATTGCTTTCCATGATTTTCGTGCCCTACCTGCTCTATCGTCTGAATCCGCCGGAACTAAAAAACATCGAGCCGGCACGAGTGCTGGCAAAAGAGAAGCTTCACAGTCTGGGGCGAATGAAACGAGATGAGATTGTTCTGGTTGTCATCCTGGTGGCCGTAATGGTTGGCTGGGTGACTTCTCCTTTACACGGCATCGCCAACGCATTCGTAGCGCTGGCGGGTCTGTCCGCGATTCTCATCTTTCGAGTTTTGGCGTGGGACGATTTGTTGTCCGAACGAAAAGCCTGGGACGCATTGATCTGGTTCGCCCCACTTCTCATGATGGCCAGCTCTTTGAATGAAGTCGGCGTCATTGACGTCATGTCAAAAGGCGTCTTCGCCCACCTTGGCGGCTGGCCGTGGAAAGCCGCACTGCTGGCGCTGGTTGTTACCTACTTGTATGTTCACTACTGCTTCGCTAGCATGACCGCGCACGTCACCGCGCTCTATCCCGTATTTCTGACCGCAGCTCTGGCGGGTGGTGTACCCGTTATGCTGGCGGCGCTCGCACTAGCTTTCTTTTCCAACCTAAACGCAGGCATCACGCATTACGGCACCGGCTCAGCGCCGATCTACTTCGGCGCGGGTTATGTGGGGCAGGGAACCTGGTGGAAACTCGGTTTCTTGATCTCACTTCTCAACCTGGTCTTCTGGCTGGGTATTGGCCCACTATGGTGGAAGCTTGTCGGGTTATGGTGAAGGTCTAGTGCGAGGTTGGCCCAGAACCATAAACACGCCTCCGAGAGCGGTGCTCATCCAACTGGAGTCTTCGGACTTGGCGGCGTCGCCTGCTTAGATCTAAATTGTTCCCCAGTTATCCTTCGTCTGCACAACCCGCGCGCATGTTTTCGGTGGTATGCTCGCGTGGAATTTTTAGTTTGAGCACTGACGTATGCGAATCCTCCTGGTAGAAGATGATCGACGGATTGCGAATTTTGTCGCCAAGGGTTTGCGCGAGCAGGCTTATGCCGTTGATGTTGTCGGCAATGGCGACGAGGCCAGCTACAAGTTGTCGATTAACGACTACGACGCCGTGATTCTCGATGTGATGATTCCGGGTCGCGACGGCTTCCAGGTTTGCCGAGAAATTCGCGCCGCCGAAATTGCCGTTCCGGTAATCATGCTTACCGCTCGTGACACGGTGCAGGATCGAATTACCGGACTCGATAGCGGCGCCGACGACTATCTGACCAAGCCGTTTGCAGTAACTGAACTATTGGCCAGGCTGCGGGCTTTGCTGCGCCGGGGACGCGTTGTTCGTTCGGCCACAATCAGCGTCGGCGATCTCGTGCTCGACACCGGCGCGCAAAGGGCCACGCGCAAGGGCAAGACACTTGCGCTTACTACCAAAGAATATGCGCTGCTTGAGTATCTGGCACGTGAAGCAGGCCGCGTGGTTAGTCGCGCCGAAATTGCCGAACACGTTTGGGACGAAAATTTCGATCCGCTTACCAATCTCATTGACGTGCACATCAATCGTCTGCGGCGCAAGGTAGACAACGGGTTTTCACAGAAACTGATTCACACGCGGCGCGGCGCCGGCTACATGCTGGCAGCGCCCGATGCGGTTTCCGATCGAACGCCGGTTCCTGCCAAACTCTCAGGAAATTCCTTATGAACGTGAACGCGATGAGTCGCCCCAGGTCTTTAGTCTTCAATTCCATGCGGGTTAAGCTCACCTTTTGGTACACGGGTGTGTTGGCGCTCATATTAGTAATCTTCGCAGTGTCGCTTTATTTCTACCTGGCGCGAGCAACCCACCAACGCACCGACGACGCGCTGCTGGACACAGCCAATTCGTTTGCTTCCAGCTTCAACAGTGAGTTGAGCGATGAAAGTCACAGCGGTGACGACGCCGTGAAGGAGGCCGCGCAAGGTTTTCGGTTCAGAGATCAACAGGTAATGGTTTACGACCACGAGCGGCGATTGGTCTTAGCGTCAAACCCTTCCGGTGGTTTTTTACAGGGCAACGAGTGGTTCACTTTGCCGGCTGCGAAAGCACAGTTAGACAAGTTAATAAGTTCGGCTTCAAGCTCGGGCCCTTCCTATGAAACGTTTTTCAGCGGTCACCGGGCGATTCGCGCCGTGGCAATGTTGATGCAGGCTGGCCAGGAAAGCTACACGTTGCTGATCGCAACTCCGCTACAGAATCAGGAGCAGACGCTTGAGTCGGCGCGCGAAGCTTTTTCGGTAGCTATTCCGATTGCCCTCTTGATTGCCGCTCTGGGTGGGTATTTCCTGGCGCGCAAGAGTCTCGCGCCGGTCGTAACGATGGGCGAACGGGCCGCGCGAATTGGAGCGTCGAATCTGAACGAGCGGATACCGGTTCCGCCGAACAATACTGAGCTGGGTCGCCTGGCGCGTATTTTTAACGAACTGCTTTCGCGGCTTGATGAATCATTCGCGCAACAGCGGCGCTTTATGGCGGATGCTTCGCATGAATTGCGCACACCAGTCGCCGTCGTCTGCGGAGAATCGGAAGTAGCGCTTTCTCAGCCGATGAGGGCGGAGGCGGAGTATCGCGAATCACTCACCATCGTGAACGACGAGGGACAGCGCCTGACGCGCATGGTCGAGGATCTATTTACGCTGGCGCGCGCTGACGCCGGCGAGTATCCGCTGGTGGTCGCCGATTTTTATCTCGACGAAAGCATGAACGAATGCGTCCGCTCAGTGCGTTCACTGGCGGCGCAAAAGGATCTGGAGATTCTCTACGAAGCGCCGGCAAGTGAGATCGCCTTTCGCGGCGATGAGCCACTTGTGCGGAGGATGGTTCTCAATCTGCTGCACAACGCGATCAAGTACACCCCCGAGGGTGGTCAGGTGCGGGTCAATGTGAAAGAGGGCCAACACAATTGCGAAGTCGTGATCAGAGACACGGGTCCGGGTATTCCCGTCGCCGCGCAGCCGCATGTGTTTGATCGTTTCTTTCGCGTTGATAAGGCGCGTTCACGTGACGAGTCTCTGAATGGCAGTGGGGCCGGCCTCGGGCTTTCAATTGCGAAGTGGGTAGCGGAACTGCATGGGGGCAGCATTGTTCTTGACCGATCAGATAGCACAGGCTCGACATTTATTATTTCACTGCCGAATCACCTTCCAATCTAACCGCCAAGGCGCCAAGGTCGCCAGGGATTTTAGGAGGCAGGGGCAGGGCAGTCTGCAGGACAACGACAACGAGCGCCACCAACGATTCCCTCCTTCGTGTTCCTGCTCCTGCCGGCTGCCTCCTGCTCCTAACCGGGGCGCCTTGGCGTTTCAAGTTAATCCTCCTGTCATGTTCGTCACTGTAGGGTGGCCAGGTAAAAAAGGAGTGATAGGTCTGGCGTGAAGTGCGTCCTGCCCCACTCAAACGGCAACATCGAGCAGTACAAGGAGATAGGTTTTATGAAGAAGGATTTCGTGTCGGCAGTATTTATCTCAGCGATTCTGGCCGCCGGTTCGTTGGTGGCATCTGCGTCGCCCGTGCGACCCGGACAGGAAGAGTCTAACAATGAAGCAAAGCTCGCGAAACAGGCAAAGATCAGCAAAGAGCGAGCGCAGGAAATTGCCCTCCAGCGGGCCCCGGGCAAAGTCGAAAGTGCTGAACTCGAGCGCGAGCATGGCAAGCTGGTTTACTCGTTTGATATCCGGAACGCGAAAGGCACGATCGATGAAGTGCAAGTGAGCGCAATAACCGGGAAGGTCGTGCGCGTCGAGCACGAGAACAGGAAACAGGAAGCGGCCGAAAAGCGGAGCGAGGCCAAGGAAAAGAAGCACTAGCGCGACTGTCGCGCGTTTTGAACCGGAGGTGAGACGGGACGCTTTGCCAGCACGCGAGCGTCCCTTCTTTTCCTATGACCCTGGGGTAGGATCGAAAAAGACCCTCGATGAGTCGCTCCTTTAGAAAACCTGGTCCCCGAATGCTAAACTTCCACTTCCCTAATTTTGCAAATCGTTCGAACTGCATATGGCTGCACGTGTGATCAAGCGGTCGCTGGACTCATCTAACCGGACTCAACTCCAATTCTTTGAGAGTGGTCTGAAGATCTGGTTGGCGGCGAGCGTTGTTCTGGTAGCGTCGTTGGTGGCGCTCGGCCAACAGCCTGCTACGCAACCACAGAACAAACCGGCGACATCATCGCCGCCGCCAGCTCAGCAACCGCGTCCCCTGCCAAAGCCAACTCCTTTGCCGCAAGGCACTCCATTCTCAGCACCTGCTTTGCCCGCGCCCGCCCCTCGGCCTGCCGGCACTCCGTCCACGTCACCGTCCCGCATGGCATCATTGGGCGCAGCAGCCACGCAACCGCAAGTGTTGTCGCTTGATGAAGCATTGCGATTGGCCAACGCGCTGGCCTCGAACTTTCAGCAAGCCGGACTGAATGAAAGAATAGCGGCTGAAGATGTCAGGCAGGCGAAGGCTGCGTTTCTGCCGCGCGTTACGGCGCCGCTCAGTTATCTTTACACTTCGCCGGCCCTCGGTGTGCCGCCAGGAATGCCGCGCACCCCAAGCTTCATCGCCAACAATGCAATCAGCGAATACCAGGCGTACGTTAGTGTCGCCGGCGATTTCGATATCGCGGGCCGCTTGCGCGCCACGCTGGCCAAAAATCGCGCGCTGCTCGAGGCCGCACATGCCGGCACTGAAGTAGCGCGGCGCGCGTTGGCCCAGGCCGTCATCGATGCCTACTATGGATTGGCACTGGCCACGGCGCAACGAGACGCGGCTGAACAGAACTTGGCAGCGGCGGAAGAATTTGAGCGCATCACTTCATTGCTCTTTCATGGCGGCGAAGTCGCTTCGGTGGATTTGACGCGAGCGCAGTTGCAAACGATCTCACGACGCGACGAGTTGGAGCGCGCGCGGGCCAACGAGGAAGTAGCCGCCGGATCGTTGCGCATACTCGTCGGCTACGATTTTGATCGAGCCATTAGCACAATGGATTTGTCTTTGATGGCGCCGGTTGCTGCTGAAGCGTCGCAGTTTAAAGTCGCCGACATCTCGCGCCGGCCTGAGTTTGCCCAGTTTGACGCGCAGCTCCGCGCGGCCAAACAGGAAGTAAGGATCGCGCGAGCAGATCGCCTGCCGGAACTTTCTTACTCGATACTCGGTGGCTTTGATTCTGACTCGCTACGGCCGCCACGAATCAAGGAACACTCGGGCGTGTCCGGCGCGATCACTTTGACGATTCCGATATTCGATTGGGGCGCAAGCCGGAGCCGCGGCCGACAGGCGCAGTTGCGCGCGCAAATCGCGGAGAACGAGCGCAAGATTGCAGCGCGCGGCTTTACGCAGGAGTTTTACTCGGCGCAGGCGCAGGTAGCTTCCGCTGCCACGCGTATCCGACTCGCCGGCACAGGCATCACCGAAGCGCAGAGTAATCTTAACGCTTCCATCGCGCGCTACCGGGCCGGCGAAGCGCAGATAATTGAAGTGACTGACGCGCTAACCACGCTCGCTGCGCAAAGATTCGCTCTTTACCAGGCAATCTTTGATTACCAAACGGCGCTCGCGCGCCTGCGACAGGCAACCGGACAATGAATCAAGATCCTGAAGACAAAAGAAAGCCGGACGCCGCAACTGATACCGACTGGTTGGGCGATAGCGACGCGCGAAAGCCAACCGAAGCCGAGCGTGAGCAATTGCTCGCCGTGCGGCGTGAACGCGTGGGCCGTGAGCGCCAGCGCAACGTGATGATCGTCGCGGCGGTCGCGATCGTGGCGCTGGTGTTGTTGGTTCTCTTGATTTGGAAGTGGCGCAGCTCATCAGGCGCGGAAGCGACGGTCGCACCGATTGTCAGCGTGCGTGTGGCAAAAGTTGAGAAGGAAACCATTTCGGCTCCGGTGTCGGCGGTGGGCACTATCTTTCCGCGCGAGCAGGCGACAGTCGCCGCAAAGATTAGCGCACAAATCAAGACCATGGGTCTCCTGAAAAATAAACTGGTGAAAGCCGGCGAGGTGATTGCAGTGCTTGAGTCGCGCGACCTCGTGGCCCAACGCAACGAAGCAATTGCAGCACTCAATCAGGAACGCGCAAACGAGCGCAGCGTAACTACCGGCACCATCCCACAAACCAACGCGCAGGATCAGAAAGCCCTACGTGACGCTGCGGCGCATGTGGCCGCGACCCGCGCGACTTACGAACGCCGCCAGGTGCTTTTTCAGAATGGCGGCATCTCGAAGAAAGATCTGGAGGCCGCGCAAACAGATCTCACTACTGCTGAAAACGAATTGCGGCTTGCCGAGGAAACAGTGACGCTGCGCCAGAAGTCGCTGAATCCTAATGACCGCGCGCTGGCGTCGGCGCGCGTGCAGGCGGCGCAGCAACGCGTCGCCACGCTCGATGCGCAACTGAGTTACGCCACGATTCGCGCACCGATCACCGGCATCATTACGGATCAGTTCCAATATCAGGGCGAGTTTGCGGCGGCGGGCGGCAAGCTCGTCAACATTGCCGACATCAGTCAGGTGATCGTAAAAGCGCCGTTCGCGGACACGGTTGCCGCGCAACTCAAGGTGGGCGACTCGGCCAAAGTTTTGCCAACCGACACGACCGGCGAAGAGATGACCGGCCAGGTCACGCTCATCAGCCGCGCCAGCGATCCGACCAATCGCACCGTGGAAGTTTGGGTCACGCTTGCGAATGGCGCCGGCCGGCTGCGCGCGAATGGCGCGGCCCAGATTACTGCGGCAACGCTAACAAAGAATGCTGCCGTCGTAGTTCCCGCCTCTGCCGTCACCCTCGACGCGAGCAATGGAAACGAAGGAACATTAATGGTCGTCGATGCAAGGAACGTCGCGAGAGAGATCAAGGTGAAGGTAGGCATTCGCACACCGGAGAAGATCGAGATTACTGAAGGCTTGTCAGGCGGGGAGACTGTGGTCATTGAAGGCAACTTCGCTTTGGCGGATGGAACGAGGGTTGAGGTAAGCGAAGCGAAGCCTGACGAGAAGGCGACCGACGAGAAGAAGCCGGACGAGAAATGACCTTGGAGTGCGGCGACCCGTCGCCGCTTTTTCTGGCGGCGGCTTGACGCCGCCCGTGTCGACCAGGAGAAGGCTGCGTTGTAATCGGCTGCGACAAGTCGCAGCTAACCAAAGCGCTGACAGGTCAGCGCACTCCAAATAAGAACCATGAAGCTTGCCAGGGTCGTTTCAAATCAAGCGCGCGCCGTCTTAGTGATCATCGCGCTGCTGTGCGCGACGGGTCTTTACGCCGCGTCGCAATTGCCGGTCGCCATATTTCCGCAAACAAATTTTCCGCGCATCGTCATCATTGTTGAGAACGACGTCGTGCCCGCGCCGCAAACGCTCGTCGCCGTTACGCGTCCAATCGAAGAAGCGATGAACGGCATACCCGGCATCGTGCGTATTAAGTCCACGACTTCACGCGGCGCGTCGGAAGTTAGCCTCTTCTTCGATTGGCACGTCGACATCCTACAGTCGTTGCAATTGGTGCAAGCACGGTTGTCGCAGCTCGCGGCCACGCTGCCGCCGACCGCCACGATTCGCAATGTCGAACGTCTCACCTTCGCTGTCTTTCCGGTTACGGGCTACAGCTTAACTTCTGACAAGCGCGACCTGGCCAGCTTGCGCGATATCGCGACTTACACTATTCGCCCGCGGCTGGCGCGTCTGCCGGGAATAGCAAACGTTGGCGTCGCGGGTGGCAAGGTGCGCGAGTTTCATGTGGTCCTCGATCCGGCGCGGCTCGTGGCCCACAACGTTTCCGCGCAACAGGTTGTCGAGGCTGTGAAGAACTCGAACATTCTCGCTTCGCCCGGACTGATCGAGGAGAACCATCAGCTCGAGCTGGCGCTGATCAACGGCCAGGCAACTAAACCCGAACAGCTCAACAGCATTGTGGTCGCGACCGTGAACGGCGCTCCGGTAACGCTCGCCGATGTCGCGACGATCGCGCCCGGCGTGGAGCCGCAGTACACCATTGTCACCGCCGACGGCAAACCCGCCGTGCTCGTCAACATCAATCGCCAACCGGACGCGAATAGCGTCGCCGTCGTTGACGAAGTGAAAGCGGAACTGGCGGCGATGAAGAATGAGCTGCCTAAGGATGTGCGCATCGCGCCTTACTACGATCAGTCGTTGCTGGTAAGAGAGTCGATCAAATCCGTGCGCGACTCGATCCTGATTGGCTTGCTGCTCTCGGTGGTGATCTTGTTTGCCTTTCTGCGCAACTGGGGCACAACGTTCGTCGCGATACTTGTCATTCCGGTTACGGTGCTCGTGACTTTCCTGGCGATGTGGCTCGCGGGACTCAGTTTCGACCTGATGACACTGGGAGGCGTGGCCGCTGCGATTGGGCTCGTGATTGACGATGCGATTGTCGTAGTCGAAAACATCTACACCCATCTTTCGCATGGACAGTCGCGGCGCGAGGCCGTGCAACGCGCCGTTTCCGAAATCACCGTTCCGATCATCGGCTCGACAATCACGCCGGTCGTTGTCTTCCTGCCGCTCACGCTGTTGACCGGTGTGACCGGAGTCTTCTTTCGTTCACTCGCGTTGACCATGGCAGTTGCGCTGCTCACCTCGCTGGTGTTGGCGCTCACGTTTACCCCAGTGCTGGCGGAACGTTTTATAAAAGTGAAGCGACGACCCGGCGCCGGCAGTGAAAAGAAAGAGATTGAGGATGAGTCTGAGCCTGAGGACGAAGAAGAGAATGGCCGGCTGCTGGGCGGAATCATCCGGCGTTACGAATGGGTGTTGCGCCACGCGCTCGACAATCGTTGGATGGTGATCGTTGTCATATTGCTGGTGGGGCTTGGCTCTTTCGTTCTTTATCGCTTTCTTGGTTCGGAGTTCATCCCGGAATTCGATGAGAGCGCTTTTATTCTTGATTACC
>JANLYZ010000058.1:0-18808 GCA_031365905.1 Chloracidobacterium sp. | reverse complement strand
CCGATCACGGTTTGAAAATCGCGCACCATCAGCGGATAAGGATGCGGGCCGAGAGCGCTGCCGAGCAGGTAGTAAGTATCTGCAACGTTCGTCACCCAATCGCGCAGCGCTTCATTGATCGCGTCCTTGAGCGTGCGCGAGCCGGCATTCACTTCACGCACTTCAGCGCCCAGCAGATTCATGCGAAACACATTCAACGCCTGGCGCCGCATGTCCTCCGCGCCCATGTACACAACGCAGTCCAAACCAAAGAGCGCGCAAACTGTCGCCGTCGCTACGCCGTGTTGCCCTGCACCTGTCTCCGCGATCACGCGTCGCTTACCCATCCGTCGCGCCAGTAAGACCTGGCCGAGGGTGTTGTTAATCTTATGAGCGCCAGTGTGGAGCAAGTCTTCGCGCTTCAGATATATCTTTGCCCCGCCGGCATGTTCAGTTAGGCGAGCAGCGTAGAATAAAGGCGTGGGCCGGCCGGCGTAATCATGCAGCAGCGTTGCTAGTTCAGACTGGAAGGACGGATCGTCGCGGGCTGTCAGGTAAGCCGAAGTCAACTCTTCCAGCGGCGCCATCAGAGTCTCCGGGACATAACGACCGCCATAAGTGCCCCAGTGGCCGTGTTCGTCAGGTTGTGTTTGAAAGTCTGTCATAACGACTTCTAATATCGGACGAGCTCAGGGAAAACATGATCAATTACCGCAAGGCGGTTTCGACCTCCAGCCCAGGGTTGCCGCCTCGGCTACCCTGGGTAGCCAATTGACGATCCGCCTCAACCCCGATGGGGTTGCGTCCTCTTTCTACATCGAGACCCAACGTAGCCGCAAAGCGGCAACGTTGGGCTGTAGGTCGCAACCGCTTTGCGGTACTACCGGGCATCATCAGCCGCCCGCCGTCCGCACCGCGTTAACAAACGCACGCACTCGCTCATGATCCTTTAGCCCGGGAGCGCGCTCCAGCCGGCTGCACGCGTCAACGGCATACGGCTTCACCCGATTGATCGCTGCTGCGACGTTCTCCGCGCACAAGCCTCCGGCCAGAAACAGTTTCGGAAATAGCTCCCTCGTTTTTCGCGCCGCAGACCAGTTGCTGAGTTTGCCAGTTCCACCAAATACTTTTTCAGCAACAGCGTCCAGCATGACTGCCTGAACGTCGTACTTCAAAACCATCTCGGGCGCGAACTCGTCGCGAGTCGAGAAAACTTTGATCAGATAATAACCTTCCAGCGTCTTACAGTATTCCGGCGTCTCGCTGCCGTGCAACTGCAAGGCTGAAACTTTCGCAACCCCCGCAATCTTCTTAATCTCGTCCAGCCTTTCGTTAACAAAGACGCCGACCGTCAACAGATCTGGAGGACCCACTTCAGACAAACGATCGATGATCCCGCGCGCAGCTTCGGGTTTGATGTAACGCGGACTGCGCGGATAGAAATTGAACCCCAACGCGTCAGCGCCAGCAGCCACCGCAGCGAGCGCGTCATCAAGATTGGTAATGCCGCAGATTTTTACCAGCGCCATCTGCTTTAGTTCTCTCTGAACGCCCGCAGTTCAGCTTCGGGATCGGCGGCCCGCATTAACGTCTCGCCGACTAAAAAACCTCGGTATCCAGCAGCGTGTAATTTCTGAACTTCATCCGGTGTTAGCCCGCTTTCGCTAACGAGGACCGTGTCAGCAGGAGCAAGCGGCGCGAGTTCCACCGAAGCTTCCGTTGAAACGTTGAACGTGCGCAGATTGCGATTGTTAATTCCGATTAGCTTTGCCTCGTGCGCAACCGCCCGCTCCATTTCCTCTCGGTTATGAACTTCGACGAGCGCATCCATTCCCAAGCCTTCGGTGAATCGTAACAGCTGCGCGAGCGTTTCATCGTCGACCGCGGCTACAATTAATAGTAACGCATCAGCGCCGGCAACCGCCGCTTCGTACACCTGATATTCATCGAAGATAAAATCCTTGCGTAGCAGCGGAATTGAAACCGCTTGCCGCACCGCTCGCAGATCTTCAAGTGAGCCGGCGAAATAGTCTTCTTCAGTCAAAACAGAAATTGCCGCAGCGCCGGCTGACTCATAACTACGCGCAATCGATGCAGCATCGGCATTGTCGCGGATCATGCCTTTCGAAGGCGAACGACGCTTGAATTCAGCGATGATGTTTACTTCAGCGCCTCTCAGTGCATCTCGAAGCGCATTCGGGCTCTCGTCCGCGCGCGCCCCAAGAGCCATCAGTCGCAACTCTTTAAGTGACAAGGCGCGCTTGGCCGCTTCAACGCGCAACCGTTTACTCGCAATGATCTCAGAAAGAATATCCATTAACGAATCATCGAATGTAATTCCCCAGGCTTCAATTCGTCGCCTTGATCAGTTGTTCCAGTTTCGTCTGCGCTGTCCCGCTGTCTATGCTTTCTTCGGCCAACCTCGCGGCTTTATTTAAGTCATCTGTCAGGCCACCAACGAACAACGCCGCTGCCGCGTTTATGACAATCAATGCGCGCGCTTCCTCACCTAATTCGCCTGACAACACAGCGCGAATAGTCTGCGCGTTCGCTGCCGCGTCTCCGCCGCGCAAGTGATCGAGAGCACTCTCGGACAAGCCAAAATCCCTCGGCGCAATCGCAAAACTCTTAACTGCACCATTCTGCGCTTCGGCGACGAATGTTTTCCCAGCGAGCGTGATCTCATCAAGACCGTCCTCACCATGCACAACCCAGGCGCGCTCGGTTCCCAGTGCTGCCGCAACGTTAGCCAAAAGCTCAACCAGATCTCGACGCCACACCCCGATAATTTGTCTGGGCGCGCCGGCCGGATTGCTCAATGGCCCCAGCAGATTGAAGGTCGTGTGAATACCCAGCTCACGACGAATACCGGCGACGCGCGCGGTCGCGCCATGATAGAGCGGCGCAAACATGAAACAGATTCC
Organism: Chloracidobacterium sp.; assembly: GCA_031365905.1. Classification (GTDB taxonomy): domain Bacteria; phylum Acidobacteriota; class Blastocatellia; order Pyrinomonadales; family Pyrinomonadaceae; genus PSRF01. The sequence goes on along the minus strand of JANLYZ010000058.1, from coordinate 15,905 downwards.
AATCTCGTTCAGGCAATCTTCAGTGACGGTCGTCAATGCGGAGACATTCACTCCCAGCGCGGTCAACACATCCGCGCTTCCTGACTTACTGCTAGCTGCGCGATTGCCATGCTTCGCAACGGGAAGTCCAGCGCCGGCGATTACAAATGCGGCCGCGGTCGAAACGTTGAAAGTCTTCGCACGACTCGAACCGGTGCCCGCTGTATCAATGAAAGCAGCGTGACAGGAATTAACTTTGACAGCTCGCGCGCGCAGGGCATCGGCCATGCCGGCAAGCTCTTCGACGGTTTCGCCTTTTGCAGCCAGGGCCACTAACGCAGCGGCAATTTGCGCGTCGCTCGCATCGTCCGCGAGCATCACTTCGAGAAGTTCGGACGCTTCACCGCGAGTGAGACTCTCGCCGTTCAGGAGTCGAGCCAGATGATGTCGCAGGGCGATGTTGACCATTGGAATTTTTTGGAGTGCGGTGACCGGTCACCGCTTTGCTCGGTCGCGACTTGTCGCGACCACCTCTGAACAGAACTACTCGCAAGTTGCGGCGTCCAGCCGCTGCAGAAAAAAGCGGTGACAGGTCACCGCACTCCAAAGAATCGACACAAGTATTGCTATCGTTTCTTTTCGGCCTCGCGCAGCAGTTGCGCCACGCCGTCCTGCTTATTTTTCGCGGCCCAAGCTGCTGCGGTTTTCCCTTCGTTGTCCGTCAAACTCGCGTTCGCGCCTTTCTCAATCAGCAGCCGCGCCACTTCTTCGTGTCCGTAAACACCGGCCCACATCAAGGCCGTCCCCCCAAGTTTATTTTTCGCGTTCGGCTCGGCGCCCGCCGCGAGCAGCATTTGCAAAATCTTTACGTTGCCCTGTTGCGCCGCGCCATGCAGTGCGGTATCGCCATCGGCGTCTTTCAGATTGGGATTGGCGCCGCGCGCGAGAAGTTTCTGCACGTTCTCATCCTGACCAGCCCCGGCGTAAGACATTAACGCGCTTGTACCACTGAACCCTTGCGCATTCACATCGAGCTTTGGTTGTACCAGGAACAGTTCCGCAATCTCATAGTTCCTCTTTTCGAGCGCTCGCAAGAGCGCTGTGTAGCCACCCATGTCTTTCGCGTTGACATCCGCCCCGCCGCGCAAGAGAACCTTGACGACATCCGCGTCATCATGCGCAGCCGCGGAGATGAGCGCGGTCGTGCCGGTCTCATCATCTTTCACATTGGGATCGATGCCGGCAGCGAGAAAGCCGTCAACGGCGCTCACGTCATTCGCTGCCGCTGCCCGCAGAAACGACTTGGCATCGAAGTCGTAACCGCGCAACTTCAAGAAACGTTTGGCCGCGTCCGGGGTTGGTTTTTCAACTGGGGACTGAGCACATCCCGTCAACGCCAACAGTGATATGCCAACTACGAGTACCGCACTTCCTGGTCCAGATAACCTTTTCATTTCTTGCAAGGCGCCACGAGAGCGCGAGTGATGCGCACCGGCTTAACGGGCTTCTCGCCATCCGCCGGCGCTTTGTTGATCTCGTCCGCAACCTCAATACCTTTCGTCACCCTGCCAAACGCTGCAAACTTTCCGTCCAGGTGATGTCCGTCACCAACGAGTATGAAGAAGTGCGTGGTCGCGCTGTTTGGTTCTTCGGACCGGGCCATCGAAACGATCCCGCGCACGTGTTTGACGAGGCCAGGCTCGTCGGGAAGTTTGCGCGACATTCGTTTCGAGAGTTCATAGCCCCACTTTTCACTGGTGGAGAGATTGCCGCCCTGGATGACGAAGTCTTTCACTGTGCGGCTGAACGTTGTGGTGTCGAGCGCGCCCGTGGCGGCAAGATTCAGAAAGCTGCGCACACTCTCGGGCGCCACCTCCGGAATCATCTCGATCTCAATTGCGCCCAACTCCGTTTCGAGCGTGACGCAGCTTGCGGCCATCTTCTCGACACTCGCGCCGTCAAACGGCTCGGTCGTTTCCGTTGGCGAAGCAGCCGGTCTCGCGTTGGCCTTCTTCGCGGAATCGCTCGGCGGTGCTGGCTTTTGCCCTTCCTGCGCAGCGGCAGTCGCTAAAGCTACACTGCTAATTATGGCCAATACCAAACTCAGTTGATGTTGCGAAGTCTTCATTGGATTCTTCTTGCGGCCAGCCGCGTTCCGAAACTTCACATGAACTTCGTCGCCGACAACCACTGCCCGCCGTCAACCACCAGCATGGCGCCATTGATAAAACTTGCGGCATCGGAACAAAGAAAGAGCGCAGCCTTTTCGATGTCGCTGATGCGTCCGAAACGGCCAAGGGGAATGTTCTTCTTTAGTTTCTCTTTGATTGGTTCGGGAACGAGTCGCTTCATTCCTTCCGTGTCTTCAATCGGCCCAGGCGCGATCCCGTTTACACGAATGCCGTAGCGTCCCCATTCGACGGCCAGATTTCGCGTCAACGCATCGACGCCCGCTTTCGCGGCAGAGACATGGAGCTGCATCGGCGTGCCCAGGTAATGAAGTGTCGCGCTGATATTTAGAATCTGGCCCCGATGTTCTTTAAGCTGCGCGAACGCAGCGCGGCAAACGTTGAACGTGCCTTTAAGATCGATGTCGACTACGGTTCCGAACCCGTTCGGCGATAACGCTTCCGCGGGCGACAGAAAATTCCCCGCCGCGCCGTTCACAACGATATCAATTTTGCCGAAGCGTTCGACAGTGGCCGCGATTGCTTTCTCAACGTCATCTGGGTTGCGCACGTCTGCTGCCACCGCGAATGCTTCGCCAAGGTTTGTATCGGCAGCGCGCGCATCGTTGATTGCCTTGGCCGCCGGTTCGAGGTTCTCCAGCTTGCGGCTAACCAACGCGACGTTTGCGCCTGCTTCTGCGAGCGCACGCGCCACACCGCCGGTGATGCCCGTGCCGCCGCCAGTGACGAACGCAACGCGTCCGTTGAGAATTCCGTCTATGAAGATTTTGTCAGACATTTTTTTGTAAGAGCAAGGCTTACGCCCTGCCCGTTCCGCTCTCCATTGGTTCGCGCCGGAGCGGCGCTCATTGCAGGCAGGATGCCTGCGCTCCCGGGCCGCCGCGCTCCTAGGTTTAACCACCCGCAATGAAGGGTCGCGACTGCACAATATATATCTGGCCCTTCATGTAAGCCCACTCAATGTCCTGATCGCGACTGCCGAACACGCGTTTTATCGCGGCGGCAGCCGATACGAGACGGCGAATAACGTCGTCAGTCAACACCACACGCTCACCGGTGATTGCAATTTCCTTGACGCCGCCCTTCTCGTCAAATGTCAGCAGGCTGTCTTCATCCGAACGCGTCAGTACCTGCACCGCATTCCCACGCTCGCGATAGATGATCTGCTCCGCAACCTTCTTACCCTCGACAACCTTGATACCCAGACCGCGCTTGGCGCTGATATAGATCGCGCCCTTGTTGTCCTTGTCAAAAGGGTCAGCGGTGATCATTACGCCGGAGCTTTCGGAGTTAATGCCCTCCTGAATCAAGACTGCCATGAAGATTTTCGAGTGATCGACGTTCGCTCGCTCGCGCGCTTCGTAAGCTTCGAAGTTCCAACATGAGGCCCAAACGGTTTTGATGGCGTCGACCAGTTCCTCGTCGCTTTTCACGTTGGGTACGGTCGTGTAGAGTCCGGCGCCGCTGAAGTTTGGCAAGTCCTCCGAGTTAGACGAACTGCGAACAAACAAGCCTTTACCGGGAAACTCGCGATGAGCACGTCGCAGAATCTGAGCGCGCAACGCGTCATCAAACCTTGCCGCCTGAAACTTCGCCCGCAGGGCGACAAGCTGCTCGCGACGATAGGCCGGATCGTGAACAAACTTCTTGTCGGCCAGCAATGCATAGATCGCATCGTCTAGCTTGTTCGCTTTCAGAAAATCGTCGTAGTAGTAGAAAGGAATAGTGAATCCGTTGGGCACGACAATACCCGGCAGATGTGCATTCATCACTTCGCCGAGGTTCGCGGATTTGCCACCGTAAGCGATCGCCTGTGGCGCGCGCTGTTGCGCGAGACCGAGCAGGCGTGTCTCCGCAAGATTGAAGCGCGGCTTCATTACGTTAACCCGTTCCGACAAACGGCGCTGATACTCGTGCAACTGGTTCAGGCCGGCGCGCTTGATCGTGTAGCCATCGCGCTTCGCGTCAAACTCCACCCACCAACCGTCATATTGTTTCAGCAGTGTCAACGCGTTTTTGACGTAGGCGTTAGGAATGCCCCAGCCCTTCGCCAGCAGGTTGATGTGCGATAGCGGCGTCGACGGATGCGACGTGATCACCCCGGCAACGGGCGGCAGTTGCAGCGGCACCTCATCGAGCACAAGTATTTCGTTGAAACCAATCTCGACGTGGTCATCGAGTTTGGGAATCACATGAATCCGGCCCAGACCCTTGGCAACGTTCAGCGCCTGGTATTCCTGTTCCTTGTTTATATCGCTTTGCGACACGCGTTCCAGTCCGGCAATTGCACGCGAGTCGTCATCCTGCCGAATTGAATTTGGCTTGTATGCGATGGGTCGGAAAAACGACGCCTTGATTACGTCCGCAGCAATTTTGATTTGATCCGCGGGAATCAGATCGCCTTCCCAAAATTCAAAGGTCCAGCGCTTCAACGGAGTTTGATAAGCAATCGTACCGAGAATGAAGCGTCGGTTCGGCTTCAGATAGTTGTTCTGAAAAAACTCCTGACCGCGCTCGAGCGAAAGATAGGTTCCGTTTACAAAATCCTTGTGAAAGGCGTAGCGCTTTGTATTGACGTAGTAGATTTTGCTTTGATCTTTCCGATCGATAACGAAGAGCACGTGAGGCAGCGCATAAGGTGTGTCGGGATCGTAAGTGACGGCCAGGGCATCAAACTCTGCCTGAGACTTGATTGCGGGCAGCGAGCGCGGCGATTCTGGTTGCGCAGCGACGCGATGAGCGGCGCCGGCAGCGACGAAGATCAGAAGCACGATTAGTGATGTATTTCTAAGATGCATTCGCTCAATTCCTTTGGAGTGCGCTGACCTGTCAGCGCTTTGGTCGGTCGCGACTTGTCGCGACCAACCTCCAAACTCGTCCAGCGGGGACGTGGCGTCAAGCCGCCACGTAAGAAAAGCGGCGACGGGTCGCCGCACTCCAAAATTCAAACAATCTCTTTACTCGTGCGCACGAGCAAGTCTATCAAATCATCCACGTGCCGGCGCTCAGTCAGGAAACTATTGATATTTACGCGTAACGCGCGCCGCCCGTTGAGCACCGTCGTCGTGATCCACGCTTCTCCTCCGCGCTCGATCTTCCGTTGCAGCTCCTGCTGCAAACGATCCTGTTCGACGCCCTCAGCCGCCGCGGCGTTTGCCGGTAGGTACTTAAAACAGCAAACGGCCGTTTCAACCGGCGAGACGCGTTTGAAGTCAGCCAGTTCATCCAGCCGCTTTGCCAGGTATTCGGTGAGTTCTATTTGGCGCTCGATTACCGCCGCATAACCGGCGCGGCCCATGAACTTCATGGCCATCCACAGTTTCAACGAACTAAACCGGCGCGTGCCCATCTGGCCATAACGAAAGAAATCAAACTCTACGTCCGCGCCGCCGCGATCTTCGTTCAGATACTCCGGCGTAATATCAAACGCGTCGCGCAACACCCGACCACCATCGCGAACCAGCACAGCGCCACACGCAAACGGCACGAACATCCACTTGTGTGGATCAAACGTTACTGAATCAGCTAACTCGATACCGCTTAGTTTGCCACGATGCTTTTCGGAGAATGCCAGCGTGCCTCCATAGGCCGCATCGACGTGATACCAGCAGTTATTTTCTTCTGCTATCGCCGCTAGTTCAGGCAGCGGGTCGATTACGCCGGTGGAAGTCGCGCCGGCGATGCCAACGATGCAACAAGGGATGCAGCCGGCGTTGCGATCCGCGTCAATCTGCTTGCGCAACGCGTCCGGCCGGACGTGAAAGTTTTCGTCAGTTGCAACCTTGCGGAGGCTGTTGCGACCGAGGCCGAGGATGTCAACGCTCCGCTCGATTGAAAAATGACATTGTTCGGAAGCGTAGACAGTCAGATCACCGGGGGCAGACCGCAAACCATTCATTGATACCGCCGAGGGGCCAGACAGGAGTGTCTGTCCCACAGCCCGATCGCGCGCACACTTGAGCGCAATCAAGTTTGCTTCCGTGCCGCCGCTGGCCAACACGCCAAAGCTTTCGGTCCCGTAACCAATCAGCTCGCATAACCAACGCAGCACGCGAGCTTCGATCATTGCTGAGGTGGGACCGTTGCGCCACGCGCCCGCGTTTTGGTTCAACGCGGAAGACAGCGCATCGGCCCAGACACCGATCGGCAATGGCGTGGGATTAAACTGGCCGTAATAACGCGGGCTCGGCACCTGCATCGCATGCGGCAGGACGTCTTTCGTAAACTGTGCCAGGATCTTCTCGGTTGTTATTCCCTGTTCGGGAAATGGTTCGTCGAAAATCTTTGCCAGCTCCGCGGGCGTCGCTTCGGATGTAACCTTTCTAGAGTCGAGACTGGCGGCGTATTCCGCGATGATTGCGGTCACGGCTCTACCCAGCCGCTCGTGCTGCTCCGCTATTTCAGCAGTTAGTTGTCCAGCCAGGTCGTCAATCATATAAACTCATACAGAGGCTCGAAAAGAATAATGTCGTCTTTAGCATCGCATGCCCAACGCAAAGGGACAAAGCAGGCAGAAGCCCGCGCGTAAGCAAGGGCTAAGAGGCCAACGTCAAAGGCCCTTGCTTACGCGCGGGCTTCTGCCAAGACAATGAGAACTCCTCAGACGAACAAATTTAGACAAACGCTAAAGGACGAAGCAGCTAGCTATGATGTGGCGCTCACCGCGCAATCTCTGGATGGCCTGTCGCAATACTATGAACTGCTGAGTCGCTGGAACGCGCGCGTCCATCTCGTTGCCCCTTGCTCACCAAAAGAGTTTGCCACCCGCCATGTGCTCGAATCATTAGTCCTGCTGACGCATTTGCCTAATAACAGCAGCGTTGCAGACGTTGGCTCCGGCGGCGGCCTGCCAATCATCCCCTGCTTGATCGCGCGCCCCGACCTGCGCGCTGTTCTGATTGAGGCAGCGCAAAAGAAAGCGGTGTTTCTTCGCGAAGTCTTAACACAAACCGGCGCCTCGGCCCGCGCGAGCGTGGTGAACGAGCGCTTCGAAAGTGTCCCGGCGCCTCCGGTGGATTTCGTTACTTGTCGCGCGCTCGAGCGCTTTGAAGAAATGCTGCGGCAATTGTTCGGCTGGGCCCCAGCGAATGCAACGCTGCTGCTCTTCGGCCCAGAACGACTTGAGATGAGAATCAAGAACCTGGGTTGCACCAGCACGGCCGAGCTGATGCCAGGTTCGCAGGGGCGGTTTCTGTTTGTGGTTAAGAGTTTTGGAGTGCGGTGACCTGTCACCGCTTTGTTCGGTCGCGACTTGTCGCGACCTCGTTACTACTGAGCCCCAAGGTCGCGGCGTCGAGCTTCCGCAAACCAAAGCGGCGACAGGCGGGGTCCCAGGCGCGGCAGCCGCGCTGAGGTGCTCACGTCGCCGCACTTTAAAACATTTCTGGAAAGCGAATCGTTTTCGTTATTTCAAAAGACCAAGAGAAAGTATTTCGTGCCGGTCGATGTCTCAAACGCGAGACTTCGTCAACCCCGCCTGAGTTGGCTTGTTGCCCCAAGCCAACTCTCAAGGCCTTCGCGTCCAACTCGGGCGCAAGCCCATTGAGAAGTGCCAACTGGAAAATATCATGTCGCACAAAACCACGATTGGAGCTTCGCTTGCCGTGCTCGTGCTCGTGCTGGCAATAGCACCCGCCGCGAAAGCGGATCCCGTTCAGATTGTCACCAGCACGAGCGGCTTTCAGCTCCTGGGAATGGGCAACAATGGTCATGGCACCACAAACCCAGACTTTGACGCGCTCTTTGGCGCCGCTCATTCAGCTTCGAATGTGCTCGATTCTTTGGGCGATAGTTTTACGACCGTTCTCAATCCACTGCTCTTCACTGCCGGCTTCACTGGCTTCGGTTCAGGAGGAACATATCAATTCAATTTCTCGCAGTTACTAACCGTCAACGGGCAAACTCAAACCCTGAACCTGCTCGCCTCGCTCACCGTGACGGCGGTCGAGGATACGATTAGCATCACCGGAGTCGATCCGCTCATCTTCCAGTTTGATACTTTCTCAGTGACCGCGACGGTGCTACCTACTACGCTGCATGCGGGGGAGAATGGCGAATTTAGAGACTTTCTCTGTGCGCAGTTTTTTATCAAGCCCAATTCCGATACGACTGTCCCTGAACCAACCACCATGCTGTTGCTCGGGACGGGCCTCGCGGGCGTCGCTGCGAAAACTCGCCAGCGGCGAAAAGGTCATCCGATGTGAAGCCGGCGCGTTAACAAGGGCTCTCGTTGAACCTCACAGTGGCTTCCGCTTGCATGGAGGTCAAAGCCCTTACTCAACCGTGCGGGCTTATGCCTGACTGTCGAAGCAAAGGCCTAAGAATTTCAAGTCATCTCAATCGCCGCACGCGTATTTCCGCGGGCGGAAAGTCGCCTTGGTAGACGGCCACGCTCGTTTCGTATTCCTTCTGTCCCCACACAACTACAGCACCGTAGCGAACCGCTCGACCTCGATCGCTGCTTCCAAACTTACTAATCCTGGCGAAGACCCTGCGCAGGATGTTCGCTCTGAGGTTGCGAGCGCCAAAGCTCACCCACCCGTCCTGATTGGTTCGTAGCGCTTCCTCATGACCGTCTGCTTCCAGCAGGTAATCCTGCCAGTGTTCAGTGACAATGATTTCCCGCACTGCTGCGCCCGCGTCGTCAACCACGCGCAGATTCCATTGAGGCACGGTCGTCGATTGGAAGGGATAAAGAAGCGCTACGAGGACGATCAAGAACGCGGCCATGAACACAATTCGGAAGCGGTATCCCAAACGCCAGTGCTCAGAAAACCAAATGATGAATTGCATAGCATGCGCAAGACCAGAGAAAACATGGCAGGCCGAGAGATCTATGGATCGATAACTAGTGGATCATCAGCCAGGCTCACCTCAGCGCCATTCTTGTCGGCAGCGTGAATGACCCCGGTTTCGTCGATGTAAAAAGATCGTCGACCTGTCTTAAGGTAGGTGCGCGGCACTGCTACTATCTGAAATGAGGACTGAGATTCTGACGAGCGTTTTTCGCGTCTGACTTGAAAGAGATAGCCATAGCGGTGGCCCTCAGCCAGCACGGAGTCAATCAAGTTTTCCTTACCCAGTTCCTCGATCGTTCCATAATCACCGTTACCGGTGGTCGCCTCGTAAGTTGCCTCGGCGCTATGGAGCGTTCGCATTATCATGATCGCACCCGCTTCGTTGTATCTGATCAGATTGGGTTGTTGTCGTGGAGTCAGTTGGGCTTCGATACTGGGGTCAGTGCTGGTCTTGACTTGCTTTCCCCATTGCGCGTGAAGTTTGACGACGAAGCACAGGAGTAAAGTGAGGAGAGCAAGAACACGAGCGGCTGTGCGAGCGTTGTGCCGGTAAGTCAAAAGGCTAGCTCCTTACGGCACGATATCGAGTCCAATCAATTGCTGACCGGCGATAACAAATTCCGCGGGCGGCAACTCCATTTCGTAAACTGCTGACAAGACTGTCGGCGTGTAACCTCCGGAGTTTCTGTCACTGTTGAGCGTAGCAACAACTGATGGCGGTAGGTTTGGCAGTTCACTGGTGCCGATAACAGCGCCCGGCGTAATGCGGAAAAGTTTCACGTAGAGGCGGTCACTCTTTTTCACTTTGTTGATTGCCTGCACGAGTTGGCCTAAATCCTGCGGGACAAAAGCGCGGGCGGCAGAACCTTCCTGAAGCGCTCCCCCATCGCCGACGAACACCAGCAATTGTCCCGGGATTGCGTCCGCGGGAATCTTCACCGGAATGCGTTGCACAAACTGTTTGCCGGATTCAGTGCGAACGTACGCTTGAATTTCGATGCTTTCGCCACGGTGAGCTTCAGTCTTGTTAAGGGCAATTCGCTCGAGGGTGCCCGCATACTTAGTGTCAGTTGACGAAATGTCGAGCGACACGCCTTCAATCTGCACGTCGTCGAAGCCGCTGCCAAGCAGCGTGTTAATTGGACCTGCAACTGAGCCGGCGGCGAGAATTGGCGAGTTGCCTGCTGAAAAGCGGTGATCCACTTCAATCGGATCCTGACCCTTAACGTTAATCGCGCCCTTGATGGTGATCGTGGAATCGCCCAGAGCCCGTTCGCTCGAGGTAATCGTGTTGAAGATGGTGATGTTCAAGAGCAGCGGCGTCAGAAACGAGTCGTTCGCGATTTCGTACGCATAAGTCTCGGTGCGATCGCGGCTCGTGTGCAAATTAATCTTTACCGGAATCATTTTCGGCGCCTGGCCCAACTTACCAAAGACGCCGGAGGCGCGGTCCTGAGAAATCGATCCCATCATCTCGCCGGGCACTGACAGCTTGAAGGAATTATTCACGTTGTCAATCACCGTAACCACCGCAGTTTCGCTCATCGGCATGTCTGACGCACCCAAACCCAGGAATGGGTGACCAAACGCGTAGATGCGATCGCCATCGCGAAACGTGACCGTACCAGAAGCCGCGATTGAGTAATCACCGCGAACTAATTGAACGCTGACTGAAGTTCCCGGCGTGAGTGTTTTCTCATTAGCTTTCGCGAGTGGGGTCATCCCTGCCGACCCGCCCACACCTGAAACCGGTAGTAGTCCGTTAGCCATAAGCTGCGGCGCAAACATCGCGAGGGATTCCTGAGTGATACCGCCGAAGACTACCGGCGTCGCAATCGGAGTAATCTGTTGCCCCATGAGCGGGATGAGACGCGAGCCTGAAGACACGGGCGCGATCAGCGAAGTAGAACCGATTGCCCGGTTCGGCAAAGTTGCTTTCCAACCAGTCGAGGCCAGCTGCGCAAAGGAAACGGCGCGCGGTTCCTTCGGATGCTGCGTCTCGCCGGCCGAGCCCTTCTCGAAGATGTCGATCATTTGTTGGATGGGAGTGATGCCCGCGATAGGTTCTTTCGAAAAAGGAAAACTAAAAGCGATGGCGCCGACCAACTTGTTGTCGATATAAACTGGCGAGCCAGACATGCCCGCGAACACCCCGGTCTTTTCAACATTTTTGCCGGTGAGCCGGGCAATGATTGCTGATTGGCGCGGCGCTGGAAAACCAGGCAACACGCCGAGTATCTCCACGCCAAACTCCTCAGGCTCGGTTCCCGAAAACACAGTTTGCGCTGTTCCCTTCATCCCCGGACGAAGATCTTCGAGCGCGAAAAGGCGCGGATCCTTCGCGCTCGCATCAACCGCCGACTTTTGCGCGGCAGCGAAGCTACTGAAAACTGTGATTACGATCGCTATGAGAAGGACTTTGGCAAAACTTTTCATTTAATACCCTTTGCTACCTAATGCTCGATCTTCGGCCCACTCAGGCTCTCGGGCGACTATAGCTTTCACCCCGAGACGGGTCAAGGTGTAGGTCTTAGACGCACGAAACAGACAAAACGTTCCTCTATCTCGATCGCTTGTTTCCTGATTTCCTTCCGAGGCCCTAAGATTCATCCCATGCCGGATGCAATTGAAGGTTTTATTCTCGCGGGCGGAGAATCGCGCCGCATGGGAACCGATAAATCGCGGTTAGTTCTGGGTGGGCAGAGTTTTGTCGAACGCATTGCAGCGGAACTTGTGTTTGTAACATCATCAATCACGGTTATTCGCGGAGGTTCAGAACTCGAAACTCGAAACTCGCAACTCGAAAGCGATACCAAGCACCTGAAGACGGCCACGGACATTTTCCCGCATTGGGGCGCGCTCGGAGGCGTGCACGCCGCATTGGCAACCTGTGCCGCGGATTGGGCCCTGGTAGTTGCTTGCGACTTTCCCTTCGTCACCAGCGAACTCTTCGCGAGCCTCGCGCGCGGCCGCGAAGCCTTTGAAGCCGTAGCGCCAATCCAGGAAGACGGGATTCCCCAGCCGCTCTGTTCGCTCTATCGCGTTGAGCCTTGTCTGTCCCTGGCTGAACAATTGATCAAATCCGGCGAACGAAAACCGCTCGCTCTGTTACAATCTGTGCGCACACGCTGGGTATCGTTTAGTGAACTCAGCAGCCTTTCAGGGGCGGATCGTTTTTTTGACAACGTAAACACCCCGGAAGATTTTGCTCGCGTGAGCAGGAAAGGATCCGAGCATTGATGATGGGCTGAGTGGAATGAACCGCCGACCGTCGTGGCTTCTTCATCCTCATCCTTCATCCCTTCGCGATATGGCTACCCGACGACGATTCGGCAAGAAGCTTGTTCGATTACTGTTACCCATCCTGCTCACCCTGGCGCTGGCGCTGATTATCGCGCTGGTCGCAATCGTCTACGGCATCACGAATCCACCGCGCCGCGCCTATCTCGTCACGCCGGCAAATTATTCCACCATCAGCGGCACCGGCCGGGCCTTGAAAGTAACTGAAGAAACGTGGCGCAACCGCGACGGCACCTCGGCTCGCGGTTGGCTGCTCCGCGGCGCCGAAGGAGCGCCGGCTGTGATCTTATTGCACCGGTATGGCGGCGACCGTTCCCTGCTTCTCAATTTGGGAATGAAGCTAAACGAGGCGACTAACTTCACGATCCTCTGGCCCGACTTGCGCGGTCACGCGCTGGACCCAAGTGTCAAGTGGACTTCATTTGGCAGCCGCGAAGGCGACGACCTGCTGGCGGCGCTCGACTTTCTTCGCTCTCTAAAAAGCGAAAGCCGAAACCTAATCGGAGAACGCGTGGGTGTTTTTGGAGTTGAGTTGGGTGCTTATGCGGCGTTGCGCGCCGCGGGCCGGGACGACAGCATTCAGGTGCTGGCGCTCGACTCGGTGCCGCGTAGCCAGAACGAATTGGTTGAAGCGGCGGTGCGTAGCCATGCGCGCGTGAATACACGCGCTCTGCTAGTGCCCGCTCGTTTCGCTACGCGACTCTATTTCCTCCGGCAATACGATAACCAGAGCTCATGTGATCTGGCTCGGGGCTTGGCTACTCGCCGAGTTCTCCTGCTCGCCGGCGAAGACGACGGCTACTTGCGCGAGTCGACCAAATCCCTCATCCCCTGCTTCTCGAATTCGGCAAACCTGGAAACACGAACCGACTTGCCCTTGAGCGGCTTTACGCTGCCGTCGGCTACCGGCGAACAAGGCGAAGGCTACGACCGGCCGGTCATAGATTTCTTCGTCAAGAACCTGCATTGAGCCGCAGTCCTTTGTTTCATTTCCGCTTTCAACGCGCACGCACTGCAACGATCGCATACCGGCCGTTGTTGCCGATTACTTCCGTTTGTGCCGTTGCCATTCCGGTTAATTGGCTTACGCGCTCGATCGGCACGAAAGCCAAGACGGCATCGCCACGCTTCCGGGATTCGTCAACGACCTGACCCGCCGACTCGTACATGATCGGTTCGCCGTCAACGCCGTAGACCACGCGGCCCGCCGCATAGAATTCAGGCGTGCGATCGCTGCGCTGCATGCCATAGATCATCGTCTGCGAATAACCGCGCGCATCCGCGAGCTGCAACAGCAGCTTGGACGAATCGGTTTCTGTGTACGCGGGTGCAACGAAATAAAATGCGAAAAGCAAAACAACAACTGTAGCGGCAGCCATCAACACAACGGAGGTGGCTGTTTTGCGAGGAAAGAAAAACGGGAAGCATCCGCTAACGAATAGCGGCGCTACCAGCGATATGACTAACGCATGCGGCAGGTTGGCGAGACGCCAGGAATAAGCAAGGGCAACAATCGAGAACAGCAGATAGAGCGCAGCAGTCGTTCTTAATGCCCACCTTTTGGTATCCAAGCGAGGCCGCCACAACCGCCCACCAACTATTAACGCGACCGCAGGCAGCGCCGGCAGGATATATCCGGGGAGTTTTGAGCCTGAGAAACTGAAGAAGACCAGTGGGAACAAGAGCCACGCTAACGCAAAGACCAATAGCCGGTTCAAGCGATCATCAACAGGCTCGCGGTCAGTCGCATTGGCGCGCGTTAACCACGATTTGCATTGCAGCAATCCATCAAACAGAAAGACTGTCCACGGCATCGCTAGTAGCGGCACCACTAACAAATAGTAATAAACCGGCTGCGCGTGATGATATTTGTTGGAGATGTAGCGCGCGAAGTGGTGTTGAATAAAAAATTGATCGACGAACAGCCATCCATGTCGCGAGATGACCGGGACATACCAGGTTGCGGCTACGAGCAACGCCAACGGCAATCCCCAAACCACACTGAGCAGTGTTTTCCGCCGGGGTAACTTCCTTTGGAATAGATGGAAGAGACCGAGAACACCAACGGGAATCACAATGCCGACCAATCCTTTTGCAAGCAGTGAGAGACCAACGAAGATATAGAAACCGACAAGGAGCCGGTGCCGCGGTTTTTCCCTTCTGTTCGGATAAGCATCCAAATCGTCAAGAAGGTAGAAGGCCAGCGCCCAGGTGGTCGTCATTGTTAAGACGATGTCAAAGCTGACAGCTCGCGAAAACGCTACGATTCCGATCATTGTCGCGGCCGCAAGCACACTCCAAAAAGCGAAGCCCTGAAGTTTGTTAGCTTCATCATCATTGCCTTCAACCCGGTGGCCCATCACAAAAACTGCTGCGACTGTAAGCAAGCCGCAGATGGCCCCCGGAAGACGCGCTGCCCATTCAGTCACGCCAAACACTCTGAAGCTCGCGATCATCATCCAGTAAAGCAGTGCGGGTTTCTCGAACCACGCATTTCCGCCGAGGGTTGGTGTGACTAGATCTCGACGCAGAAACATTTCGCGCGCGACTTGCGCGTACCGCGGCTCATCCGGCCCAACCAGCGGCAGATGACCGAGGCCAAAGAAATAGATTGCGACGATGACCAGAAAAAGCAGAACAGTGCCGCGCTTGGCAAGCGTTGAAGGATGCAAGTATATTCAGCTCCGATTGAATCAGTAGGCAGAAAGCAGTAGGCGGAAGGCAGAAAGCGCGTCTTGTTTGCTGCCTTCTGCTCACTGCCTACTGCTTTCTGTGAAATAAACTAAACGAAAACAGGAAATCCGTAAACTATGCCACTTCGTACCGCTGTGATCGGCGTGGGACATCTCGGCCGGCAACACGCGCGCCTCCATGCTGACCTCGCCGCTGAAGGCTTGACCGAGTTTGTCTCGGTTTGTGATCTCAACGAAGAAACCGCGCAAGCGATCGCTGCTGACAGAAAAGTTGAGTGGACTGCGGACTGGCGTAAACTGATGGGCCGCGTTGATGCTGTCAGCCTTGCGGTCCCCACCGAGTCGCATGCCGAAATCGCGTGTGGGTTGCTGGCGGCGGGCGTTCACGTGCTGGTAGAGAAACCCATTGCGCGCACGCTCGCCGAAGCCGATGAAATGATCGCAGCAGCCGCAAAGGGTGGAGCGTTGTTGCAGGTAGGACACCTCGAACGTTTCAATCCCGCGCTGGTCGCGCTGCGTCCACACGTTCGCAATCCCGTCTATTTTGAGATTCATCGCGTGGGCGAGTTTACCGCCCGCTCACTGGACATCGATGTGGTGCTGGATCTGATGATTCACGATCTCGACATCGTGCAGTGGCTGGTCGGTGAGAATGTTGAAGTAACCGAGTTGCACGCCGTTGGCATTCCAATATTGACCAACAAAGTCGATGCGGCAAACGCGCGGCTGGAATTTTCTTCAGGAGCAGTGGCGAATATCACGGCCTCGCGCGTGGGCACGGAAAAGATTCGTAAGATGCGTTTCTTTCAACCGCATGATTACGTTGCGGTCGACTACGCAACCAACCACGCCTCGATTAGCAGCCTGGCGCCGCCGAGCGCGGATGGCGCCTGGCCGGGAGTTCACACGCTGAACCTCGAGATCGTTGATGTTGAGCCGCTGCGCGC